>NZ_JBXAGJ010000033.1:0-38175 GCF_058794035.1 Roseateles sp. GW835-FHT13E02
ACCCTTTCGAGTCACTCGCTGACTTCCGAAGAAGTGTTTCTGTGCAGCGAAGCCCTCTACTGTAGCACAGGAATTTTTGACTCAGCAAGACTTTCGCTCGAAAGTTTCATGGCGGTCCAGAGGTCCCCGGATCGCCACACAGGATCAAGGACGGATCGAGGGCGGCACTCAGCCCGACAAATGCCGTGAGGTGGCCCGCCTGAATCCAAACGCTTTGCTCGCTCACATGCCGCTGCGGGCGCGGGCAACACGGATACGTCAAGCGCCGTTCGCGCCCGATGCCCGCCGGACAGCCATCATTGCAGGCTGTGCGTTCCCTTGTGCGAGGCAAACACCGCCTGCGCCTCGCGCTGCGGATCTTCGCTGGCCAAGACTTGCGGCAACACGCGCGCCAGGCGGGCGGCATCGGCGCGCAAGATGCGCTGCTTGACCGACGGGATCTGCGACGGGTGCATGGAAAAACTGCGCAGCCCCATGGCCAGCAGCAGGTCCGTGAAGACCGGGTCACCGGCCATTTCGCCGCAGACGCTCACAGATTTGCCCGCGGCGACCGATTCCGCGATGGAGCGCGACAACAGCTGCAACACCGCCGGATGCCAGGGGTCATACAGATGGGCCACGGCCTCGTCGGCGCGGTCAATGGCCAGGGTGTACTGAATCAAGTCATTGGTGCCGACCGAAACGAAATCGACATGGCGCAGGATCAGCGGCAGCATCACGGCCGCCGCGGGAATCTCCACCATCACCCCCAGATCCACTTTCGTGAAGGCCTGGCCGGCGTCGGTCAGCTGCTGCTGCACCTTCTTGACCGATTCCAGGATCTGCCGCACCTCGCCGAGATGCGCCACCATGGGAATCAAGAGGCGAACCTTGCCAAAAGCACTGGCGCGATAGATCGCACGCAGCTGCTGGCGGAACATGCTGGGCTCGGCCAAGCTCCAACGGATGGCGCGCAAACCCATGGCCGGGTTGAGCACATGCTCGTGGCGCAACTCGCTGGCGCTCATGCGATCGAGCGGCTTGTCCGCCCCCACATCCACCGTGCGGATCGTCACCGGCATGCCGCGCATGGCCTCGACCGCTGCCTTGTAGGCGATGAACTGCTCTTCCTCGCTCGGCAGCTCACCGCCGCGGTTCATGAACAAGAACTCGCTGCGGAACAGGCCCACGCCCGTAGCACCGGATTCGATGGCCCCGGCCGCATCCGCCGGCAGCTCGATATTGGCGTGCAGCTCGACCCGCTCGCCGTCCAGCGTCACCGCCGGCGTGTGGCGCAAACGGGTCAGGCGAGCGCGCTCCAGCTCGCTCTGGCGCTGACGGAAGCGGTACTCCTCCAGCATGATGGGCGAGGGGTTGACGATCACCGCGCCGGCATCGCCGTCGATGATGACCCAATCGTCGTGGCGGATCAGGCGCGAGGCCTCACGCGTGCCCACGACCGCCGGGATGTCCATGCTGCGCGCCACGATGGCGGTGTGCGAGGTCTTGCCGCCAATGTCGGTGATGAAACCGTGGAACACGCTGCGCTTGAACTGCATCATGTCGGCCGGTGCAATATCGGCCGCCACCAGCAACAGCGGGTCTTCGCCAGCGAAATCACGCTGCACCACGCTGGCGGCATCGACCGGCGCCAGACCTTGCTCACGCGCCAGGGCGCTGAGCACCCGCTCGACCACCTGCTCCAGGTCGGCCTTGCGCTCGCGCAGGTAGTCGTCTTCCATCTCGTCGAACTGCCGAGCCAGCACTTCCAGCTGGGCAGACAGCGCCCATTCGGCGTTGTAGTGGCGCTCGATGATCCACTGTTTGGTGGCACCGGTCAGCGCGTCGTCGTGCAGCAGCATCAAGTGGACATCGAGCAAAGCGGCCAGCTCATGCGGTGCATCACCCGGCAGGTCTTGCTTGAGGGCCTCCAGCTCGGCGGCCACCACATCGCGGGCCCGCAGGGCGCGCTGGATTTCCGATTCGATCTGCGCCTCGGCGATGAAGTAATGCGCCACATCGACCCGGCTGGACGCCACCAGCACCGCCCGGCCGATGGCCACGCCGCGCGAAACAGGAATACCAAAGACCTGGAAGCTCATGCGCCGACTTTAGCAGCGCCGATGGCTCAAGACCGGCGTCATCGAGACGTCATTCCGGCGTCACGGCCCCGTCATTGCGGCCGCCGAGCATGGCGAGGCCAACAACGAACCGCTCGAGGCCACCATGAGGGATCTTCCGCTGCCCACGCTGCCCTTCTCCGATCTGCGCGCTCTGAAGACCGAGCGCCGCCCCGGCATGACTCCGCCTGCGGCGCTGCGCCCGGCGCCGGTTGCCGCGGCACCCGCGCGTCTGGACGTCAGCTGGGCCCGGCATGAAGACGATGTGCGCGAAGCCCAGCGCTTGCGCTACCAGGTCTTCGCCGAAGAAATGGGCGCCCGCCTGAGCGTGCCGCACGGCGCACCGGCCCGTCACGACATCGACACCTTCGATGCGTTTTGCGAGCACCTGCTGGTGCGTGAGGTCGATGCCCATGGCCGCGTCGGTCAGGTGATTGGCACCTACCGCGTGCTGACTCCGGCCGCCGCCAAGCAAGCCGGCGGCTGGTACAGCGAGACCGAGTTCGACCTGACCCGCCTGCGTGGCCTGCGCGAGCAAATGGTGGAACTGGGTCGCTCCTGCATCCACCCGGACCACCGCTCGGGCGGCGCCATCATGGCGCTCTGGGGCGCGCTGGCGGAATTCATGATGCGCAACAAGCTGGACACCATGATCGGCTGCGCCAGCGTCAGCATGCGCGACGGCGGGCATTTCGCGGCCAGCCTGTGGAAGCAGCTGGAGCAAAGCCATCTGGCCAGCATCGAATGGCAGGTGCGCCCTCGCCTGCCGCTGCCGGTGGAAGAACTGCGCCACGATCTGGTGGTGGAAGCACCGCCGCTGATCAAGGGCTATCTGCGCTGCGGCGCCCGCATCCTGGGCGCACCGGCCTGGGATCCTGACTTCAACACCGCCGACCTGCCGATGATGATGCGCCTGGCCGACCTGCCCTCGCGCTACCGCCGGCACTTCATGGGCGGCCAATAAGGGCCGCCCGGGCGGGGCTCACTGGCCCTCGCCGAACTTGTCGTTGACCAGGGCCGTGATGGCGTCCTGAGCCGCTTGCTCATCGACGCCATCGGTTTCCAGCTCAACCTGGGAGCCCAGGCCGGCCGCCAACATCATGACGCCCATGATGCTCTTGGCATTGACGCGCCGGCTGTTGCGGCTCATGAAGACCTCGCACTGAAAGCTGCCCGCCAGCTTGGTCAGCTTGGCCGAGGCGCGGGCATGCAGGCCCAGTTTGTTGCTGATGGTGAGCGTGGACTTGATCATTGAAACTCAGGACTCCAAAGAAAGACGATTCACCGTCGGCATCCATCGATACGCGAGCGCCCTGCGAATCAGGGCGCAGCACCCGGGGTCTCGGACAGAACAATGCCCGACTGCCCGCCCCCGCTGGCCCGCTCGGCCAGGCTGGCCAGCGGTTGGCCGGCGTAGCACAGCGAGCGCCACAACATCGGCACATTGACCCCGCTGATCACCTGCACCGTGGCGCTGCGCAAGCGCAAGGCCGCGTTGCTGGGCGTGGCGCCGAACACATCGGTCAGCACCAGGTTCTCGGCATGGCCGCCAGCCAGCAGCAAGGCGCGTGCCGCGCTCTCCACCGCCTCGGCGGACATCTCGGGCGTCACGTCCAAGACCTGCAATTGCCGGGCGCAATCCGGAAAGGTGTGCTCCGCCACTGCTTTCAGGGCAGAGGCAAGCGGGGCGTGAGCGATCAAGAGCAGTCCGGACATGGCATCCCATTATCAATGCAGCTCAGCCGCTGGCCGGCTGAAACCCGCTCTGCCGCACACGGCAAGAAGCGGTCTTTTTCATCCATACCGAAGCTCAAGTCTCCAGCTTCATCGCGTTGATGAAGCCATCCCAAGCCGCCGGCTGGCGCTTGGGTGCCAGCATCAGCACCTGATAGACCCAGAGGCCGCGGGTGAACAGGGCCAGATCCACCTCGCTCGGGCCCGCCCCCCCGGGGCCAGCCGGGCTGCGCAAATGCAGCTGCACGGCCTCCGGGCTGGGCGTCATGCCCGGCACCTGGAGGGCTTGCGGCGCGCCGACCTCAGCGGCACCCAGCTTGCTCAGCACCGACTCACGCATCTGCCGCATGGCCGGTGTGACCAGCGCCGGGTCGCGCACCTCGGCCCAGGAGACCGAAAAGGTGATGCCATCGGCCTTGCACTGCGCCATGCCCATGCGTGCCGGCTCGCTGGCCGTGGCCGGGCGGCTGTGAACCTCAGGCTTGCAGGGGAACATCAGCAAGAGGCCCGAATCGGCCGGCCGCACCTCGCGCCAGTCCAGGCCTGGCGAACAGGCCGCCAGCGAAGCCGGCAACAGGAAAACACAAGCCCAACGCGAAAACGCGGGGCGGCGGCGGAACGGGCGAGGCGATGTCATCCGGGCATTATCGGAGCCCGGTACGCAGCGCCAGCACGCACAATGATTCGCATGAATCCATCGCAGACGAATTCCTCCTCGATGCCGGGCGCGGACTCGGCCTCCACTCCGCAGGCCCCGCAGACCCAGCAGGCCCCGCACCTTGCCTCCCTGCTCCCGCCCATGGCCCTGGCCGGAGTGCGCGTGCTGGACCTGTCGCGCGTGCTGGCCGGCCCCTGGTGCACCCAGACCCTGGCCGACCTCGGCGCCGATGTGATCAAGGTCGAGCGCCCCGGTAGCGGTGACGACACCCGCGCCTGGGGCCCGCCCTATTTGAAAGACGCGCAAGGCCAGGACACCTCGGAAGCGGCCTACTACCTGGGCGCCAACCGCAACAAGCGCTCGATCGCCATCGACATCGCCTGCGCAGAGGGTCAGGCCTTGATCCGGCGCCTGGCGCAGCAGGCCGATGTGCTGGTGGAAAACTTCAAGGTCGGGGATCTGGCCCGATTCGGCCTCGATGCACAAAGCCTGCAAGAGGCCAACCCGCGCCTGGTCGTCTGCTCCATCACCGGCTTCGGCCAGACCGGGCCTTACAGCGACCGGGCCGGTTACGACTACGCCATCCAGGGCATGGGCGGGCTGATGAGCATCACCGGCGAGCGCGACGACAAGCCCGGGGGCGGCCCGCAGAAAGTGGGCGTGGCGGTGGCCGACCTGTTCACCGGGCTCTACGCCACCGTGGCCGTGCTGGCGGCCCTGCGCCATGCCGAAGCCACCGGGCGCGGGCAAATCATCGACATGGCCTTGCTGGACACCCAGGTGGCCATGCTGGCCAATGTCGGCGCCAACTTCCTGTGCACCGGCCGCGCGCCCGGCCGCCTGGGCAATGCCCATGCCAATATCGTGCCCTACCAAGTCTTCGCGGCCAGCGACGGCCACCTGATTCTGGCCGTGGGCAACGACGCGCAGTTCGCCAAATTCTGCGAAATCGCCGGCCACAGCGAATGGGCGCAGGATCCGCGCTTTGCCCGCAACAGCGCGCGCGTGCGCTACCGCGTCGAGCTGGTGCCGCTGATCGAGGCGGCGCTGCTCACCCAAGCGCGCGACCACTGGCTGCGTGCGTTGGAGGCCGCCAAAGTGCCTTGCGGCCCGATCAACAACCTGGCCGAAACCTTTGCCGACCCGCAGGTGCAGGCGCGCGGCACCGTCGTGCCCCTGGCCCACCCGCTCAGCGACGAGCTGCGCGTGGTGGCCAACCCGATCAAGCTCTCGCTGACCCCGGTGAGCTACCGGCACGCGCCACCGTTGCTGGGCCAGCACACGCGCGAGATCCTGAGCGAAGCCGGCTGCAGCGAGGCCGAGATCGAGGCCTTGCTCGCCAGCGGCGCGGTGGCCTGAAGCGGCGGCAGGCGCTTCACCCTAGCCCCTCAAATCAGCGGTATCTGCATGCAAATCCCCAGCTTCAGCGTGCAGATTTCACCGAAATGCCACCAGCCGGCCTGCCACTCGGGTTTGCCCCCGGATCGGGGGATGGACGCTGAGCGGCTTCACCATGACCATGGCGACCGCTGCGGGAAACGCCCTCTCGATCGCTTCCCAGGCCGATAAACACAAGAAACGCAACGCCCGCTTCAGCAGCAGCAATCCCCAGCTCCCCCGCCCCTGTCATGCGCACCCCGCTCCCCCCTTCAGCCAACGCCAACGCTGCGAACGATGTCGCTGGCGAGCCGAGCCATGCGCAATGGGCCGAGATCGTGCAGCAGTTGGGCGCAGAGATCGCCGGGCCGCTGAGCTCCGCGCTGGAGCGCATCCACAAGCTGGTCAGCACCGGCCAGATCGACCGGCAAAGCCTGCGCGCCCTGCGTGAAAGCGTCAGCCAGGCGCGCGAGGCCGGCATGGTCGGCCAGCAGCTGGCCCGTTTGGCATCCGGGCGCCTGCACCTGTCGCGCGAGAAAATGCATCTGACCCAGGTGCTGCGCAGCGTGCTGGCCCAGCGCAGCCGCGAGACCCAGGCACGTGGCATCCAGGTGCGCCAGGTGCTCAAGCCCATCGAGGTCATGACCGATGGCTCCCTGCTGTTCTCCCTGCTCAATGCCTTGATGGACTGGGCCTTGGCCAGCACGCACAGCTCCATCGACCTGCGCCTGGACCTGACCCCTTGGCCGGCCAAGGCCCGCCTGGTCTGCCGCTTTGCCCATCGCTCGCTGGACCTGCTGGATGACCCGCGCGCCGCTGAAACCCCGGCCACCCTGAACTCCCTGGCCTGGCGCCTGGTCGAACAGACGGCCATCACCCTGGGCGTGCTGCCGCTGCGCGAGGACGAAGCCGGCATCACGGTGCTGACGCTGGAGTTCCCCCACATCGTCGGCGACGAGGCCAATGGCCTGGCCGCCACCGAGCGCGCGCTCGACGCACCCAGCGAAAGCGAGAGCTCGCAGGACTATCCGCCCTCCAGCAATTCCAAACCCCTGGCCGGCAGCCATGTGCTGGTGATCGCCCAGCGCCGCGAGCTGCGCAGCCAGCTGCAGGCGGCCATGCAGCACATGGGCCTGATCATCGATGTGGTCGGCAGCATGGAGGAGGCCGCCCAGTTCTGTGCCGAAGGCCTGCCGCATGGCATCGTCTTCGAAGCCCGCCTGCGCGGGCCCGAGTTCGACCGGCTCTACGCCGAGGCCATGCGCGAAGTGCCCGACTTCAGCTTTGTGGAAGTGCTGGACGAGGCGCACAAGACCCAGCTCTCCACCGCCACCCCCGACGGCCTGGCGCGCATCTCGCGCCAGCATCTCAACGACGCCCTGCCTTCAGTGCTGCTGTTCGAACTGTCCAAAGGCCTGTGAAGGCAGCGCCACGGCGCAGGCTCTAAACTCCAGGTCATGACGACATCGAAGACCTCCCGCCTGCTCGCCCCTGCCTTGCTGGTCCTGGCCCTGGCTGGCGGTGCCTACCTGGCCTACCAGAGCCTGGGTGCCCGCGAAACCGCGCCGCGGGTGGACTATGTGCTGCTGGACGGCAAGAAGGCCGATTCCAGCCAGTGGCGGGGCCAGGTCATGCTGGTCAACTTCTGGGCCACCAGCTGCACCACCTGCGTCAAGGAAATGCCGCAGATCGTCGCCACGCATGAGAAGTTCAAGGGCCGTGGCTTCGACACACTGGCCGTGGCCATGAGCTATGACCCGCCGGCCTTTGTCGCCAAGTTCGCCGAAAGCCGGCAGCTGCCCTTCGGCGTGGCCATCGACAACACCGGCCAGATCGCCCAAAGCTTCGGCCGCGTGCAGCTGACGCCGACCACGCTGCTGATCAACAAGCGCGGCGAGGTGGTCAAGCGCTATGTCGGCGAACCGGATTTCGCGGCCCTGCACGCCCTGGTCGAAAAGCTGCTGGCCGAATCGGCCTGAGGCCCGCGCGAGCGCTTGCATGTCGAGAACGCGGCCACCACCCACAGGCGCTGCCTCTGCGCCCTGCTCGCGGCGTTTGCGCTCGGCACGCACCACCCGGTCTGGGCTGAAGACGGCCCGGGCACCAAGCCCGCGGCGCCCTTGGTCCTGGCCGGCGAGGACGATTGGCCGCCCTACAGCGCCGCCGAGAAGCCCGGCGCTGACACGCAGCGCCCGCCGGTCGGCTTCAGCGTCGACCTGATCCGCGCGGCCCTGGCCACGCAAGGTGTGCAGGTGCAGATCGTCACCGTGCCCTTTTCGCGCTGCATGCTCTACGCCAAGACCGGTCAGGTCGCGGGCTGTTTCAACGCCACCATCACCGACGACAACCGCAACGACTACGTCTGGCACCAGCCGGCCATGTTCGAGGAAGAGCTGTCCATCTTCGGCCGGGCCGACGACACCAGCCCCGAGATGCGCTTGTCCGATCTGCGCGGCAAGCGAGTGGCCTACACCAATGGCTACACCTACCCCAGCGAGTTCATGCACGACGCGCGCATCCAGAAGTTCAGCGCCGTCTCCGATGCCGCCCTGATCCGCATGCTCTTGAGCAAACGCGTGGACTACATCCTCCTGAACCGCACGCCGGCCTGGCTGCGCATCGACAACACGCCCGAATTCCGCGGCCAGCTGCGCCGCACCGGGCTGATCTCCATGGATGGCTTCTGGGTCGCGTTTTCCAAACAGCACCCGCAGGGCGAGCGCCTGGCCCAGCAGTTCAGCCAGGGCCTGGCGCAGATGCGCAAGGACGGCAGCTACCAGCGCCTGGTCGACGAGTTCAGACGCCGGGTCCGCTACCGCTGAGCGCGGCGCCGACCCGACGACAGGCCGTGCTCAGGACGCGGCCGGAGCTTCCGCGCCGGCGGCCAGCACGCCATGCGCCTGCTGGTCGGCGTGATAGCTGCTGCGCACCATGGCGCCCACGGCCGCGTGGGTGAAGCCCATCTTGTAGGCCTCTTCCTCGAACATCTTGAAGGTGTCCGGGTGCACATAGCGGCGCACCGGCAGGTGGTGGCCGGAAGGAGCGAGATACTGGCCGATGGTCAGCATGTCGATGTGGTGGGCGCGCATATCGCGCATGACCTGGAGGATTTCCTCATCCGTCTCGCCCAGGCCCACCATGATGCCGCTCTTGGTGGGCACGCCGGGCACTTCTTCCTTGAAGCGCTTGAGCAGGTTGAGGCTGAACTCGTAGTCCGAGCCCGGGCGCGCTTCCTTGTAGAGGCGCGGCGCGGTTTCCAGGTTGTGGTTCATCACGTCCGGCGGTGCGGCCTTGAGGATGTCCAGCGCACGATCCATGCGGCCGCGGAAATCCGGCACCAGCACTTCGATCTGGGTCGAGGGGCTGAGTTCGCGCACCTTGCGGATGCACTCGGCAAAGTGGCCGGCGCCCCCGTCACGCAGGTCATCGCGGTCCACGCTGGTGATCACCACATACTTGAGCTTGAGCGCGGCGATGGTCTTGGCCAGGTTCTCGGGCTCGTTCACATCGAGCGGATCGGGGCGGCCATGGCCGACATCGCAGAAGGGGCAGCGGCGGGTGCACTTGTCACCCATGATCATGAAGGTAGCCGTGCCCTTGCCGAAGCATTCACCGATATTGGGGCAGGAGGCTTCTTCGCAGACCGTGTGCAGCTTTTGCTCGCGCAGGATCTGCTTGATTTCGTAGAAACGGGTGCTGGGCGAGCCGGCCTTGACGCGAATCCAGTCGGGCTTTTTCAGCGTCTCGGCGGGCACGATCTTGATCGGGATGCGCGCAGTCTTGGCCTGGGATTTCTGCTTGGCCGTGGCGTCGTACGCCTCGCCTGTCTTTGCTTCGTGAGTGATGTTCTCGGTCGCCATGCCAGCCTCGTTTCGTCAACGCTCCAGCTGGGCTTGCAGCCGTTCCCCGAAGCGCTGGGCCACTTCGGGCCAATCCGCAAAAACCCCAAGTGTAACGAGGTCCACCGTGCGCAGCCCCGCATAGCCACAGGGGTTGATGCCCGAGAAGGGTTGCAGGTCCATGGCCACATTGAGGGCCACACCGTGATACGTGCAGTGGCGCGTGACCTTGATGCCCAGGGCCGCCACCTTGCCCAGGCCGCGGAAGGGGTCGTCGGCCGGCGCCGGGCCGGTCAGCGCCGCATGGGCAAACGGGTCGTCCAGGCGCACATAGATGCCCGGCGCGCCGGCCACACGGTGACCGGTGACGCCGTAGCTGTCCAGGGTTTGGATCACCGCCGTTTCCAGGCGGAACACAAACTCACGCACATAGATGCCCAGGCGCTGCAGGTTGACCAGCGGGTAGGCAACCACCTGGCCGGGGCCGTGGTAGGTCACCTGGCCGCCGCGGTTGGTCTGCACCACCGGGATGCCGGCGGCGGCCAGCACATGGTCGGCCTTGCCGGCCAGGCCTTGGGTGTAGGTGGGGGGATGCTCGCAGAGCCAGAGCTCGTCTTCGGCCTCGGGCCCGCGCTGTTCGCTGAAGGCCCGCATGGCGTCGACCGTCTCGGCGTAGTCGACCCGGCCCAGGTTTTTCACAATCATGCCGACATGGTAGCCAAGCCTGCAGGGCGGCGTGAAATCGGCTACCGTCTGGCCCTTCTGACCCGGAGCCCTTCACCGATGCCCACGCTGCGCCCGACCTTTCTCTGGAAGACAAGAAACCATTGCGTGGCGGCCCTGCTCGCGCTCGGACTCGCCCCGCTGTGGGCACAGGAGGGCGCGGCGACCGAGCCGCCGGCCACGCCGCTGGAGCGCGCCGTGCACGCCTACGAGGCCGGGGATCTGAAAGCGGCCGCGCGCGCCTTCACCGCGCTGTCGGCCAAGGCTCGCCCCCTGCCCCTGGCCGACTACAACCTGGCCATGATGCATTTGCGCGAGGAGCTGCCCAAGCCCAGCCCGCGCCGGGCCGAACGCCTGCTCAAGCGCGCCGCCGCCGGCGGCCTGGTGCGCGCCGAGCTGGCCCTGGCCCAGCTCTACGAGCAAGGCCTGCTGGGCAAGCCGAACCTGGCCCAGGCCCTGACCTGGAATCTGCGCGCGGCCGAGCGCGGCAGCAGCGAGGCCCAGGTCGCCCTGGCCACCGCCTACTACCTCGGGCGCGGCACGCCGCCGAACCCCGAGCAGGCCGCGCACTGGTTCCGCGAGGCAGCCAAGTCGGGCGATGTGGGCGCGCAGTACCTGCTCGCCTCGATGTACGAAACCGGTTTGGGTGTGCCGGCCGATCTGCGCTTAGCCCGCTATTGGTACGACATCGCCGCACGCAACGGCGACGAAGGCGCGCCCTACAAGCTCAAGGCCATCGACGAACAGCTGGGGCGTGGAGAGTGAGGCTTCGCGGCCTCAAAGCACCACTTTCACCATCGGGTGCGTGGACAGCGTGCGGTACAGCTCGTCGAGCTGCTCGCGGCTGGTCACGCGCACGGTGAGGGTCAGGCCCAGGTAGTTGCCGGCCTTGCTGGGGCGCTGCTCCACGGTGGCCGGATCAAAACCAGGGTCGAAGGCCTGGGCCACCTGCACGATGGCTTCCACATAACCCTCCGCCTTGGCCCCCATCACCTTGATGGGGAAATGGGCCGGGTAGGTGATCAGCGACTGCTCGGGCGGGATGTCCGGCGGCTGCTGCATGGGGGGGAATTGGCTCATGGTGCTTCTTCAACAATCAAAAGATTCGGATCAAGGGACGCAGATGCGTCGTTTCAGATCGATTGCAAGGGCTTGGCGCGCTGGTAGGCCTCGTAGAGCCGGGCGTAGACCGGGCCGGGCTTGCCATGCAGGGCGCCATGGCCCACCGGCTGGTGGTCCAGGCGGGTCACCGCCAGCACTTCCTTGCCGGCCGAGCTGAGGATGATCTCGTCGGCCGCAAACAGCTCAGCCTCGGAGATGGGTCGCAGGTTGTAGCCGATGCCGCATTCTTCGCAGAGCTCGCGCAGCAGCTCGACACGGATGCCTTCGAGCAGGTCCTCGCTGCGCGGCGGGCCCAGCAAAGCGCCCTCCTTGACGATCCAGACATTGGAGGAGGCGCCCTCGGTCAGGAAACCGTCGCGCAGCAGAATCGTCTCGGCCGCGCCCTCGTCGGCCGAGATCTGCCGGGCCAGCACATTGCCCAGCAGGGAGATGCTCTTGATGTCACCGCGCTGCCAGCGGAAATCACGCGCGCTGATGCAGGCCACGCCGCGGTGCCGTTCTTCGGCCGACATCGGCTTGGAGGACATGCTGTAGGCAAACACCGTGGGCACGGCGCCCTCGGGCATGGCGTGGTTGCGCGGCGCGACGCCGCGCGTCACTTGCAGATAGATCAGCTGCTCGTCCGCAGCCACGCCGCGCACCAGCTCTCGCGCCAGCTCCAGCCACTGCGCGCGCAGCAGCGGGCTGGTGATGCGCAGCTTGGCCAGATTGCGCTCCAGCCGCTCCATGTGCGATTCGAAGCGGAACAGGCGGCGCTCGTAGACCGGCAGCACCTCGTAGACCCCATCGCCGAAGATGAAGCCTCGGTCCATGACCGATATCTTGGCCTCGGCCAAGGGCTGGAACGCGCCGTTCAGGTAGCAGCGGACATCAGGCAAAGCAAGCATGGGGCGGGCCTCCGGCTCCAAAAAACAGCGTTCTCGTCAGCCCCAAGCTTACGCCCGCGGCGCGCGGGCCCGGCTCAGGGGATCACTTGATCCACAAACGCATGGCGTCCCAGGCGCGACCGAAGATGCCGGCCAGCGGCACCTCTTCCAACACCACCAGGGGCACCTCGGCCACCGGCACGCCGCCGGCCGTGCTGACCTTGAGCGTGCCCACGCGTTGGCCCTTGCTCAGCGGTGCGACCAGCGGATCGGTGCGCTCGATCTGCGTCTGCAGCTTGGCGCCGTCGCCACGCGGCACGGCTACGAACACCGCGCCCGCCGCGCCCAGCTTGGCCTGCGGGCTGGCACCCTTCCAGACCGGCACGGTGCTGATGGCTGCGTCCTTTTCAAACAGGCGCACGGCGTCAAAGGCCGAGTAGCCCCAGTTCAGGAGCTTCTGGCTCTCGGTCGCGCGCGCTTCCTTGGAGGCCGTGCCCATGACCACGCTGAGCAGGCGGCGCTTGCCGTTGGGGAACTCGCGCTGGGCGCTGGAGACCAGGCAGTAGCCCGCGGCTTCGGTGTAGCCGGTCTTCATGCCGTCGACGCTGGGGTCGCGGCGCAGCAGCAGATTGCGGTTTTCCTGGCGGATCTTGTTGAAGGTGAACTCGCGCTGCGAGTAGTAGCCGTAGTACTCGGGGAAGTCGCGGATCAGGTTGGAGGCGATGATCGACAGATCGCGCGCGCTGCTCTTGTGGCCCGGCTCGGTCATGCCGGTCACGTTCTTGAACTGCGTGTTCTTCAAGCCCCAGGCCTGGGCCTGGCGGTTCATCAAGGCCACGAACTGCTCGACCGTGCCGGCCACGCCTTCGGCCAGGGCCACGGACGCATCGTTGCCGCTCTGGATGATCATGCCGCGCAGCAGCTCGTCGACCTTGGGCGTCATGGTCGTGTTGATGAACATCAGCGAGGGGTCGCCCTTGCGCTCGTCCCAGGCGCGGGTGGAGACCGGCAGGGCCTGCTCCAGGGTCAGGCGCTTGTCGCGCAGGGCACCAAACACCACATAAGCCGTCATCAGCTTGGTCAGCGAGGCGGGGTCATTCGGGGTGTCGGCGTCGCGCTCGCTGAGCACGCGATTGGCGCTCATGTCCAGCAGCAGATAGCTGCGCGCGGCGATCTCGGGGCCAGGCATCTGCGATGCCGCTTGGGCCTGGCTGGCGGCGGCCGGCGCCTGAGCCAGCACCGCAGGCGAAACCAGGGCCGAAGCCGCGGCCAGAGAGATAGCGAGGGGGAGCGAATAACGATTCATCACAGGGGTTCTTTCGACTCGGGTTCAGGCGAGTCCAGGCAGGGAAACAGGGGCAGGCGTGCTCAAGCGCGCCAGTTGCGCACGACCAGATTGCGCAGCAGGGGCAGCTGGCCGTGGAAGAAATGGCCGACGCCCGGCACCACCACCACCGGCAGCGACTGCGGCCGCGCCCAGTCCAGCACCGAGCTCAGGGGCACGACATCGTCCACCTCGCCGTGGATGACCAAGGTCTCGGGCGGCACCGGCGCGGTGTCGAAGCGGCTGGTCGCCGGGCCCACCAGCGCCAGCCGTTCGGCGCGCTGGTCCTCGGGCAGGCGCAGCGCGGCTTGTGAAGCCACGTAGCCGCCAAACGAAAAGCCGGCCAGCACCAGGGGCTCGCCCGGCTCGCGCAGCGCGGCCAGCACGGCCAGGGCATCGTCGATCTCGCCGCGGCCCTCGTCCCAGCCGCCTTCGGACTTGCCGATGCCGCGGAAGTTGAAGCGGGCCACGCGGTAGCCCAGCTGCACAAAGGCGCGCGCCAGGGTCTGCACCACCTTGTTGTCCATGGTGCCGCCCTGGGTCGGGTTGGGGTGGCAGACCAGGGCCAGGCCGCGCGTGGGCGGCATGGGCAGATCGGCATGGCCGCTGGCGGGCCGGTCGATGGCGCATTCAATGGCGCCGGCCGGGCCCGGCACCAGGCGCTTTTCGGTCAAGGAATTCATGGCGAGCGCGGCGCCTCTTCAGCGGCCGACGCTGTCGGGCAGCACCAGGCGCTCAACCACTTCGCCGCCTTTGAGATGCTTGTCGACGATCTCGTCGATGTCGGTTTGGTCAACGTAGGTGTACCAGACGGCCTCGGGATAGACCACGGCCACCGGGCCACCGGCGCAGCGGTCGAGGCAACCAGCCTTGTTGACGCGCACGCCGCCCTGGCCGCCCAGGCCCAGTTCGCGCACCCGCGCCTTGCAGTGGTCGAAGCCCGCCTGAGCGCCATGCTGGGCACAGCTGTTGTCACCGTTTTCGCGGTGGTTCAGGCAGAAGAAGATGTGGCGCTCGAAATAGCTCATGCCGCCATTGTAGGGAGCCGAGGCAAGAAACCCTGGGGTTCACCCTTTGTTTCAGGACTCACGGCGGGCGATCACGCGCAGCAGCCAGGCCAGGGCTGCAAACGGCCAGACCCAGCCCAGCCATTGGGCCAGGCCGTACATATTGATGAAGCGGCCCAGCTCCCAGGTCTGCAGGCGTTCTTCGAGGTAAGGGTCGGTCGGTGCCTGGCTGACCAGGGCGATCAAGCTGCTCAAGACGATCAGGCCCAGGGCCGCATTGACCCGGCGCGGCAAGGCACTGGCCGCCATGCCGAGCAGCGTACCCACCAGCAAGCCCGGCCCGCTGGCCAGGGTCAACCAGGACCAGGCATGTTGCGGACCAAAATTGAGGCCGGTGGAAATCGCCGTGCCCAGCGCGCCCAGGCCCAGTGCACCCAAGCCCAGCACCAGGCGACGCTTGCCCGGCCGCGCCACCGACAAAGCCACCAAGGTGGGGGCCAGCACGCCCAGCGCGATGGCAATCGCCTCCAGCCCCGGAGGCAAGGCGCGGGCGGCACTCTCGCTGAGTTCATCGCCCCATTGCAGAGCCCAGGGCGTGCCGGCTAACAGATCGACCGCCGCCACCTGCAGGCGCGGCAGCCATTGGCCCAGGCCCAGCGGCACCGGCGTCGGGAACAGCAGGCCCAGGGGCCAGAGCGCCAGCAGCGCCAGCGCACCGGCACTGTGCGGCTGGAACCAGTAATCGCGCACATCCTCCCAGCGCCGCAGACCGCCCAGGCGGTAGAGCAGCCAGGCCAGCCCCACCCCGAGCCAGGCGCCGGCGCTGTTGAGCAGAAAATCGCCCAGGGCGGGCACCCGGCTGGGCAGGAAGTACTGCAGGCTCTCGAGGCTGTAGGACAGCAGCGGCCCGGCCAGCAGGCTCAGCAGCAGGCCACTGCGCAGACGCCAGCCGCTGCGCATGGCGGCGGCAAAACACAGAAACCCAAAAGGCAGATAGCCCGCAAGATTGGCCTGCAGATCGATCCAGCTGGCATAGCGCGACCAGGGCAGACCCAGCATGCCGCGCCCGTCCAGGCCGGGCGGCCAGACCCAGGGCCCGAAAGGATAGAGGCTGGCGTAGACGATCAGTGCCGTGCAAGCCAGCAGCAGCCAGGAGGCAGAGCTTTGGCGGCGCACCATGGCGAGCCCGTGGCTCAGAAGGGCTTGACGACCACCAGCACGACGATGGCGATGAACATCAGCACGGCCACCTCGTTGAAGACCCGGAACCAGCGGTGGCTGCGGCGGTTGGCCGACTGCTCAAAGCTGCGCAGGATGGCCTTGCAAACATGGTGATAGCCGATCACCCCGATCACCAGGAGCAGCTTGGTGTGCATCCAGCCCTGGTTGAAGCCGGCGAAATTGAGCGACCACATCCAGCCGCCCAAGACCAGCGCCGGGATCATCAGCAAGGTGGCGAAGCGGTAGAGCTTGCGCGCCATCAGCAGCAGGCGCTCGCGCTCGGCATGGCTGTCGGCCGGCACCATGGCCAGGTTGACGAAGATGCGCGGCAGGTAGAACAAGCCGGCGAACCAGCTGGCCACGAAAACGATGTGAAAGGCTTTGATCCAGAGCATCGCCGCATTATGCGGGGCGCATTCGCCGGGGCAGGAATCGGGCTGGAGTCGCAGACGAGAACGAACTGCAAAGCGGCTGAAGATGCCACGCAAAGACCTCGCGGGCAAAAAAAGGCCCCGGCCACAAAGCCGGGGCTGGAAAGCCTTATCGCTGTCATCACGCTAAGGCTCCTGCTCAGGGAGGAAAAGCAGGGAACGACCACCTTGCGGCTATCATTCAAAGTGAATTTTAACATAAGCGTCATCGGAGGGCGCATCAGGGAAGTCGCGTAGATTGCGCAGTCCCTCACGCATGCGAACGAGGAAGCGGCCGATCCGGCCCGCCCCGGCGCGCGCGCCACCTCCTGCCACGCCATCTCTCCCGGAGTTGATCAGTGTCCCTGCCCGCCCCCTACCCCGCCAGCCGCCCCCGCCGCCTGCGCCGCGATGCCTTCACCCGGGCCCTGGTCCGCGAGCACCATGTGCGCGCCAGCGATCTGATCCTGCCGGTGTTCGTGCACGAGGGCGAGAACCGGGTCGAGCCCGTCGCCTCCATGCCTGGCGTGGCCCGCCTGAGCCTGGACCGTCTGCTCGACGTGGCGCGCGAATGCGTGGACCTGGGCATTCCGGTACTGGCGCTGTTCCCGGTGATCGACGCCTCGCTCAAGACCCCCGACGGCCGCGAAGCCACCAACCCCGACGGCCTGGTGCCGCGCGTGGTGCGGGCGCTCAAGGAACAGGTGCCGGAGCTGGGCGTGCTGACCGATGTGGCCCTGGACCCCTTCACCAGCCACGGCCAGGACGGCGTGCTGGACGAGCGCGGCTACATCCTCAACGACCAGACCGTTGAGATCCTGGCCCAGCAAGCCCTGGTGCAGGCCGCTGCCGGCGTGGACATCGTGGCGCCCAGCGACATGATGGACGGCCGCATCGGTGCCATCCGCACGGCGCTGGAAGCCCATGGCCACATCCACACCCGCATCATGGCCTACAGCGCCAAGTACGCGAGTGCCTTCTACGGCCCCTTCCGCGATGCCGTCGGCTCGGCCGCCAACCTCGGCAAGGCCGACAAGAAGACCTACCAGATGGACCCGGGCAACAGCGACGAGGCCTTGCGCGAAGTCGGCCTCGATCTGGCCGAAGGCGCCGACATGGTGATGGTCAAGCCCGGCATGCCTTACCTCGACATCGTGCGGCGTGTGAAGGACGAGTTCCGCGTGCCCACCTTCGCCTACCAGGTCAGCGGCGAGTACGCCATGATCAAGGCCGCCGCCGCCAACGGCTGGCTGGACCACGACGCGGTGATGATGGAATCCCTGCTGGCCTTCAAGCGCGCTGGCGCCGATGGCGTGCTGACATATTTCGCGCTGGAAGCCGCGCGCCTGCTCAAGCAAGCGAAAGCCGGCTGATCCCTGGGATGCGCCTGTTCCACATCCACGGCGACCAGTTCACCGAGCTGAGCCAGCTGCCGGCCGATTTGCCCGCCGATGGCTTCCTCTGGCTGGGCTATGGCCGGCGCGAGTTCGAGCTGCAGCTGGGCGAGATCCAGCAAGGCCTGCAGCGCTGGGGCTGCGGTCAGCTGGTGGACCTGCATGTCTCTGACCTGCTGAACAACCAGCTGCCCTCGCATTTCGACTACACCAGCTGGTACGACCTCTTGGTATTTCGGCGCCTGGCCGCGGCGCCCGGCCATGAGCATCTGCTGGCCGACCCGGAGCATGGCACCCTGCACAGCACCCACCAGGCACTCAAGGCCATCGACACCAGCCCGGTGGGCTTTGCAGTCTTCGACCGGGTACTGCTGACCGTGCACCCGACCGACTGCCTGGTGCGCGATTACTTCGCCAGCAAGATGGGCGCCCTGGCCGAAGGCCGCGATCTGCGCGGCAGCGCCCGCCTGCCCAACAGCCCGGCCGAGCTGATGCTGCGCATGGTCAACCACATGGTGGACAGCTATCTGGAGCTGCGCCGCCTGCTGACCCGGCAGATGACGGCGCTGCAGCGCACGCTGATGGACGCCAACAGCCATTTCGAGGACTGGCCTCTGCTGCTGGAATCGCGCGACGCCCTGCACCGGTTGGAAGACACCTGCGAAGACCAACGCAGCGCCATCCAGGAATGGATCGATGTGCTGGACGATTGGCCCTCGGCCGAGGAGCCGGCAGCGCAGCGCGAGCGCGAGCTGCTGCGCGTGCGCTCACGCGATGTGCAGGAGCACATCGAACGGGTGCTGGCCCATGTGCGGCGCATGGAGTCGTCCAGCGAGTCGGCGGTGCAGATGCACTTCTCGGCCCTGGGCCATCGCACCAACTCCATCATGCGCACGCTGACGGTGCTGACCGCCATCTTCCTGCCGCTGAACCTGATCACCGGCATCTTCGGCATGAACTTCGACGGCCTGCCCCTGATCCACAAGGCCGCCGGCTTCTGGGTCGCCTTCGGCCTGATGCTGGCCGTGGGCCTGGGCCTGGGCCTGTTCTTCTGGCGCAAACGCTATTTAGGCACGCGCCACGGCTGAGGCGTCGCTTCAGCGCGCCGCGTACGGGTCGGCAAAACCGAGGGCCTGCATCAGCTCGCTTTCACGCGCTTCCATGCAGGCGGCTTCGTCGTCTTCCTCGTGGTCATAACCCTGGGCATGCAGGGTGCCGTGCACCAGCATGTGGGCGTAGTGCGCCGCCAGATCGAGGCCGGCTTCTTTGGCCTCGCGCTCCACCACTTCGGCGCAGATGACCAAGTCGGCCGTCACCACGGGTTCGTGGCTGTAGTCGAAGGTCAGCACATTGGTCGCGTAGTCCTTGCTGCGGAACTCGCGGTTGAGCTGCTGCCCCTCCTCGGCACCGACGATGCGCACGGTGATCTCGCCCGGCAGCTCCAGGGCGCTGCGGATCCAGCGCGCCACCTTGTGGCGGGGCAGCAGCGCCTTGTGGCGCGGGTCGGCAAATTGCAGGGACAGGCTCAGTTCGGGCAGGCTCATGGCGCGGCTTTCTTGGTTTTGGTGAACGAGGCCGGGCTCGTTGAACGGCCGTGCGCCTCGTAGGCATCGACGATGCGGGCCACCAGCGGGTGGCGCAGCACATCGGCGCTGCTGAAATGGGTCATGGCCACGCCCTCGACGCCGGCCAGCACCTGCTCGGCCTCGACCAGGCCGCTGTTCACGCCCTTGGGCAGGTCGATCTGGCTGGTGTCGCCGGTGACCACGCAGCGGCTGCCAAAGCCGAGCCGGGTCAGAAACATCTTCATCTGCTCGGGCGTGGTGTTCTGGGCTTCGTCCAGGATGACGAAGGCATGGTTGAGGGTGCGGCCGCGCATGAAGGCCAGGGGGGCGACTTCGAGCTGGCCTTTCTCAAACGCCTTGCTGACCTTGTCGAAACCCATCAGCTCGTAGAGCGCGTCGTAGAGCGGGCGCAGATAGGGGTCGACCTTTTGCGTCAGGTCGCCGGGCAGAAAGCCCAGGCGCTCGCCTGCCTCCACGGCCGGGCGGGTCAGGATGATGCGCTGCACCGTGCTGCGCTCGAGCGCGTCGACGGCACAGGCCACGGCCAGAAAGGTCTTGCCCGTGCCCGCCGGCCCCAGGCCCAGGGTGATGTCCTGGTTCAGGATCTGGTGCAGGTACTCATGCTGGCGCGGCGTGCGGGCGGCCAGATCGGCCCGCCGGGTGCGCAGCACGATCTCGCTGGGCGCGGCCCGGGGCAAAACTGCGGCAGCGCGCTTCACCGTGCTGCGCCGGGACATGCGGGCCGGTCCCAGCTCGGCGACCGCCTCGGCCAGGGCCACATGCATCAGCTCGGGCGGAATCGCCCGGCGGCTGCGCTCGTACAAGGCCAGCAAGAGCTGCAGCGCGCGCTCGGCAGCGGCCTTGGGGCCCTCGATGCGCACACGCTCGTTCTGGCGGCCGATGCGCACGGCCAGGGCCAGCTCGATCTGGCGCAGATGTTCATCCAGGCTGCCGCACAAATGGGCCAGACGCTTGTTGTCGACCGGGGCAAACTCGTGGTGAAGAATCACAGGGGCACTTTCTTCTAGGGATTTGGCAACAAGTGCATTGTCGCGCGGGCTTCTTGCACATGGGAGAGACGCCTCTGTCCTGCACAATCGGGCCCCATGCTGAGCCTGTTACAAGAAGAAACGCCCCACCCGCTCGCGGCCGCAGCCGCGGCCTCTGAACCTTGCCCCCCTTGCCTCGCAGCGAAACCCGCACTTCGAGGACTGGCCGGCCTGACGCTTTGCTTCATCGGCAGCCCCGCGCTGGCCGCGGGCACCGGGGCATCGAGCGGCCACGCGGGGCTGAGTTTCGGCCTGGCGGGCATGCTCCTGATGATGGCCTTGAGTGTGCTGACCCTGGCCTACCGCCACGGTCATGAGCGCGGCGCCGGATTGGGCCTGGGCGGGTGGATGCTGAGCCTGGCCCTGACGGCCGTGCTGAGCGTGGTGGGACCGATCGGCAGCGCCACGCTGGCACCGGCCCTGAACCTGGGCCTGCTGGCACTTGCCACCTGGTGCAGCCTCAAGTTCTTCCTGAGCCGCACCTTGCCCATGCCGCTGTGGCAAGACCTGCTGCTGCTGGGCCAGATGCTCTTGCTGCCGGCCCTGTCCAGCACCTTGCAGAACAGCCCCAGCCCGGCCACGGCAGCCTGGGCCGGCCCTTTGCACCAGTTCGCGCCGACCTGGCTGGCGCTGCAATCGCTGCTGGCCATGGCCAGCGGCTGGAAGCGGCGCGTGCGCCGGCCTGACGCTGAAGCCAAAGATGGCGGCAACGCTGCGGCCAGCCGTCGGCAGGAGGCCCGCTTCACACCGACTCTGCTGCTCGTCTGCGGCCTCGGTCTGCTGGCCGGCGCGGCGGCCGCAGCCCTGACCGGCGTGGCAGCCATCGAGCTGGGCTTGGCCCTGGGTCTGCTGCTGCCGCTGAGCCTGCTGGCCCTGGGCCTGCAGTACCTGCTGAGCTTCGCCCAGGACCGCCTGGAGGCCGAGAAGGAACATGCCCAGTTCGAGCACCGCATGCAGGAGCGGGTCACCGAGATGGAGCGCAATTTCGGCGCGCTGGCGGAGCAGCGTCTCGAGCAGGTCACCGAGCGCGAGCGCAAGCGCATTGCCGCCGACCTGCACGACGACCTGGGCGCCAAGCTGCTGACCATCGTGCACACCAGCGAGTCGGACCGCATCTCCAGCCTGGCCCGCGAGGCCCTGGAAGAAATGCGCCTGTCGGTGCGCGGCCTGACCGGCAAGCCCGTGCATCTGCTCGACGCCCTGGGCGACTGGCGCGCCGAGGTGGTGTCGCGCCTGGGTCAGGCCAATATCAATGCCGAGTGGAAGTCACCGTCCGAAGACATCACCCACACCCTGCCGGCGCGTGCTTACGTGCAAACCACGCGCATCTTCCGCGAGGCGGTCAGCAACATCATCAAGCACAGCGGCGGCACCAACTGCACCATCAGCTGCAGCGTGCAGGATGGAGACTTCGTGGTGGTGATTCAAGACAATGGCCAAGGCATCCCGGCCGAGCTGGACGGCCGCCTGGACCGCGGCCACGGCATGGCCAGCATGAAGGCGCGGGCCAAGCAGATGCATGGCCAATGTCTGGTGGAGTCGGGCCCCGGCTGGGGAACCGTGATCCGCCTCACGATTCCCCTCTGACCCTTCAACCCCAAACCCGCGCATCATTCAGTTTGACGCTGCAACTGCCGAAATTGTCATACCGCTGGACCCATGTCCAGCCCAACCCTGAACGCCACCCTGCAGGCGCGCATACCGCGTGACCACAGGGCCGACCGAGAACGCCATGGACCACATCCTGCTGCTTGAAGACATTCCCGAGATCCGCGCCTGGCTGAAGGCGCTGGTGAAACAAGTGTTCGCCAATGCCCAGATCACCGAGTGCTCCCGCGTGCAGGATGCGCTGGCCCTGGTCAACAGCCAGCGTTTCAACCTCGCCCTGCTGGACCTGGGCCTGCCCGACGGCTCGGGCGTCGATGTGATTGCCGCGCTGCGCGAGAAGCAGCCCGAGGTGCAATCCGTCATCGTCACCATCCACGACGACGACGAGCACCTGTTCCCCGCTCTGCAGGCCGGCGCTTTCGGCTATCTGCTGAAAGAGCAATCGCGCGAGCTGCTGGTCGAGCAGTTGCAGCGCATGAGCCAGGGCGAGCCGCCGCTGTCGCCCTCGATCGCCCGCAAGGTGATCTCGCACTTCGCCAACCAGAAACGCCCGCAAGCGGCCGCCGTGCTGCATGAAGTCTCCCTGACCGACCGCGAGACCGAGGTGCTGCTGCGCGTGGCCAAGGGCTTCACCCTGCCCGAGATCGGCGTGCAACTGGGCCTGTCGCGCCACACGATTGCCGATTACGTGAAGCAGATCTACCGCAAGCTCAATGTGTCCTCGCGCGCCGAAGCGGCACTGGAAGCGCAGCGCCTGGGCTTGTTCGGCCGGAACTGAGCTGCGCGCCGCCGGCGACGGTGCGCTGCAAAATACTGGACGAACATCCAGCAGACGCACGCCAAACGCGGATAATCCGCGCTCATGATTGGCAAGCTCAGCGGCGTCATCGCGGAAAAATCGCCCCCGCAGGTTCTCATCGATGTGCAAGGGGTCGGCTACGAGCTCGACGTGCCCATGAGCACCTTCTACAACCTGCCCGCCCTGGGCGAGCGCACCAGCCTGCTGACGCACCTGAGCATCCGCGAGGATGCCCATGTGCTGTTCGGCTTCCTGACCGCCGAAGAGCGTGCCACCTTCCGGCAGCTGATCAAGATCAGCGGTGTGGGCCCCAAGATGGCCTTGTCCCTGCTGTCCGGCCTGTCGGTCGCCGAGCTGGCCCAAGCCGTGTCCAAGCAGGAGGCCGGCCGCCTGGTCAAGGTGCCCGGCATCGGCAAGAAGACGGCCGAGCGCCTGCTGCTGGAGCTCAAGGGCAAGCTGGGCCCCGATCTGGCCCTGCCGGCCAGCCTGGCCAACGACAACCAGGGCGACATCCTGCAAGCCCTGGTGGCCCTGGGCTACAGCGAGAAGGAAGCCACCGCCGCGCTCAAGCTGCTGCCGCCCGATGTGGGCGTCAGCGAGGGCATCAAGCAGGCGCTGAAGTCGCTGTCGCGTTGATGATCAGGGTGTTGATGGGCTGCGGCCGGAGACCTTTCGCATGAGCATTCAGACCGACGATTTCGCCAGCCAGGTCAGCCGCGTCATCAGCGCGGCACCGGCCTCGCCGCGAGAAGAAGCCATCGAACGCGCCCTACGGCCCAAGCTGCTGGACGAGTACGTGGGCCAGGCCAAGGCGCGCGAACAGCTGGAGATCTTCATCGGCGCCGCACGCAAACGCGACGAAGCGCTGGATCACGTGCTGCTCTTCGGCCCCCCGGGTCTGGGCAAGACCACGCTGTCCCACATCATCGCCGCCGAGTTGGGCGTGAACCTGCGCCAGACCTCGGGGCCGGTGTTGGAAAAACCCAAGGATCTGGCCGCCATCCTGACCAATCTCGAGAAGAACGATGTGCTCTTCATCGACGAGATTCACCGGCTCTCGCCCGTGGTCGAAGAAATCCTCTACCCCGCACTGGAGGACTACCAGATCGACATCATGATCGGCGAGGGCCCGGCGGCCCGCTCCATCAAGCTGGACCTGCAGCCCTTCACCCTGGTCGGCGCCACCACCCGCGCCGGCATGCTGACCAACCCGCTGCGTGACCGCTTCGGCATCGTCGCCCGGCTGGAGTTCTACACCGCGGCCGAGCTGCAACGCATCGTCACCCGCTCGGCCGCCCTGCTCAACAGCGCCATCGATGCCGAAGGCGCACTCGAGATCGCGCGCCGCTCACGCGGCACACCGCGCATTGCCAACCGCCTGCTGCGCCGCGTGCGCGACTATGCAGAGGTGAAAGGCAATGGCCACATCGGCAAGGACATCGCCGACAAGGCCCTGGCCATGCTGGACGTGGACCCGCAGGGCTTTGACCTGATGGACCGCAAGCTGCTCGAGGCCATCGTCCACCGCTTCGACGGCGGCCCCGTTGGCCTGGACAATGTGGCCGCCGCCATCGGCGAAGAAAGCGGCACGATCGAAGACGTGATCGAGCCCTACCTGATCCAGCAAGGCTTTCTGCAACGCACCCCGCGCGGCCGCATCGCCACGCTGGCCGCTTACCGCCACCTCGGCATGACCCCACCGAAAGCACACGGGCAGTTGTTCGGGGACGAATGACCTGGCGCTTGTCGCAGCCGGACGACAACTTGCGGCACGTTGCGGACCTAGGCTGTCTGGTTCTTTCTCGCTGCGGTGTCTCGTCCCGCCGCCGGGCTCGTGGTTCGCGGGTCGGCTCCGTGAGCCGACTCCCCTCGGTGCTCACTGCGCGGCTCAGCGGCGCCAAACTTCCTCCGTTCGCTGCGCTCACTGCGGTCAAACAGTGGCGCCGAGTTGGAGCTTGAAGCGCGTGGGTACACGCGCCTGAGCCGCTCCGCTGCGCCCTCGGCCGCGCACAAATCGCCCGTCGGCGGGCCGAGCCACCTCCGGAGATGGCGTGTTCCACCGTTGAGGGGGCAGATCGATCGCGATGCAAGCGCCATGCAGCCCGTGCCGCTGCCGGGCGATTTGTGAAGGGCCGAGCAGCACAGCGCCTCGGGGCGCGCGCGTACTCGCGCGCTTCAAGTTCTGACTTGGCGCTTCTGTCTGAACGAAGCGAACGCAGGGAGCGAAGTGAGTTATGCGCCAGCCCCGAGGCGCGAGCAGCGCAGGGAAGTCGGCCCGTCAGGGCCGACCCCGGAACCATGAGCCCGGCGGCGGCACGGGCTGCAGGGCCTCACGAGAAAATCGAGTCACTGCTTTATGAAGCAAGACACGCTCTAGCAAGCACACACTCCAAAGCGTCGCGGATATAAAAAGGCCGCCCGATCTCTCGATCGGGCGGCCTTTGTTTTGAACCCGGGGCCTTGTCGGCGCCCGGGTGTCAAACACGGTGGATGGCTTACTCGGCAGCCGGCTCGGCGCCTGCGTCGACGCTGGCCATTTGTGCAGAAGCCAATTCCTCGGCTTCTTGCTGAGCAATGGCGCGGCGCTCGGCGTCGTCCATCTTCTCCTTGGCATAACGGGCGCGGTGGAAGGCCATGCCGGTACCTGCGGGGATCAGGCGGCCGACGATGACGTTTTCCTTCAGGCCACGCAGCTCGTCGCGCTTGCCCATGATGGCAGCCTCGGTCAGCACGCGGGTCGTTTCCTGGAAGGAAGCGGCCGAGATGAAGGAGTCGGTCGACAGCGAAGCCTTGGTGATACCCATCAGCACGTCGGAATAGGTGGCCGGGACTTTGCCTTCCTTGCGCAGACGATCGTTGGTATCGAGCAGCTCCGAGCGTTCCACTTGCTCGTTGATGATGTAGCTGGAGTCACCGGCATTGGTGATCTGCACACGACGCAGCATCTGGCGAACGATCACCTCGATGTGCTTGTCGTTGATCTTCACACCTTGCAAACGGTACACGTCCTGCACTTCGTCGACGATGTAACGAGCCAGCTCTTCCATGCCCAGCAGGCGCAGGATGTCTTGCGGGTCGGCCGCGCCGTCCACAATCAATTCGCCGCGGTTGACCACCTGGCCTTCGTGGACCAGGATGTTCTTTTCCTTGGGCACCAGCTCTTCGTGCTTCTTGCCATCGGGGTCGGTGATTTCCAGGCGGTTCTTGCCCTTGGTCTCCTTACCGAACGACACCGTACCGGTCAGCTCGGCCAGCACACCCACATCCTTGGGTGAACGGGCTTCGAACAGCTCGGCCACACGCGGCAGACCGCCGGTAATGTCACGGGTCTTCTGACCTTCCATCGGGATACGTGCCAGCACTTCACCCGGGGCCAGGTCTTGACCGTCACGCACCTGCACCAGCGCGCCGACCGGGAAGCCGATGGTCACCGAGTGGTCGGTGCCAGGGATCTTCACTTCCTGGCCGTTGGCGTCCAGCAGCTTGACTTGCGGACGCACCACCTTGGCGGCACCGCGACGCTTGGGATCGATCACCACCAGGGTGGACAGACCGGTCACTTCGTCGACCTGCTTGGCCACGGTCACGCCTTCTTCCACATTCTCGAACTTCGCCTGACCGGCGAACTCGGTGATGATGGGGCGGGTCAGCGGGTCCCAATTGGCCAAGATGGTGCCGGCCTTGATGGCTTGATCCGGCTTGATGCTCAGGATCGCACCGTACGGCACCTTGTGACGCTCACGCTCGCGACCGTGCTGGTCGGCGATGATGATTTCGCCGGAACGGGAAATCACCACCAACTCGCCCTTGCCGTTGGTCACATAACGCATGGTGGCGTTGAAGCCGATCAGACCGTCGGACTTGGCATCCACGCTCGAGGCCACAGCTGCACGCGATGCCGCACCACCGATGTGGAAGGTACGCATGGTCAGCTGGGTACCCGGCTCACCGATCGACTGTGCAGCGATCACGCCCACCGCTTCGCCCACGTTCACCAGGCCACCGCGGCCCAGATCGCGGCCGTAGCACTTGGCGCACAGGCCGTAGCGCGTGGCGCAGGTCAGCGGGGTGCGGACCTTGACTTCGTCGGCGCCGGCAGCTTCCAGCACGTCGAGGTTGTCTTCGTCCAGCATGGTGCCGGCAGTCAGCAGCACGGCCTGGGTTTCAGGGTGCAGCACGTCGGTGGCGGCAACACGACCCAGGATGCGGTCGCGCAGCGATTCGATCACTTCACCGCCTTCGACCAGGGCGCGCATGGCGATGCCGTTGTCGGTGCCGCAATCGTCCTCGATCACCACCAGATCCTGCGTCACGTCGACCAGACGACGGGTCAGGTAACCCGAGTTCGCAGTCTTCAGCGCCGTATCCGCCAGGCCCTTACGAGCACCGTGGGTGGAGATGAAGTACTGCAACACGTTCAGGCCTTCGCGGAAGTTCGCGGTAATCGGCGTCTCGATGATGGAGCCGTCCGGCTTGGCCATCAGACCCCGCATACCTGCCAACTGGCGAATCTGAGCGGCAGAACCCCGGGCGCCGGAGTCGGCCATCATGTAAATGGAGTTGAACGATTCTTCGTCCACTTCCTTGCCATGACGGTCGATGGTCTTCTGCTTGGACAGCTGGCTCATCATGACCTTGCCGACTTCGTCGCCGGTCTTGCCCCAGATGTCCACGACCTTGTTGTAGCGCTCGCCCGCGGTCACCAGACCGGAGACGTACTGCTGCTCGATCTCCTTGACTTCCTTCTCGGCGCGTTCGATCAGGCCCGGCTTCTGCGGCGGGACCAGCATGTCGTCCACAGCGATCGAGATGCCTGCGCGCGTGGCCAGCTTGAAACCGGACTGCAGCAGCTTGTCGGCCAGCACCACGGTTTCCTTCAGACCGCACTTGCGGAAGGAGGTGTTGATCAGGCGCGAGATTTCCTTCTTCTTCAGGGCCTTGTCGATGTTCGAGAACGGCAGGCCCTTGGGCAGGATTTCGCTCAGCAGCGCGCGACCGACGGTCGTGCTCACCAGCTTGGTCTCGGGGATCCATTCACCCGGGGTTGCGCCCTTGGTGTACTGGGTCATGCGGACATTGATCTTGGCCGTGATCTCGACGGCGCCGTTTTCCAGCGCACGGATCATTTCCGCGATGTCCGAGAACACCATGCCCTCGCCCTTGCCGTTGATGCGTTCGCGGGTCGCGTAGTACAGACCCAGCACCACGTCTTGCGACGGCACGATCGACGGTTCGCCCGAAGCGGGGAACAGCACGTTGTTGGAGGCCAGCATCAGGGTGCGGGCTTCCATCTGCGCTTCGATCGACAGCGGCACGTGAACAGCCATCTGGTCACCGTCGAAGTCGGCGTTGAAGGCCGAGCAGACGAGCGGGTGCAACTGGATGGCCTTGCCTTCGATCAGCACGGGCTCGAAAGCCTGAATGCCCAGGCGGTGCAGCGTCGGCGCACGGTTCAGCAGAACCGGGTGCTCCTTGATGACCTCTTCCAGGATGTCCCAGACCACGGGGGTGCCGGATTCGACTTCCTTCTTGGCGGCCTTGATCGTCGTCGCGATGCCCATGGCTTCCAGGCGCGAGAAGATGAAGGGCTTGAACAGCTCCAGCGCCATCAGCTTGGGCAGACCGCACTGATGCAGCTTCAGGGTCGGGCCCACGGTAATCACCGAACGTCCGGAGTAGTCGACGCGCTTACCCAGCAAGTTCTGACGGAAACGACCGCTCTTGCCCTTGATCATGTCGGCCAGGGACTTGAGCGCGCGCTTGTTGGCGCCGGTCATGGCCTTGCCGCGACGACCGTTGTCCAGCAGCGAGTCCACGGCTTCCTGCAGCATGCGCTTTTCGTTGCGCACGATGATCTCGGGGGCCTTCAACTCCAGCAGGCGAGCCAGACGGTTGTTGCGGTTGATGACGCGGCGATACAGGTCGTTCAGGTCGGAGGTCGCGAAGCGGCCGCCGTCCAGCGGCACCAGCGGACGCAGGTCCGGCGGCAGCACGGGCAGCACTTCCAGCACCATCCAGCTCGGCTTGATGCCCGAGCGCTTGAAGGCTTCCATGACCTTGAGGCGCTTGGAGTTCTTCTTAACCTTGAGCTCGGAGCCGGTCATGTCGTTGCGGAGTTTGTCGATCTCGATGTCGAGATCCATCTCTTCCAGCAACTTCTTGATGCCCTCGGCGCCCATCAGCGCGATGAATTCGTCGCCGAATTCCACGCGCTTCGCGTCGTAGTCGTCCTCGGTCATGATCGCGAATTTCTTCAGCGGGGTCATGCCCGGATCAACGATCACGTACGCTTCGAAGTACAGCACGCGCTCGATGTCGCGCAGGGTCATGTCCAGCACCAGGCCCAAGCGCGAAGGCAGGGACTTCAGGAACCAGATGTGAGCGCAAGGCGCGGCCAGGTCGATGTGACCCATGCGGTCACGACGCACCTTGGTCTGGGTGACTTCAACGCCGCACTTCTCGCAGATGACGCCGCGGTGCTTCAGGCGCTTGTACTTGCCGCACAGGCATTCGTAGTCCTTGATGGGACCGAAGATCTTGGCGCAGAACAGGCCGTCGCGTTCGGGCTTGAACGTGCGGTAGTTGATGGTCTCAGGTTTCTTCACCTCGCCGAAAGACCACGAGCGAATCTTCTCGGGCGATGCGAGCCCGATCTTGATTGCGTCGAAATGTTCGTCGGGTGTGAACTGCTTGAAAAGGTCCAGCAAGCCTTTCATGCATAACTCCTTGGTTTTTTAGTCGGATACGGAAACATTCAGCTCAAGAGAAGGGGCCGCGCCGGGCGCTTCATGCGCCGCGGCGGGCTGGCCCCGCCCTGCCTCAGTTGCGCTCCAACTCAATATCGATACCGAGCGAACGGATTTCCTTGACCAGCACGTTGAACGATTCCGGCATGCCGGCTTCGATGGTGTGCTCGCCCTTGACGATGCTCTCGTAGACCTTTGTCCGGCCGTTCACGTCGTCGGACTTGACCGTCAGCATTTCCTGCAGGATGTAGGAGGCGCCATAAGCTTCCAGCGCCCACACTTCCATTTCACCGAAACGCTGGCCACCGAACTGGGCCTTGCCGCCCAGCGGCTGCTGGGTCACCAGGCTGTACGGGCCGGTCGAACGGGCGTGCATCTTGTCGTCCACCAAGTGGTGCAGCTTCAGCACATGCATGTAGCCGACGGTGGTCGGGCGCTCGAAGCGCTCGCCGGTGCGGCCGTCCGACAGATAAGCCTGGGTGCGCGTGGCGGTCAGTCCCTTCTTGGCGGCGATGTCATCCGGGTAGGCCAGCTTCAGCATGGCGCGGATTTCATCTTCCTTGGCACCGTCGAACACCGGCGTGGCGAAAGGCACACCGTGGCGCAGATTGCGCGCCATTTCGATGACTTCGTCGTCGCTCAGCTGATCCAGGTCTTCAGGCTTGCCACCGGACTTGTTGTACAGCTCATCGAAGAACTGACGCAGCTCGGACACGCGAGCGTGTTCCTGCAGCATGTCGCCGATGCGCTGGCCAATGCCCTTGCCGGCCCAGCCCAGGTGAACTTCCAGGACCTGACCCACGTTCATCCGCGAGGGCACGCCCAGCGGGTTCAGCACGATGTCAGCCGGCGTACCGTCGGCCATGTAAGGCATGTCTTCGATCGGAGCGATCTTGGACACCACACCCTTGTTGCCGTGACGGCCGGCCATCTTGTCGCCAGGCTGCAGGCGGCGCTTGACGGCCAGGTAGACCTTGACCATCTTCAGCACGCCCGCCGGCAGCTCGTCGCCTTGCGTAAGCTTCTTGCGCTTTTCTTCAAAGCCCAGGTCGAAGCTGTGGCGGGTCTGCTCCAGGGAGTTCTTGATCGATTCCAGCTGGTTGGCAATGTCGTCCTCGGCGGGACGGATGTCGAACCAGTGGAACTTGTCGACGCCAGCCAGATAGGCCTTGTCGATGACCGTGCCCTTGGCGATCTTCTGCGGGCCGCCGTTGGCCACGCGGCCGATCAGCAGCTTCTCGATACGGTCAAAGGCGTCGGCCTCGACGATGCGCAGCTGGTCGTTCAGGTCCAGGCGGAAGCGCTTCAGTTCATCGTCGATGATCTGCTGGGCTCGCTTGTCACGCTGGATGCCTTCACGGGTGAAGACCTGCACGTCGATGACGGTGCCCGAGGTGCCTTGGTCGACACGCAGGGAGGTGTCCTTCACGTCGGAGGCCTTCTCACCGAAGATGGCGCGCAGCAGCTTCTCTTCCGGCGTCAGCGTGGTTTCGCCCTTGGGCGTGACCTTGCCGACCAGCACGTCGCCGGGGTTCACTTCGGCGCCGACGTAGACGATGCCCGACTCGTCCAGGCGAGCCAGTTGCTGCTCGGACAGGTTGGGAATGTCGCGGGTGATTTCTTCGCTGCCCAGCTTGGTGTCACGGGCGTTGACCACCAATTCCTCGATGTGGATCGAGGTGTAGCGGTCTTCGGCGATCACGCGTTCGGAGATCAGGATCGAGTCTTCGAAGTTGTAGCCGTTCCAGGGCATGAAGGCGACCAGCATGTTCTGGCCCAGAGCCAGCTCACCGATGTCGGTGGAGGCGCCGTCCGCGATGATGTCTTCAGCCGCCACATGGTCACCGCGCTTGACGATCGGGCGCTGGTGGATGTTGGTGTTCTGGTTGGAACGCTGGTACTTGATCAGGTTGTAGATGTCGACGCCGACTTCACCGGCCACGGTCTCCGCGTCATTGACGCGAATCACGATACGGTTGGTGTCCACGTAGTCCACGATACCGCCGCGGCGAGCTGCCACCACGGTACCCGAGTCCTTGGCCGCCACGCGCTCGACACCGGTACCGACCAGGGCCTTTTCGGGGCGCAGGATGGGCACGGCTTGACGCTGCATGTTGGCGCCCATCAGTGCACGGTTCGCATCGTCGTGCTCCAGGAAGGGCACGAGCGAGGCAGCGACCGACACGATCTGCGTAGGCGCCACGTCCATGTACTGGATGCGCTCGGGCGAGGTCAGCACCGATTCGCCGTTTTCACGGGCCGAGACCAGCTCGTCGATCAGCGCGCCTTCCTTGCTCAGCGAAGCATTGGCCTGAGCGATGACGTACTTGCCTTCCTCGATGGCGGACAGGTAGTCGATCTGCTTGGTGACCTTGCCTTCAACCACGCGGCGATACGGCGTTTCCAGGAAGCCGTACTCGTTCAGCTGTGCGTACAGCGCCAGGGAGTTGATCAGACCGATGTTCGGGCCTTCCGGCGTTTCGATCGGGCAGACACGGCCGTAATGGGTGGGGTGCACGTCCCGGACTTCGAAGCCGGCACGTTCGCGGGTCAGACCGCCCGGGCCCAGTGCGGAGACACGACGCTTGTGCGTGATTTCCGACAGCGGGTTGGTTTGGTCCATGAACTGCGACAGCTGCGAGGCACCGAAGAATTCCTTCAGTGCCGCCGAGATCGGCTTGCTGTTGATCAGGTCATGCGGCATCAGGGCTTCGGTCTCGGCCTGGCCCAGACGTTCCTTGACAGCCTTTTCGATACGAGCCAGACCCGAGCGGTACTGGTTTTCGGCCAGCTCGCCCACGCAGCGCACGCGACGGTTGCCCAGGTGGTCGATGTCATCGACTTCGCCGCGGCCATTGCGCAGCTCGACCAGGATCTTGACGACGTCCAGGATGTCCTCGTTGGACAGCGTCATCGCGCCTTCGGGCGTGTCGCGGCCGGCACGGGCGTTGAACTTCATCCGGCCCACGCGCGACAGATCGTAGGTGTCTGCGTTGTAGAACAGGCGGTTGAACAGGGCCTCGACGGCGTCTTCCGTCGGCGGCTCGCCGGGGCGCATCATGCGGTAGATGGCGACGCGGGCAGCCAGCTGGTCGACGGTTTCGTCGGTGGCCAGGGTCTGGCTGATGTAGGCGCCTTCGTCCAGTTCATTGGTGAACAGGCACTGCACGTCCTTGATGCCGGCGGCGCGCAGCTTCTTCAGCAGCGCGTCGGTCAGCTCGTCATTGGCCTTGGCGATGATTTCACCGGTGTCGCCGTCGACCATGTTCTTGGCCAGCACACGGCCGAGCAGGAAGTCTTCGGGCACGGTGACGTGCTGGGTGCCGGATTGCTCCAGCTGGCGGGTGTGGCGCGCGGTGATGCGCTTGTCCTTCTCGACGATGACGGCACCGCTCTTGTCGGTGATGTCAAAGCGAGCGACTTCGCCCTTCAGGCGGTCGGCCACGAATTCCATCTGCGCACCCACGTCCATCAGACGGAAGTTGTCGAAGACGAAGAAGTGGGCCAGGATCTGCTCGGGGTTCAGGCCGATGGCCTTGAGCAGGATGGTGACCGGCATCTTGCGACGGCGGTCCACGCGGAAGAACAGGATGTCCTTGGCGTCGAATTCAAAGTCCAGCCACGAACCGCGGTAAGGAATGATGCGGGCCGAGAACAGCAGCTTGCCGGACGAGTGGGTCTTGCCCTTGTCGTGTTCGAAGAACACGCCGGGCGAACGGTGCAGCTGCGAGACGATGACACGCTCGGTGCCATTGACGATGAAGGAACCGTAGTCGGTCATCAGGGGCACTTCGCCCATGTAGACCTCTTGTTCCTTGATTTCCTTGACGGTCTTCGCCTGGGGCGATTCACGGTCGTAAATGATCATCTGCAGACGCGCGCGCACGGCGGCTGCATAGGTCAGGCCACGCTGCTGGCACTCACGGGTGTCGAACGGCGGCTTGGCGATGTTGTATTCGAGGAATTTCATTTCCACGAAACCGTTGTGCGAAACAATCGGGAACGCGGACAGGAAGGCTGCCTGCAGGCCTTCGGCCTTGCGCTTGGTGGGCGGCAGATCCTTCTGCAGGAAGGCGACATAGGCCTCCCGCTGCATGGTGAGCAAATAGGGAACGTTGAGAACGCTCTCGCGCTTGCCGAAGCTCTTGCGAATCCGCTTGCGCTCGGTATAGCTATAGGGGGTTGCTTGCGCCATAAACACTCCGTGTCGAGAGCCCACCCCTGGCCGTGGGACGGGCTTCGTCGGCGACTGGCTACTCGAGCATTGCGCTCGCGCTTGGTGGTTGGCCACTACCAACCGCTGGCGGACAACCCCGGTCACATGCTCATGTGAACCGAAGTCCGACCAAACCGGCTCTCTGCAGTCGGATCAGAGAACACTTGAAAGAACCGCGCATCATACCTCGCGCGAAGCTTTCAACTATTCTCAACAGGACTAACCCCTAAAACAGCAAAAGGGGGAGGTCATCAGACCTACCCCTTTCAGGCGCCAAGCCACCGTCTCGCGGTTCGCTGCCCTACCCCAATCCTCGTCAGGCAGGGGGCCAGCGCACATGCAAGACCCGCTTGCAACCGGGTCGATGGGAGCGAAGCTGCCAGGCAGCTCACCCCCAAGCCAATTACTTGACTTCGACCTTGGCGCCAGCTTCTTCCAGCTTCTTCTTGGCGGCTTCGGCGTCGGCCTTGGCAACACCTTCCTTGACAGCCTTGGGAGCGCCGTCGACCAGGTCCTTGGCTTCCTTCAGACCCAGACCGGTGATTTCGCGCACGGCCTTGATGACGGACACCTTGTTGGCGCCAGCGTCGGTCAGCACGACGTTGAACTCGGTCTTTTCTTCAGCGGCAGCAGCGCCACCAGCAGCAGCGCCGCCAGCAGCAGGAGCAGCCATCGAAGCGGCGGACACGCCAAACTTCTCTTCAATTGCCTTGACCAGATCGTTCAGTTCCAGAACGGTCATGCTGTCCAGAGCGGCCAGGAATGCGTCTTTATCGAATGCCATGATAGTTTCCTAATAACAGATAGATTGCAGAGTACGGGGCTACGCGCTTCAGGCTGCAGCAGTTTCGGCCGGGGCTTCTGCGCCACCGCCCTTTTGCTGAGCCAGAGCCGCCAGCACGGCCGCGGTGCGTTGCACCGGCGACAGCAGCAGGCCAGCGATTTGCGACAGCAAGACTTCCTTGCTGGGCACGGATGCCAGGGCCTTGATGCCGTTGGCATCCAGAGCCTTGCCACCGTAGGCGCCACCCTTGACGACGAGCTTGTCGTTGGTCTTGGCGAAGTCAGCGATGACCTTCGCGGCAGCGACCGCGTCCTCGGAAAAACCGTAGATCAGCGGGCCGACCATGCTCTCCGCAGCAGCTTCGAACGGGGTGCCAGCGACAGCACGGCGAGCCAGGGTGTTCTTCAGCACGTGAAGATACACACCTTGGGCACGCGCGGTGACGCGCAGCTTGTTCAAGGCTTCAACGGTGAGGCCACGGTACTCGGCCAGCGCCAGGGTCTGCGACTTGGCTGCCTGGGCGGCCACTTCGGAGACGACGGTTGCCTTCTCGTTGCGATTGAGACTCAAGGTCTACTCCTCACAAAAACGTGTCTTCCGCCTTGCGGCATCCGACACACCGGGGTTCAGCGACCTTCTGTCAGGAAACCCAAGCCTTGCGGCTTTTCAATTCCTTTCAGCGGGACCGCCATCTGCGCTGGCCGTGAAACTGGGCTTGCACCCGAAATTCACCGATTAAGCAAAACGCTGCAGCCACAAGGGCTCGCACTTCGCACCAGCGGTCTTGGATGACGCGCCAGCGAACCGGAATTCGCCGACGCCCCACCAATTCATCAATGCAGCGCCAGACCAGCGCCGCATTTCAATCGAATTCGCTTGCGACCGATCAGGCCGAAGCTTGTGCGTTGATGCTGGCCACATCCACGCGGGCGCCAACGCCCATCGTGGAGGAGATCGCCACCTTGCGCAGGTAGACGCCCTTGCTGCTGGCCGGCTTGGCCTTGTTCAGGGCTTCGATCAGAGCACGCAGATTGCCTTCCAGCTTGTCGTTCTCGAACGAGCGACGACCCAGGGTGCCGTGAATGATGCCGCCCTTGTCCACGCGGAACTGGACTTGACCCGCCTTGGCGTTCTTGACAGCGGTGGCCACATCGGGGGTGACGGTGCCGACCTTGGGGTTAGGCATCAGGCCACGGGGACCCAGCACTTGACCCAGGGTACCGACGATACGCATGGTGTCGGGCGAAGCGATCACCACATCGAAGGGCATGTCGCCCGCCTTGATGCGCTCGGCCAGGTCTTCCATGCCGACCACGTCTGCACCGGCGGCCTTGGCTTCTTCAGCCTTGGCGCCTTGGGCGAACACAGCGACGCGCTTGGTCTTGCCCAGACCGTGAGGCATCACGACCGCACCGCGAACGACTTGGTCAGACTTCTTGGCGTCCACGCCCAGTTGCACGGCCACGTCGATGGACTCGTCAAACTTGGCAGTGGCCAGGCTCTTCACCAGGGCCAGCGCTTCACCCAAGGGGTACAGCTTGGTGGTTTCGACCTTGCCTTGCAGGGCCTTTTGGCGTTTAGTCAGCTTTGCCATTTCAGACACCCTCCACCAGCACGCCCATCGAGCGAGCGGAACCAGCAATCGTACGAACAGCGGCGTCCAGATCAGCAGCGGTCAAGTCCTTGACCTTGATCTTGGCGATTTCTTCCAGCTGGGCGCGGGTCAGCTTGCCAACCTTCTCGAGGTGGGCCTTTTGCGAACCCTTGTCGATCTTGGCAGCCTTCTTGATCAGGGCGGTCGCCGGGGGCGACTTGATCACGAAGGTGAAGCTCTTGTCTGCGAAGGCGGTGATCACCACCGGCAACTTCATACCCGGCTCGTGGCCTTGGGTCTGAGCGTTGAACGCCTTGCAGAATTCCATGATGTTCAGACCGCGCTGACCCAGCGCCGGACCGACCGGAGGCGAAGGATTGGCCTTGCCTGCCGCGACTTGCAGCTTGATAAAGCCGACAATTTTCTTGGCCATGATTTCTCCTGAAAGAGCCACAGCGGCCTCGCCGCAGCTCTTGAGTGCTAGCGCAAGGGGCTGAAGGCATATCGCCTCTTACCCTTGCTCCTCTTGCCCGCGTCTCGTCGCAGGCTGACTACGGACAGGATGCGCTGCTCTTGCGAACGACGCGAGCCCTGTCAGGCTCTTGAACAGCAGATGTGGCTCAGACCTTCTCGACTTGCGAGAAGTCCAGCTCCACCGGCGTGGCGCGGCCGAAGATGGTGACCGACACACGAACCTTGGACTTGTCGTAATTGACGTCCTCGATGGCGCCGTTGAAGTCCGTGAACGGGCCTTCCTTGACGCGCACGATTTCGCCGACCATCCACTCGACCTTGGGCCGGGGCTTCTCGACACCTTCCTGCATCTGGCTGACGATCTTCATCACCTCAGACTCAGAAATCGGTGCAGGGCGGTTCTTCGCACCACCCACAAAGCCCGTCACCTTCGAGGTGTGCTTGACCAAGTGCCAGGTGTCGTCTTCCATCACCATTTCGACCAGCACATAGCCGGGGAAGAAACGGCGCTCGGTCACGGCCTTCTTGCCGTTCTTCAGTTCCACCACTTCTTCGGTCGGCACCAGGATGCGACCGAACTTGTCTTGCATGCCGGCGCGATCGATGCGCTCGCGCAGATTGCGCTCGACGGCCTTCTCCATGCCTGAATAGGCATGCACCACATACCAGCGCTTGGGAAGCCCGGCGGGGGCTGCAGCAGCCTCGGTCACGACAGTGCCTTGTTCTTCAGTCATTGCAATCCTTCAACGCTCTACAACGCTTGCCTTGCGGCTCAATTCCAGCGCGAAAGACGCCCGCAGGCGTCTGTTCACGATTCGGTCAACGCTTCCAACCCAGAATCAAGTCGTAAATCACCCATTCCAGGGTCTTGTCCGTGATCCAGAGGAACAAGGCCATCACCACGACAAAGGCAAACACATAGCCGGTCATCTGGCGCGCCTCTTTGTGCGTGGGCCACACGACCTTGCGCACTTCGCGACTCGAATCACGACCGTAAGCAATCAACGACTTGCCCGCTTCGGAGGTAAAAAACGCTGCCAACGCTGCCGCCAGCAAGACCAGCAAGGCACCCCACTGAACCCACTGCCCCTGCTTGGCCAGGTAGTAATACGCGAACAGCGCAGCAGCCAGCAACACGGCGGCGGCACCCAGCTTTGCCTTGTCGGCGCTGGTGGTCACGGTTTCGACTTGAGGATTCGACATTGATTCGGTTCCATGCCCAGCCTCACAGCTGCGCATTCAATTCTTCGGAAGTGTCGGTGGCGATACCCACCAGCAGCAAAGCCCGCCAGGATGAACTCCCGCGGGCCGATGCTTGGACCAACAAACCAGCTTCCGCGATCAACGGTGGCTGGCAGGGGCAGAGGGTCTCGAACCCCCAACCTTCGGTTTTGGAGACCGACGCTCTGCCAATTGAGCTATGCCCCTGTGGCCTTACAAATCTTAAGCGAGGATGGTGGCAACCACACCCGAACCCACGGTACGGCCGCCTTCGCGGATCGCGAAACGCAGACCGGTTTCCATGGCGATCGGAGCGATCAGCTTCACGGTGATGCCGACGTTGTC
>NZ_JBXAGJ010000034.1:0-33465 GCF_058794035.1 Roseateles sp. GW835-FHT13E02
GCGAAGTGAGTTATGCGCCAGCCCCGAGGTGCGAGCAGCGCAGGGAAGTCGGCCCGCCAGGGCCGACCCCGGAACCATGAGCGTGGTAGCGGCACGGGCTGCAGGGCCTCAAGCGCAAATCCTAGGGCTACCGCGCACTGCAAACCGCCCGGCAGTTTCCGGGCCCGTTGTCGCAGTCGAAAAAAGTTCAGCAAGCGCTGTAAGGCTGCGACTGCCACCACGACTCACACCAGGACAGCGTGATGCATCGATCGTGCTTGTCGCCTTCCCTCATCGTTTTCCCTTGACCCTCAACAGGAGTTCCTATGAACCACAGCACCCTCAAGACCGGCCTGAGCATCGCCACCGCCGCCGCAGCCCTGTTTGCCAGCACCGCCTTCAGCGGCGCCGCCCAGGCGGCCGAGGACGGCATGGTCAAGTGTTCCGGCATCAACAGCTGCAAGGGCAGCTCGGAATGCAAGACCGCCAAGAGCGCCTGCAAGGGCCACAACAGCTGCAAGGGCCAGGGCTGGGTGTCCAAGAAGACGGCCGACGAGTGCAAAGCCGCTGGTGGCACGGTGCTGAAGTAAGCAGGCGTACCCAGCCACCGCTTTTGACGACCCTCTCCAGCCATGACGACCCGCTCACCCCTTCACGGCATCCAAGGCTTCGGTCTGGGCCTGCGCAGCGAGCATTACGCGGCGCTGTCCCAAGCCCTGCCGCCCGGTCGGCGGCCTGATTGGCTGGAGATCATTTCCGAGAACTACATGGTGCCCGGCGGCCCGCCGCTGCGCCATCTGGACCGCCTGCGGCGTGACTACCCCATGGTCATGCACGGCGTGTCCCTGTCCATCGGTAGCAGCGATCCGCTGAACCGTGGCTACCTGCGAGAACTCAAGACCCTGGCCGATCGCATCGAGCCCGGCTGGGTGTCCGATCACCTGTGCTGGACCGGTGTGGACCACCAGCAGCTGCATGACCTGCTGCCCATGCCCTATACCGAGGCGGCGCTGCAGCATCTGCTGCCACGCGTGGCCGAGGTGCAGGAGGTTTTGCAGCGACCGTTCTTGCTGGAGAACGTTTCCAGCTATGTCCGCTTTGCCGGTGATGAGATGAGCGAAGGCGAGTTTGTGGCCGAGCTCATGCGGCGCAGCGGTTGTGGCCTGCTGCTCGACGTCAACAATGTCTACGTCTCGGCCTGCAACCATGGCTTTGATGCCTGGGACTACATCGCGCGCCTGCCCGCCGCGCAGGTGCTGCAGATCCATCTGGCCGGCCATGAGCAGCATGGCGATCTGCGCGTGGACACCCATGACCAGCCGGTCTGTGAGGAGGTCTGGCAGCTCTACCGCCAGACCCTCGCGCATCTAGGGGCGCGGCCAACCATGATCGAGCGGGATGACCAGATTCCGCCGCTTGATGTTCTGCTTGATGAGCTGGATCACGCACGCCAGTGCAGCACCCAAGCCCTGGCAGCTCAACGGGAGGCGGCATGAGCCCCAGCCTGCTGGCCCAGCAGCAGCGTGAGCTGCAAGCGCTGGTGCGCAGCCCGCAGGCCCTGCCCACGAGCGGGCTTTTGCGTGAGCCCGGGGCCGAACGGGGCTTGTCGGTCTACCAGCAGGCCTACCGAGCGCGCCTGATCAGCGCCTTGCGCGACAACCACGAGGTGCTGCATCGCGCCCTTGGTGATGCTGAATTCGAGACCCTGGCCCTGGCCTATCTGCATGCCCAGCCGCCACGCCACGCCTCCCTGCGCTGGTGGGGCCATGGCCTGGCCGATTTCATGGCGAGCTTGCCGGTGGCCGGCGAGGGATCGAATGAGGACGATCTGCAGCGACAGCAGGTTCAGGTCTTGCCTCACGCCGCCCTGGTCGATCTGGCCCGCATGGACTGGGCCTTGCGCATGGCCTTTGACGCGGCCGAGAGCGAGGCCTTGGCGGCCGAGGACTTGCGTGCGGTGCAGCCCGAGGCCTGGCCCGCGCTGCGCTTGCGCCTGCGACCGGGCGTGCAGCTGCTGAGCCTGAACTGGGCCGTGGGCCCGGCCTGGCGGCGCCTGCGTCGCGAAGCGCAGGACCTGCCAGCGCTGGAGGCGGGGGCCGAGGCCGAGCCGCTGGCCGCCCCCGAATTTGGCCCGCACACCTGCCTGGTCTGGCGGCCGCTGCAGGAGACGCGCTGGCGCTCCTTGGCGCCGCTGGAAGGGCGCCTGCTGCAAGGCTTGCGCTCGGGCTGCAGCTTCAGCGATCTGTGCGAACTGGCGGCCGAGCAGCTGCGCGATGTGGAGGGTGCCGACCCGGCCGGGGTGGTGGTCGGCTGCTTGCAGGGCTGGTTGCAGGAGCGCCTGCTCCTGCCCTTGGCGCGGCCTTGATCAGAGCCGAGCGTCGTAGCTGATGCTTTGGCTGGCCGCGCGCTCACCGCGCACCGTGCTGTGGCGCGAGAGGGTGCTGGCCGTGCTGCCCATGCGGTAGACGCGCCAGCTGACCGCGATCTCGCAGGTCTGCACCGGCGAGGTGTTGGGCGCATTCGTGTCCAGGCTGCTGCTGTGCTGGTTCAGCGACAGGTCCAGATCGGCGGTGTTGATGCGCACCCAGGGCGAGCCATTCACGTTCTCGATCACAAAGGGCAGGCTGTAGTTGTCGCTGCGGCCGCCCGAGAAGCTGCTGCCGTCCTTGCGGGTGCAGCGCAGGCTGCTGAGGTTGTCCACCGAGGTGCCGCTGGCGTGCCCGAGGTTGACCATCAGCTTGCCAGTCTTGAGGCCCAGATTGACCGGCCCCACCGGCGCCAGCACGCTGAAACTCTTGGGCAGGGTGACGCTGTTGACATGCTGTTCGCCGCGCCGTTCCAGCACGATGCTGAGGCTGGGCTCTTCAGCGCTGACCGTCAGCGAGCCGGTGTAGCTGCTGCCCTTGCCATCGCTGTCGCGCAGCTCGATGCGTTGGCTGCTGGTCTGCGCGAAAAAACGGTCAGCGCCGGTCAGGCGCACGCGGGTCAGCAGATTGGCGCTCTGGCCGAGCTGGGCGCTGATGTTCAGCACGTTGCCTTCACCACGGATCACGGCATGCGGGCTCAATGCGTCCGTGGACAGCAGCTCCGAGTCCTTGCAATTGGTCAGCACACAGTCGTAGACCTCCACGATCTCGGCGCCCGGGCTGCCGCCGCACGCCGCCAACATGCTGGCCACGCAGCCCAGGGCCAGCAGGCTGATGCCACCGTGCAGGCCCAGGGCGCTTCGGGTGCTGACGGGACGGGGGCTGGTGGCGGGCAGGGGCTTCATGGGCATCCTCGAATCTTGGCTTTTTGTGGGGAGGGTGAGGTCCGTGTCGGCCCGACTGCAGCCCTGACGCGGAAACCGGGCGGACTGTGTCATGCCGCCTGGGCCCGCGCCACCCCCATGAGGGGGAACGGCTTCGGCCCTGCAGCAAGTACCGAAACCTGCCCCGCCTTGGTGCATCGCTTGCCACCGCCGGGACGGCCTCGGGCTGGGCCACAATGGCCGCGAGCGTCGGACCCGAGCCGGCCCCATGTCCGGAGCGAGCCCATGTCTTCCAGCGTCCCGATCTCCCCCTCGCAGCCCCTTCTGCATCTGTGGTCGGCAGCCGAGCTGACGCAGGCCTTTGCCGATCGACAGCTATCTCCGGTTGAGGCGACTCAGGCGGTGCTGGCCCAGATCGAGCGCTGCGAGCCCCGGCTGCATGCGCTCTATGCCCTCGATGCCGAGGCCGCGCTGGCCCAGGCACGCGCCAGCGAGGCGCGCTGGCTGCGCGGCCAGCCGCTCTGCCCGGCGGGCCTGGACCCACGCCTGAGTCTGGACGGTGTGCCGCTGACGCTCAAGGAAAACATCGCCACCCGCGGCACGCCCATGCCCCTGGGATGCGCCGCCAGCGAGCTGCGCCCGGCCGAGGAGGACGCGCCCCCGGCCGCCCGCCTGCGCGAGACCGGCGCCGTGCTGCTGGCCAAGACCACCATGCCGGACTACGGCATGCTCAGCTCCGGCCTGTCCAGCTTCCATCCGCTGACCCGCAACCCCTGGGATCTGAGCAAGAACCCCGGCGGTTCCAGCGCTGGCGCGGCGGCCGCAGCGGCGGCGGCTTATGGCCCGCTGCATGTGGGCACCGACATTGGCGGATCGCTGCGCCTGCCGGCGGGCTGGTGCGGCATCTTCAGCCTCAAGCCCAGCCTGGGACGCATCCCCATCAAACCGGCCTACGCCGGGCGTGTGGCCGGGCCGATGACGCGCAGCGTGGACGATGCGGCGCGCCTGATGGCCCATCTGAGCCGCCCTGACTGGCGCGACGCGAGCAGCCTGCCGCAGCAGCCCATCGATTGGCAGGACCTGAAGCGCGATCTGCGCGGCCTGCGCCTGGGCTTGTTGCTCGATGCCGGTTGGGGCATACCGGCCAGCGCCGAGGTGAGCGCGGTGGTGAAGGAGGCGGCGCGTCGTTTCGAGCAGGCCGGGGCCCGCGTCGAGCCGCTGGCGCCTTTTTGCAGCCGGGCCATGATCGACGGCCTGGACAAGTTCTGGCGCATGCGCTCCTGGCTGGACTTTCGCGCCCTGCCGCCCGAGCGTCAGGCGCGCGTGCTGCCCTATATCCGCGCCTGGGTCGAGGGCGCGGCCGATCTGGCGGCGGACGAGTTGTTCCAGGGCTACAGCCAGATGCAGGCGCTGCGCGAGGCGGCGGTAGCGGCCTGCCAGCCCTTTGACTACGTGCTCAGCCCGGTCAGCCCGGAGCCGGCTTTCGCGGCCGAATGGGCCAGCCCGCTCAACGACCCGGCGCGGCCCTTCGAGCACATCGCCTTCACCCTGGCCTACAACATGAGCGAGCAGCCCGCCGCCAGCATCAATGCCGGCTACAGCGCGCAGGGTCTGCCCATCGGATTGCAGATCATCGGCCGGCGTTTCGATGATCTGGGCGTGCTGCAGCTGTGCGCCGAGTTCGAGCGGCTGCGCGGGCCGCAGCGGCCTTGGCCGGTCGACCCCGTGGTCTTGGGTGGGTGAGCCACAGGAGGTGTGTGCGATGTACGAGTTGTACGGAAGCCGCGGTACGGGTTCGGCGGCCATCGAGGCGGCCCTGGTGCTGGCCGGTCTGCCCCACCGTCTGGTGGAGGCCGCCAGCTGGCAGCCCAGCCCGGGCCTGGAGGCCCTGAGCCGGATCAACCCGCTGCAGCAGATACCCACCCTGCGCCTGCCCGATGGCCGGGCCATCAGTGAGAGCGCGGCCATCCTCATCCACCTGGGCCTGGACGCGGCGCCCGGCTCCGGCCTGCTGCCGGCTGAGGCCGGCGAGCGGGCACAGGCGCTCAGCGGCCTGGTGTATGTGGCGGCCAACTGTTATGCCGCCATCGGCGTGATCGACTACCCGCAGCGCTGGTGTGCCGACGCCGACGGTGACGCGGCCGTGCAGGAGCGCATACGCCAAGGCACGTGCGCCCGCCTGCACCGGCTCTGGGAGCTGTTTGCCGACCAGTACGGCAGCGCCTGCGCCGGCGCGGGCCGGCTCAGCGCCCTGGCTTTGCTGGCGGCGGTGGTGTCGAAATGGTCGGGCAGCCGCGCGCATCTGCAGGCGCAGCGGCCCGAATTCTTCGCGGCCCTGCGTGCCACCGAAGACGAGCCCGCGGTACGCGCTGTGTTTGCGCGTCACTGGCCGCCGGCTTGAGACGACCCGACTGGGGCCGATTTCAGGGCTGTGGCGCCTGGAGGGGGCCGAATGCCCGGGGGTATCCGCGCTTGCTTTGACATTTTTGCTGCGCCATCATGGTTTGCGAAAAGGCCATCCTTCGGATGGTTGCGAACCTTTCAAATCAACGGATGGAGTGAAGCAAGCATGAATACAAAAGCCTATGGCGCGGAGTTTCTGGGCACCTTCTGGCTGGTGCTGGGCGGCTGCGGCAGTGCCGTGCTGGCTGCGGCCTTTCCCGGCGTGGGCATCGGCCTGCATGGCGTGTCCCTGGCCTTCGGCCTGACCGTGCTGACCATGGCCTATGCCGTGGGCCATATCTCGGGCGGACACTTCAACCCTGCGGTGTCGGTGGGCTTGTGGGCTGGCGGCCGTTTCCCGGCCGGCCAGTTGCTGCCCTATATCGTGTCCCAGGTGCTGGGCGGCCTGGCCGCCGGCGGCGTGCTCTACCTGATCGCCAGCGGCAAGGCCGGCTTTGATCTGGCCGGCGGCTTCGCCTCCAACGGTTTTGGCGAGCATTCGCCGGGCCAGTATTCGATGGTGGCGGCCCTGGTGACCGAGGTGGTCATGACGGCCTTCTTCCTGATCATCATCCTGGGCGCGACCGACGGCCGCGCACCGGCCGGCTTTGCGCCTATCGCCATCGGCCTGGCCCTGACCCTGATCCACCTGATCAGCATTCCGGTCACCAACACCTCGGTCAACCCGGCGCGCAGCACCGGCGTGGCCTTGTATGTGGGTGGTTGGGCGATCGAGCAGCTGTGGCTGTTCTGGGTGGCGCCCATCCTGGGTGCGCTGCTGGGTGCCGGCGCCTACCGCGTGGTGGGCAGCAAGGACTGAGGCCGCAAGCGGGATGGGGCTGCCGGCTTGCCGGCGGCCACCCCGGCTTTTTTCCCGGTCCGTCGGGCGCGCTGCGGTGGTAGATTCAGCGCTTCCAAAGAATCAAGGCCCGTTGCCATGCGCCTGAGGCCTGCCAGGCCCGGGACGGGCGGGGAATGCTCACCATGTCATTTGAAGTGCCGGACCTGCTCGGTCCCTACCTCCTGCCCTTGTTGATCGCGGTGCCGCTGGCCATCGTGGTCTTCATCATCAGCCTGCGGCGGGGTGACCATGAGGTGCCGCCGGCCGGCCACAACACCGTGATGCCGCCGCTGCCGGAGGATTACGCGCCGGTCAAGCGCGTGGCCACCGCGCCCTTGGCGCCGGAAGCCCTGGTGGCCACGGCCCCGGTGCAGGCGAGCGGCCCGATCCCGCTGCTGGTGGTCGACGACTCGGCCGTGGCCCGGGCCAAGCTGGCCCGTCTGTTCGAAGGCGTGGGCTACCAGGTGACCGTGGCCAAGGACGGCCTGGAGGCCTTGCAGCGCCTGGCCGAGCAGCGCTTTGCAGTGTTGATCACCGACCTGGAAATGCCCAACAAGGACGGCTTCGAGCTGATCGCCGATGTCCAGGGCAGCCTGGAGACCGAAGACCTGCCCATCATCGCCATCACCGGCCACGATGAAATGCAGGCCCGCGTGCATCAGGTGCAGGGTTTGTACGGCATCTTCAAAAAGCCTTGGAACGACCGCGAGCTGCTCAAGCGCGTGGAAACCCTGGCCAGCCTGCGCCGCCGCTGAGGCTGGCGCCACCGGGCCGGCCCTCCGGGTAGGCCAGCATGGCCGGGTTTGCGGCCGACCGGGATAATCCGCCCCACAACAACACGAGGGGCGCGCCCGCCGGCGCGCGGATGAGCGCATGAGATTGCCCAATCTGCTGGGAAGCCGCAACGGTCGCCTGTCGGCCTTTTTCTTCTTGTACATGACCGAGGGCATTCCCCTCGGTTTCGCCGCCACCGCCGTGGCCACCCAGCTGCGCCGCATGGGCGTGGGGCCCGCCGAGATCGGGGCGTTTGTCGCCGCCTTCTACCTGCCCTGGGCTTTCAAGTGGGCCTTCGGCCCTCTGGTCGATGTGTTCCGCTCGCAGCGCTTCGGCCATCGTCGCGGCTGGATTCTGTTCACGCAGCTGATCATGGCCGCCACCCTGGGGGTGCTGGTCTTCGTCAAGCTGCCTGAACAGCTGGCCTTGTTCACGGCCATTCTGCTGGTGCACAACACCTTTGCGGCCATGCAGGACGTGGCCATCGATGCCCTGGCCTGCAACACCCTGCACCCCGAGGAGCGTGGTCTGGCCAATGGCCTGATGTTCGCCGGTGCGGCCGTGGGCCAGGCGGTGGGGGGCAGTGGCGTGCTCTTCCTGATGGCTTACATCGGCTTCCAGAACAGCTTTGTCTTCGTGGCCCTGAGCATCCTGGCCGTGACTGGCTTCATTGTCCTGCCCATGAAGGAAGCCCTGGCTCAGGCCGGTGATGCGGCGCACCAGGCCGGCCGCGGCCTGCGCCACGCCCTGGGCGAGATGCGCAGCTTTGCCATGGACGCCTTCCGCTCCTTCATCGGCACGCGCGGCGCCTACGCCGGGGTGTTCTTCGCCCTGCTGCCTTGCGGCGCCATGTCGCTGAGTCTGGCCTTGCAGTCCAACCTCTCGGTCGAACTCGGCCTCAACGACGACCAGGTCGCCTGGATGAATCTGGCCACCAGCGTGGTCAGCGGTGCGGCCATGGTGCTGGGCGGCTTGCTGTCCGACCGCATTGGCCGGCGTGTGGTTCTGAGTGCGGCAGTGATTCTGATGAGCCTGCCGGTCGCCTACCTGGCCTTGGTGCTGCAACACCATGGCTATGTGATGCCGCGTGCGGCCGACAGCAAGGCTGCGGTGGAACCGGCCCTGGTCACGGCCTTGTGGGTGGCGGTGCTGGGCTTCAATGTCTTCATGGGCCTGATGTACGGTGTGCGCTCGGCCCTGTTCATGGATGTGACCAACCCCAAGGTTGCCGCGACCCAGTTCACGGCTTATATGGCCTTGATGAATTTGTCCATCGCCTACACCGCAACCTGGCAAGGCCTGTCCATCGAGGCTTTCGGCTACCCGGTGACCCTGGCCATCGACGCCACTGTGGGCTTGTTCTGCCTTGCGCTGATGCATCTGATGAAGAAGCCGGCCTCGCAGGCCGCACAAATCAGCGACTCCCTGGCCGAGCACCGCGCCCGCAAGAGCGCCTGGGGGCTGGGTCTGCTGTGCCTGGCCTGGCTGCCTTTCTGGGCCCTGCGTGCCGAGCTCGGCGCGGCCCTGCCGATCGCCAATGTCTTCTTCACCATGCTGTTTGTGATCGCGCCGCTGTTCCTGCTGGCCGGCCGTGAGGTGCTGGGTGCGGGCATCAGTCCGGGCTTGCGCCGCAGCGCTGCCTGCTTGGCTTTGCCACTGCTGGCCGTCTACGGCCGCAAATGGGTGGACGGCTTGCAGGCGGGTGTTGCGCCCTGGGCGCAGAACTCGGGCGGCCTGATGGTGGCCGACGGCCTGATCTACTTGCTGCCCCTGTTGTCCGGTCTGGTGTTGATCCAGCTGGCACGCCAGGACTGGCAGATTCTGAGCCCGAAAGTTGCATCCGGCGCGACTGTGTGAACACCCTCGTGGGGGCGATGGCCGGCGACAGCCCGGCTTGCTAACCTGCCAACTCCAGAGACAAACGAGGAGAGGTTTGTGTTCCAGAACGAGAAGAAGAAACAAGCAGGCGGCGCCCGCCTGCTGGCCCTGGCGGCCGCGGTCCTGTTGATGCTGCAGGGCGTGGCTCAGGCGGGTCCGGAGCTCGATGGCAAGGGCTTGTACCTGGGCGCCAGCTTCGGCAGCGCCAAGGGCAAGTCCAAGGTCTATCTGGGCGACTCGGACCCGTCTGTGGCCTTGGCCGTGGGTTACCGCTTCAACCCCCATCTGTCGGCCGAGCTGTTCACCCGCAACCTCAACTTGAACATCATTCCTGGCTTGTTCGAGCGCGAGGACTATGTCTACCCCGACAGCCATGTCGGCACTGCCCTGCGCCTGAGCGCGCCGCTCAACGAGTCCTTCCAGGTCTACGGCCGCCTGGGCGTGGGGCGCACCTCGATGAAGGCCACCCGGGTGGGCATGCAGGCCAAGTCCCTCACCGAGGCCAGCGTCGGCGCCGGCCTCGGCTACGACTTCAACGCCACTTGGGGCCTGCAGCTGGAATACAACCGTTTCCTGAAGAACGACATCAACGTGCTCTCCTTGGGCGTGCAGCTGCGCTTCTGAGCCCTGAGCCCTGAGCCCTGTGCCCGGCTTCAGGGCAGCTTGAGCGCGCGCGCCACCTCGCTCCAGGGCAGCAGCTTGAAGTTCTGCGGCCCGTCGGGCAGGCGTTTGTGGCCGTCCTGCACGACGATCAGGCCCTGGCCGTAGACCCCGCCGAAGTGGGCGGCGCTGACGTCCAGGCCATCGGTTTCCGACGCACCGTCGATGCCCAGCTCGGCGTTGATGCCGACGCGAAAGCCGCCGCGCAAGGCGTAGGGCGGCTGGGCGTCGAGCACCAAATAGCTGTGGTTGCCTTGCGAGGACACCAGCAGATAGCCGGCGTCACCCGGCCGGGCGCGGTAGATCGCCAGGCCTTCCACATCGGCGACCAGGGCGCCGCCGACCGGCATGATCAACTTTGGCTTGCCTGCTCCGGCATTGCTGCCGATGTCGATCCGCCAGATGCCGCGCTTCTCTTCGCCGACAAAGAGCCGGCCGTTTGCCTCGTCCACCACGCAGCCCTCGGGCTGGCTGGCCAGCTGGAACTGGCGCAGCAGGCGTGATTGCCAGCGTCCGTCGGCGGCGCGCGTGATGCGGATCTGCTGCACGCGGCCGTCCTTGTCGTTGGGGTAGGCGTCCAGCTCGCCCTCGGCGCTGCGGCCCACGCAGAGGCCGTAGATGTCTTTCAGATCGGTGGGCAGCCGGGCCAGCTCGGACACCTGGCCCTGGCCATCGATGCCGAAGAGCAGGAGCGCGTTCTCATCGCGCTGGGTGGCCACGGCCAGGTCCATGGACTGCCCCGGCGCCACTTGCAGGCCCTGGCGCAGATCGACATTGTTGATGCGCCCCACCTCCAGCAGCTGGCGCTCCTCGCCCTGCAGGTTGTAGACCAGCAGGCCTTGTTTCTTGTTGGTGCCGAGGATGCGGCTGAGACGCGCATCGCTCGGGTGCACCCAGATCGCCGGATCGTCCGCCGCGTCGCCGAAGCGCGCCACCGGCGCGGTCTGCCCGCTGGGCTGCAGCACCGGCCAGTCCCAGGCTTTGCCAACAGGGGCCTTGGCCGAACGGCTCGCCCCGCGCAGCAGGCGGCGCTCGGGCTTGCCCTCGATGCGCGTGCTGTGCTCCCACAGGCCCAGGCCAGGCTCTTCGATGCGCAGCAGCTCCAGCTTGTCATCGACCACGCAGCCCTTGGCGCCGGGCGCCGTGGCCAGGCGGCGCAGCGGGCGCGCACCCTCGGGGCCGGCGATCAGCCATTGCTCGCTCAGGCCTTCCTCGCCGAGCAGGAAGAGCTGCAGCAGGCCTTGCGGGTCGCGGTGCAGGCAGAGCGCTTCGACGGCAAAGCCGGGCTCGGGCAGGTCCTGGGCGCGCAAGACCTGGCCCTCGCTGCGCAGCAGCACCGGGCGGCCGCGGTCGGCATCGAGCAGCACGGCGACATGGCCCTGGGCGCCGTCCGCACGCTGATCCCAGCGCTTGGCGCGCACGGCATAACGCGCCAGTTCCTGGCCCTGGCGGTCGAGCAGCTGCAGGCCTTTCTTGTCGAGCTGGAGCCGGGTCGGGTTGAGGTCAGCGGCCTGTGCCGCGCCCATGAAGCCAAGAGCGATCAAGCCCGCGAGGGCGAAGGTGTGCAGCCTCATGCTCAGAACACCGCCAGCTTCAGACCCAGCTTGACGCTGCGGCCATACTGCTCGTACTGCGCGTTCAGGGCGCGCTGGCCGGCGTAGACGTAGTAGGCGCTGTTGTTCAGATTGAGCAGCTCCAGGCTGACTTGCAGCTTGGCGCTGATGTCATAGCGAAGCGAGAAGTCCCATTGCGTCTGGCCGTCCACCCACAAGTCCTTGGCAGGGTTCAGCACATCGCCCACCTCCAGCAGATAGGCCGATTTGTGGTTGACCGCCAGGCGGGTGCTCAGGCCATGGCCTTCCCAGCCCAGGCTGAGGTTGAGGCTGCGGTCCGATTGGCTGGGCAGGGCCAGCTGGCGGCTTTGCAGCTGGCCGTTCTTGTAGCCGGCGATGGTGGCTTTGGAGTGCACGAGGGTGGCGTTGGCGCCCAGGACCAGACCGTTGAAGGGCGCCGGCAGGCCGCGCAGGGCCTGGCCATAGGCCAGCTCCAGGCCGCTGACCTTGGCGTCCTCGCCGTTGGCGTAAGTCAGGGCCGAATCGAAGCCGGCCCATATGCCTTGGCCGGCCAGATTGGTCCGGTAGACGAAGTCGCGGATGCTCTTGTGGAAGGCATAGGCCGACAGGCTGCCGTCGCGGTCCAGGCGCTGCTCGATGCCCAGGTCCAGATTGCGCGAGCGCAGGGGCTTGAGTGCCGGGTTGCCGAACTCGGCGTTCTTGTCCTCGATCACAAAGCCGGGGCTGAGCTGGCCGAAGGTGGGGCGCACCACCGATTGCGTGTAGGCCGCGCGCAGCTGCTGCTCGCTGCTCAGTTGCTGGCGCAGCAGCAGGGCCGGCAGCCAGTGGCGGCTGCGGCTCTCGCTGTGCTGGGCGCTGAACTGGCCCTTGCTGTTGCCGGTGCCGTCGGCCTCCAGGCGCAGGGTTTCGTGGCGCAGACCGGTGATCAGTTGCGTGTGCTTCCAATCGATCGTCGCTTGCAGGTAGGCGGCATCGATTTCTTCCTGGATGCGGTAGTCGGCGATGGCCGAATCGCTGGCCTCGCGGAACTCGGCCGGCTTGAGGCCGGCCACCAGCTGGCGCACCGCCTGCTCGCTCAGGTTCGGGCCCAGCTCGCCCCAGGGATAACGCGGCATGCCCTCGGCCACCACGCTGGCCATGGAGAGCTGCGTGCTGCTGAAACCATAAGGCGCCTTGGCCAAGGTCTTGCCGCTGTAGCTCCAGACCTCGCGGCCGTTGTCCTTCTGGCGGCGGGCGATCTTGAAGCCGCCCTTGAGCTCCAGCTCGGCGCCGTCGAGGTCCAGGTCCTTGAGCAGGTCGACGCGCAGATTGCGCTCGCGGTCGGTGGCTCGGCTTTGCTCCAGCTTGATCTTGTCGAGCGCAAAACCGCTGCTGCTGGCCAGGCCGGCCGGGCCGCTGATCACAGGCTTCTGGCTGTCGGCGAAGCTGAGGCCGCTGAAGGCCGTGCTGTTCTTGTAAGTGGCGCCGGACAAGGTGTCGGGCTTGTTCTCGCTGGCGCGGCCGGCGCCCAGGGCGGCGCTGAGCTTCCAGTCGCCCCAGCGGCGCTCGCCGCCCAGGCTCAGTGAGTCAACCTGCGAGATCTCCTCGCGCGCCTTCAGCGAGCGGGCCGCCTTGGCCGAGCCGCCGCTGACGCCCGCGGCCAGGGCGGGCGAGAACTCCAGGGTCTGGGCCTGGCGTTGCTCGGTGTCGGTGAAGCGGCTGCTGAAGCTGCGCAGGTAGTAGCTCTGACCGGGATCGGGGCGCAGGTCCAGGTTCAGGGCGCCGCCGTGGCGCACGCGGCTGATGGTGTAGCTGCGGCGCTCCAGCTTGCTCAAGGCGGGGCTGCTGCCGCTGAGATTCCACGCGCCGCCGGTCTCGACATTGTCCGAGCCGAAGCTGCGCTCGTCGCTGCTCAGGGCCAGGGCCAGGCCCAGGCTGTTGGCCAGGAAACGCTCGCTGTAGATCAGGGCGCCGTTCGGGCGTGTCTTGCCGCTCAGCGCGGCGTGGCTGGCGCCAGCGTTGAGGTTCAGCACGCGGCCGGGCTGGTCGAAAGCCGACACGGTGTTCACCGCCACCGAGCCGCCCAGCGAGTTGGCGTCCTGGTCCGGGCTCAGGGTCTTGCGCACTTCCAGCGAACGGATCAAGCCGGCCGGCACCACATCGAGGCCGACGGCGCGGCGGTCGGCTTCGGCCGAGGGCACCAGGGTGCCGTTGATGCTGACCGCGTTGAGATCCGGGCCCAGGCCACGCACGCGGATGAAGCGGCCTTCGCCCTGGTCGCGCTCGACCGAGACGCCGGGCAGGCGGGCCAGGGCTTCGGCGGCATTGATGTCGGGCAGCTGGCCGATGCCATCGGCATGGACCACGCTCAGCACGCCGGTGGCGGCGCGCTGCTTGTCCAGCGCATTGCGCAGATTGGCCGCCTGGCCGCTGAGCTGCACGGTCTCCAGCGTGGTGGTGGGCGCGCTGGCGGCGCCGGCCGGGGCGGGCGCCGCGTTTTGCGCCAGGGCGGGCGACGCCGCAAGGGACAGCAGGGCGGCGCTGAGGCCGAGGTTCAGCGGCGTCAGGCGAGGGCGGCGTAGGCGGGAAGGAGACGTGGTCGACATGGTGGGTGGGGGCTCCGCAGGGGAGCACAGGCAAGCGCCGGATCGGCAATGGCTCCGCACCTTAGGCAGGCGGTATGGCAGTTCCGTGACGACCAGCCCTCGGGCGGCCGCAGCGGCTGCAAGAGCGCAGATCCGGCCCCGGACTGAGCTGTTTCGACCCCCGCCGTCCACATCGCGCCGCTGCATGACGGCCTGTCACAAAGCCTCTTTAGGATCACCAGCCCATGCTCATCTCACCTTTGCTCAAGGCCTTGCAGCCCGTGCCCCAGGCGCCTGTGCTGGGCCTGGCGCATTTCGGCCATCTCCTGGCCTTGCTGATGGCCGGCCTGATGGCGGCCTTCGCCTGAGGCGGCGAGGCCAAGCCGCTGCAGGACTGGCGCTGGATGGATGTGGCCGGCGAGGGCGGCATGGTGCTGATGGCCGCCATCTGGATCACCCAGCTGCGCAGCAGCCGGCCCGGTGGCCGCGTCACCAGCTGGCTGTGCCTGGGCCTGGCCGGCATCCTGCTGGGCGAATGGGTCGATGTGCTGGACGAGTTCTGGCGCCTGCCCAAGGCCGTGGTCTGGGACAACTGGCTGGAATCGGGCCTCACGCCCCTGGGCATGCTGGTGCTCACCATCGGCCTGCAGCATTGGCGCGAAGAGGAGCGGGCCTTGAGCGCCCAGCTGCTCAAGCGCGAGCGCCTGATCCGCGAGCACCGCAGTTTTGATGCCATCACCCAGCTCGGCGATGCCGACTACCTGGCCCGCCAGATCGCCTTGGAGCAGCAGCGCGAGGACCAGCCCGGCGCGGCCCTGCTGATGCTGAGCCTGGATGGCTTTGACAGCGTCGCCCGCGAGCATGGCCTGGCGGAGGCTGACCGCCTGCTGCAGGCGGCCGGCCATCTCCTGATCCTGAATCTGCGGCCCGAGGACCTGCTCTGCCGCTACGCCGGTGACCGCTTCGCCTTGCTGATGCCCGGCGCTGGGCCGGCGCTGGCGGCGCAGACTGCCAGCCATTTGCAGCAGGCCCTGGGCAGCCTGGCCCACCACAGCCGCCAGGGTCAGCGCATCCAGCGGCCGGCGCGGGTGGTGTGGAGTGCGGTTGATGCGGACGAGCCCGGTGCGCAGCAGCTGCTTCGGCTGGCGGCCCTGCTGTGAACGCGGCCCTACCCGGTCTCAGCCCGGCCTTGAGCGCGGTGGCGCCGGCCAATGTGTATCAGCTGGGCACGCGTTGCCTGGTCTGGGAACACCAGGCCGTGCTGCTGCTGGAGTTTGCGCGCAGCCGCGGCCTGGCGCCGGCCGATCTGCTGGCAGCCGCGGGCTTCAGTTCAATGCCGAGCCTGCTCAGCCCGCAGCAGCTGCTCGATCTGCTGGCCGCCTTGCAGGCCCAGCTGCAGGCGCCGGATACGGCTTTTGTGCTGGGCCAGCTCAGCTTGCCTGGCCATGCCGGCCTGGCCAGCCACGCCCTGGCCCAGGCGCGCAACGGCCGCCAGGCCCTGGAGCTGCTGGCCGCGCACAGCGCCCGGCTCTCGCCCCTGTTGACGCCGCGCCTGCTCTGGCATGAAGACGAGCTGCTGCTGATCTGGACCGAGGCCTGCGGCGTCGGCGCGGCGCAGCGCAACTTCGTGGTCGACATGCAGATGAGCGCCGTCACTGGCCTGTGCCAGTGGCTGGGCGGCCGGCGCCTGCCCTGGCGCTACAGCTTCAACCGCAGCCGCCCGCGCGATCTCTCGCAGCATGCGGTGTTCCTCGGCGCCGATCTGCAGTTCGATTGCCAGGTCGACGCCATGCGCGTGCCGGCTGCCTGCCTCGACGAGCCCTGGCCGCGCGGCGTGGCTGACAGCATGGCCGCCCAGGCCCTGGCCCAGGGCGCCGACCCCGGCGCCGCCGGCCGCGGCCTGCTGGCTGCGCTCTACGACCATCTGCTGCCGCGCCTGCGTGAAGCGCCCACGCTGGAGCAGAGCGCCCAGGCCTTTGGCGTCAGCAGCGCCACCTTCAAGCGCCATCTGGCCCAGCACGGCACGCATTTCCAAGCCCAGCTCGACCAGGTGCGCACCCACTGGGCGCTCTACCTCTTGCTGCTGCAAGGCCAGAGCCATGAGCGCGTGGCCCAGGCCCTGGGCTTTCACGACCGCAGCAACTTCCGCCGCTCCTTCAAGCGCTGGACCGGCCTGGTGCCCAGCTTGCTGGCTTGAATGTTGACGGCCGGGCTGTGCTGCAATGCAGCTCAGGCCCGTTCCGGGCCAGGAGCCTGGCATGAGCATCCCCGCGAGTTCCCACCCTGTTTCCCCTTCCCGCGCCCGGCGCCGTGCCGTCTGGCTGCTGCTGAGCGCTGCGCTGAGCACGCCCTGGGCCGTCAGCGCCGAAACCCTGCCCGCGCCGGCCGCCTTGCACCGCCAGCTGCTGGCCCAGGGTCACAAGGCGCAGGCCGTGACCGTCGTCGAGCCCCACCTCAGCCGCAAGGACCAGCCGGTGCAGCGGCGCTATCTGGCCTATCCCGTGGAGGCGGTGCTGAGCGCCACCCTGGGCCCCAGCTGGCAGGCCCAGCCCGACCGTGAGCTGGAGTTCAAGGCGCTCGATGGCTTCATCGCGCGCATGCCGGTGGCGCGTTTTCTCAAGTACCGCGCTTACTTGGCCGTGGGCCTGGCCGATGGTCAGCCCTTCACGGTGGACAACCTCGCGCAGGGCGAAAAGCGCGTGGCGCTCGGTCCCTACTACCTGATCTGGGACAACCTGAGTGCGCCCGCCCTGCAGGCCGAGGGTGGCACGCACTGGCCCTATCAGGTGGCCGAAATCAGCCTGCGCGCGGTCAACCCCGAGGCCTTGCTGCCGGCTGGCATGGACAGTGCGCGCTGGGCCGAGCATGCGGCCCTGGCGCAGACCTATTGCCTCAGCTGCCACCAGATCAACGGCTTTGGCGGCGCCAAGATGCCGCTCAATCTGGCCGTTCGCGCCAAGCTGATCGATGCCCGTACCTGGCAGAGCTGGTTGCTGCAGCCCCAGTCCGTCAAGCCCGGCACCGCCATGCCGGCCCTGCCCGATGGCCTGAGCGCGGCCGAGCGCCAGCGCATCGCCAGCCAGCTGCACGACTACCTCAAGGCCTTGCCGGTGGCGCCTTGAGGCGGCGCCTCCGGGCGCGTGTGACTCTTGCCATTAGGGGGTGATGCGCCTACCGCACGCCCTCGCACATCGAGTACCCTTGCCCACTTTCCGAATCGCTTGTTGGCTCGCTCATGTCGGACACCCCCATTGACCGCACCGGACTTCGCTCGCCAGGCCTGCCTGTCGACGACGTCAATGCCTTGCCCCCCGGCACCCGTTTTGGGGCGCTGGAGATTGTGCGGACCCTGGGTGTGGGCGGCTTCGGCATCGTCTACCTGGCGCGCGACCATGCGCTGGAGCGCGAGCTGGCGATCAAAGAGTACATGCCGGGGCAGCTGGCCCAGCGTGGCGAGGGCTCGGTGGTGTCGGTGCGCTCGGGTTCGCTGAGCGAAACCTTCGAGATCGGTCGCCGTTCCTTCGTCAACGAGGCGCGCCTGCTGGCCCGCTTCGACCACCGCTCCCTGCTCAAGGTCTACCAGTTCTGGGAGGCCAATGGCACGGCCTATATGGCCATGCCCTATCTGCAGGGTCAGACCTTGCGCCAGCGCCGCGAGGACATCAACGCCGGCCGAGCGCCTGCGCTGGACGAGGCGGCGCTGCGGGCGCTGTTGCTGCCGCTGCTGGAGGCCTTGATCCTGCTGCATGCCTCGGCCGTCTACCACCGCGACATCGCACCCGACAACATCTTGATGCCGGCCGATGGCAGCGATCCCATCCTGCTGGATTTCGGCGCGGCGCGGCGCGCCATCGGTGACCGCACCCAGACCTTCACCGCCATCCTCAAGCCCAGCTACGCACCCATCGAGCAGTACGCCGAAAGCACGGCCCTGCGCCAAGGGCCCTGGACCGATGTCTATGCCCTGGGCGCTGTCGTTCACTACCTGCTGACCGGCCAGCCGCCGCCGCCGGCCACGGCGCGCGCCGTGGTCGATGATTACGAGCCCCTGGCGGGCCGGGCCCTGCCGGGCTGCTCGCGCGCGTTTCTGGCCGCCGTCGATTGGGCCCTGGCCGTGCGGCCGCTGGAGCGCCCGCAAAGCATGGAGGCCTTCCGCGACGCCCTGACCGGCCAGCGCGAAGCACCCGGGCTGCATGAGGCCGATCTGCCCTTGCCCTTGAGTGAGGACGGCAGCGAGGGCGCGGATGATGATGTGACGGTGATCCAGCCGCGCCCGCGCACCGTGCCGCTCGCCAAGCCTGCGCCGAATGCCCTGGCTGAGGCCGCCACCCTGGTGCAGCCGCCGCCTTCCGCGGCGCCGGCGTCGCGCCCCGCCAAGGCGGCCGTGGCGCCCGGGCTCGCCCCGGTGGCGGCCCCTGCGTCGGCCCCGGTGGCAGGCAAGGCCCGGTCGCTGCCGCCCTTGGCGATGGCGGCGGTGGCGCTCTTGGTTGTGCTGGCTGCGGGCGGTTGGTGGGCCAAGTCCAAGGATACAGGTGCTGCGCCGTCGCTGGAACTGGCGGCTGCTTCCGCGCCGTCTTCGGGTTCTGCTGCTGCTGCTGCTGCTGCTGCTGCTTCGGCCGTCCCCGTCCCGGCATCCGCGCCGGCGACCGATCCAGCACTGGCACAGGCCGGACGCGCGTCCGCCTCGGCGCCGGCTCAGACCATGGTGCCGGCCCCGGCGGCCGTGGTCTTGGGGCCTGCGCCGGCGCCTTTGCTGAACCCGAACGGTGGCAACAAGGCCTCGCCGTCCGCGGCTGCAGCTTCGTCCTCGCGCCTGGCCGCGCAGGCGCCTTCGCAATCTCAGGTGCAGACCGTGCGCACCGATGCGCGCCGCCCCGGCAAGGAGGGCGTGGCCTCGGCCCCGGCGCCCGGTGCGGCGGCCAACAGGCTGCCGCCCATGCCGCAGCAGGATGCCAGCCTGGCGGTGGCCACGCCGGCCCAGATTGCCGCGGCCGCGACCCAGGCTGCGTCGGCCGCCCAGGCCGCAGGCCACGAGGAGGCCCCGGCCGCCCCCCTGGACCCACGCCAGGCCTGCGCCAAGGAGAACATCCTGCTGCGCGTCTGGTGCGTGGACCGCCGTTGCGAGAAGCCGGCTTATGCCGGCCATGCCGAGTGCGTGCGCCTGCGTGAGATTCGCGAGCAGCGCCGCGAGCGTTGAGCTTGGGCTGGCGCTTTGCCGGTGTTCGATTGACGGGCATGACCTTGGGACTGCGGCTGCGCTTCTGTTGAAATCCTCGGCATGAGCTCTGATTCCCCCTTTCTCATCAGCTGCGATCCGGTGCGCCTGGATCTGGACATGATCCACCGCTTCCTCAGCGAGCAGGCGCCCTGGTGCCTGGGCATTCCCAGGGCCACGGTGGCGCAGGCCATCGCTGGATCCTTGTGCTTCGGTGCGTACCGCGGTGGCGCCCAGATCGGCTTTGCCCGCGTCATCACCGACCGGACGACTTTTGCTTACCTCTGCGATGTGTTCGTGCTGCCCGAGCACCAGGGCCTGGGCTGCAGCCGGGCGCTGATGGATGCCGTCATGGCCCACCCCGATCTGCAGCATCTGCGCCGCTTCATGCTGGCCACCAGCACCGCGGCCGGGCTCTATGCCAAGTACGGCTTCAGCCCCGCGTCCAAGCCGCAGAGTTTCATGGAGCGCCTGGACCCGGAGATCTATTTGCGTGCGCCCCAGGGGGCCAGTTGAGCTCCATCCTGTTTTCCTGTGGCGCCGGCCGATACTGCCGCGAGCTGACGGCGGCCGATGTGCCGGCGGTGCAGCGCTTTCTGGAGGCCAACCCGGAGTACTTCTGGACCGTCGGAGACGAGCCGCCGCGGCCTGATGAGGCACAGCAGGAGTTCGACGAACGCCCGCCGGCCGAGCTCAGCTACAGCCGCCTGCGCCAGCTCGGCTTCTACGCCGAGCCCTCGGGTGAACTGCTGGCCTATGGCAGCGTGGTCGAGGACCTGATGCGGCCCGGGGTCTGCCATCTCGCCCTGTTCATCGTCGCCACGGCGCGCCATGGCCGCGGCGATGCCGCCCCGCTCTACCAGGGCCTGGAGCAATGGGCGCGCGCGCAGGGCGCGCGCTGGATGCGGCTGGGGGTGGTGCTGGGCAACACGCGGGCTGAGCGCTTCTGGCAAGGCCAGGGCTTTGTCGAGCTGCGTCGGCGCGAAGGCGTGCCGGCCGGTCGCCGCCTCAACACCTTGCGGGTGATGCTCAAGCCCCTGCGTGCGGCCGGCGCGGCGGGCAAGGCCGAGGCAGACGAAATCGCCGACTACCTGTGCCAAGTGGCACGCGATCGGCCCGAGCCCTGAGCCGCGCTGCCGCAGCTCGGCAGCCCCTCTGTTAGATTCAGACCCAAGGGTTGGCCAGGCATGGGTCGGCCCGAGACTTCGGAGCCGGCAAAGGCGTGACAAGGTGAATGGTGTTTGGTTTTCCTGGCTGCGCGGAGCTTGCCTCTGTCTGGCGCTGCTGGCGTCGGCCGCCCAGGCCCGCGAGTTCCGCGTGGATCTGATCCAGTTCGACCCCTGGGCCAAAAAGAACCCCGACCCCGATGCCGCCGAACCCTATGTGGGCATCGTCGTCGACCTGCTCAAGGAGTTCGAGCGCCGCAGCGGCCACCGCACGATCAAGACCTTGACGCCCTATGCCCGCGTGGAGCGCGATCTGGAGGTGGGCGATTGCGATTTCTCCATCATGGCCTGGGGCGAGGCCCGCGCGGCCTATGCCAACCGGGGCACGGCTTTTGTGCCGCTGGAATTTGGTGTCCGGGCGCGCAAGGGCGTGCGGGTGCGCAGCTATGAGGACCTGAAGAAGATCATCGTCGGCGCGCCCCGCGGGCTCAAGGTCGACCCGCGCTTCGATGCGGACCCCGAGATCCGCAAGGACCTGGTGCTGGACTACACCCTGGCCATCCGCAAGGCGGTGGCCGACCGCGACGCCATGGCCGTGGCCGGCTCCCTGTCCACCCTGGGCCACATCATCCACAAGCTCAAGCTGGAAGCCGAATTCGGCGATGTGCTGGTGCTCAACACCACGCATCTGACCGTGGCCTTTTCCAAGAAATCCAGCCAGATCGGCGCCGAGGCCCAGGTCAACGCGGTGTTCAAGACCATGGTGGACGACGGCACGGCGCGGCGCATCTACGAGCGCTGGATGTTCCCTCCCGATTGAGCGCAGTGCCGGGCTTCGTCAGCGCGCCTGGGCGTTGGCGCGCCGGCAGCGCTCGATGTCGCAGGCCGTGGGCAGGGTGGCGCGGTACTCGCCAAAGGCCTTGAGCAGGCCCGGGTCGGCGGCTTGGCATTGGCCACCCTTGCCGTCGGTGTAGTAGGAGGTCACATCGATGCAGCGGCGCGAGTGCGCCATCAGGCCGAAGAAATGCCCCATCTCGTGCGAGACGACCATTTGCAGCGTCTCGCCGGCCGGGTGCTTGGGGTTGCGCTGCCGCAGCAGGGTGAACATGGCCGGGTTCAGGGCCAGGCTGCGCTGGCCCAGATCGGCCAGGCCGAAATTGCCGCGGCTGGCCGCCGCACTCCAGTGCACAAACACCGCGCCGGTCGGCAGCTCCTCGCTGGCCTGCAGCCGCCGCACCTCGCTGGGCACGCCGCAGCGCGACCAGCTCGTGGCGGCGCTCTGCAGCGCCTGCATCACCTGTTCGGCCGTGAACCAGGCTGGCGCGCCCGCGTGGGCATAGCGCAGGCGCAGCGGCGAAGCCAGGGCCGGGCGGTCGCGGCCATCGCCCCAGGTGGGCACTTCGGCCAGCGGGCATTGCGCCATCTCCTGCTCGCGCAGGCGGATTTGCTCGGGGCTTTGCGCCAGGGCGGGGGCCCACAGCGCGGCCAGGGTCAGTGGCAGCGGCAGCCAGCCCTGCGCCCGGCCGCGCAGGCGCTTCAGAGCGCGCATCCCACCTCGCCGCGCGCACCTGGCTCGGGCCCCTGGCTGTGGATCTGGACACCGTAGCGTTCGGCCGTCATGTGGGCCAGGATGGACAGGGCAATCTCGGGCGGCGTGCGGGCGCCGATGTGCAGGCCTACCGGGCCATGCAGGCGGGCCAGCTGCGCCGGTGTCAGGCCAAAGTGTTCGGCCAGGCGGGCCTTGCGCTTGCTCTGGTTGACCCGCGAGCCGATGGCGCCGACATAGAAGGCCGGGCTTTGCAGCGCCTCCATCAAGGCCAGGTCGTCGAGCTTGGGGTCGTGGGTCAGGGCGACGATGGCGCTGTGTCCGTCGGGCTGCATGGCGGTGACGACATCGTCGGGCATGTCGCGGCTGAGTGTGCAGCCGGGCACGGCGAAACCGTCGGCGTATTCCTCGCGCGGGTCGCAGATGGTGACGCGGTAGTCCAGGCCCAGGGCCATCTGCGCCAGGTACTGGGTCATCTGGCCGGCGCCGATGATGAGCAGGCGCCACTGCGGGCCGTGGTGGCTGCGCAGCGTCCGGGCGTCCAGCAGCAAGGTGTCGGCACCGTGCTCGGGCGCCTGCAGCTGCACCCGGCCGCTGTGCAGGTCCAGCAGGCGCTGCACCCGCTCGCCGCGGTCCAGGCGCTCCAGCAGGGCTTCGATCTGCGAGGCCTGGCTGACCGGCTCCAGCAACAGCTCCAGCGTACCGCCGCAGGGCAGGCCGAAGCGCTGGGCTTCCTCGGCGCCGACGCCGTAGCGCAGCAGCTCCGGCCGCTGCAAGGCCAAGGCGCCCTCGCGCAGCTTGGCGATCAGATCGTCTTCGATGCAGCCGCCCGAGACGGAGCCGGCAATCTGCCCGTCATCCCGCACCGCCACCAGCGAGCCCACTGGCCGTGGGGCCGAGCCCCAGGTGCGGGTGATGGTGCCCAGCACCGCGCCGCGGCCCTCACGGCGCCAGGCGGCCAGCTGCCGCAACACTTGCAAGTCGACGTTGTCCATGCCGGCATCCTATGCGCTCGGCCCCGCGCCCGCGGCGCACAATGCGCTTACCCGATTGCTTTGCTGTGGCTGCCCCGCGCATGCCCACCCTGCCATGAAACCCAAGCCCCAAGAACCGCTCAGCGCCGAGCCTGCGACGACGACGGCGGCGCCGCCCGTGGCCAAGCCGCGCTGGTTCGAGGCCTTGCTGGCCTGGTATCTGGGCTGGCTGGGGCGCATCTTCACCGGCAAGCTCTGAGCCGCCCTGCCGGGCCCGCGTCGGCCCCTTGGACTTGCTATTTCGGCGTCTTCATCGGCGCAATGCTGCCGCAATCGGCGCCCAGCCAGCGGCCACTGCCGTTCACCACCAGGGTTTCGTTCTTGCCGCTGCTCTTGTTCTTGCTGACGGTGTTCAAGGTCGAGGTGTAGGCCTCGGGGCTGGTGAGTGTGGTCGTGCCCTGGCCGCTGACTTCGGGGTCGCTGCAGCTGAACTGATTGAGGATTTGCGCGCCCTTGCGCTGAACCTGGTGCTTGCATGAGCCCTGGCCCTGGCTGTGCACTGGCAGCTCATTGAGGGCCGCCTGATCGGCCGTGATGCAGACCTTGAGCGTGACGGCGCCGGTGGCCAGATTGGCGTTGACCCCGGCCTTGGCCATCATCTCTTCCATCATCTTGCGCTGATCGGCCGGCATCTGGGCCAGCTGCTGTTGGGCCTGGGCCATGGCCGCCTGGCGCTCGGGGCTGAGCTGGGGGTTCATCTTGATTTCCCACAGCCCTGGCTTGATGGCTTGGGCCTGGGCTCGTGTGGGCGCGAAGGCGCTGGCACTGAGCAAGTAGGCCGCGATCAGCAGCAAGGCAGGAGGGCGAGCCTGGGTGGGGGCGTGCTGGGTCTTCATGCGCGGCTCCTCGGGCCCGATGGGCCGTGGCGGGTGGGGGGTGAAGAGCCAGTGTAGCCAGCGCTGCCGATCAAGCCAGCAGTCGTTCGCGCAGCTGCGGCGTGGCCTGCTCCACGGGCGCCAGCAGCAGCGGCCAGATCTGGGCGCCCAGCTCGCGGCGGAACATGCCGAAATGGCCGATGGCGCGCAGGCCCAGCTGGCGCGGGTCCAGCGTGTGGCGCTGCAGCGCGGCGCTGCGGAACTGCTGGCCCAGGTGGTCCACCGCCGGGCCGGGGCCGAACAATGTGTCGTCGCTGATGTTCCAGAGGTGCACCGGGCCGGTGAAGCGGTGGTAGCCCAGATCGGCCTGCACCGCCGGGTCGGTGAACAGATAGCCGCGCCGCCGGCCCCAGCGCGCCCATTGCAGGGCCGCAGCCTTGGGAAGGTCTTGCGCGCGGCCGCCCAGCACCCAGCCGGGCGCGTGGCCGAAGAGATGGCTCAAACCCGGCAGCAAGGCATGGAAAAACAGCGCGGCCTTGGCCTTTTGCACGCCGGCCCAGAAGCGCCAGTCGGCCGCCTGGGCGGCCACGCCCAGCACCGCGTCCAGCTGCTCGAAGCCGGGCGCCAGACCGATGGCCTGGCCGCCAAAGGAATGGCCGATGGCCAGCACGCCCAGCGGCTGGCCTTGCGCCCGCTGCTCGCGCTGGCGCCGGTGTTCGATGGCGCGCAGGGCGGCGGCCATGTCCAGCTGCGCCCATTCACGCAGGCCGGCCCGCTCTTGCCGCACCGAGCCCTGCAAGCTGCGGCCGATGCCGCGGTAGTCGTAGCTGAGCACGGCATAGCCGCGCCCGGCCAGCCACTCGGCAAAGCCGCGGTAGAAGCCGCTGGCCACGGCCATGGCCGGGCTGATCACGGCCAGGGCGCGCACCGGGCCCGCCGGCTCTTGCCAGCTGGCGTGCAGCAGGCGGCCGTCGGCGCAGCGCAGCTGCACGGCTTGGACCGGGGGCAAGGCGTGGGGCAGGGAGGGGGCAGTGGGTTTCATCGGGATTCTTGGCGGGTGGCGGCCGGTGGATGGCGGTGGAGGGCTGTGGAACCAAGTGGTAGGCCGTGGAGGACACGGGAACTCAGTCTAGATTGGCGAGATTTCAGCGACTAGACTGCGTTGAATCGACACATTGGTAATCAAACGTTGACAAATAAGCCGCGCCACCCGCCCGTTTCGCCATCGCCATCGCCTGCTCCGTCGACCCCGGCAGCAGTGGCAACCGTAACGACAACGACAGCAACAACAAAAACAAAAGCAAAAACGAGCAGCGCCCCGCGCCTGTCGCGCAGCCGCCGCACCGCCGCCGATCAGGCCCTGGACGCCAATGCCCTGGAGCTGTTCGCCCGCATCGCCCAAGCCGGCAGCTTTGCCCGTGCGGCGCGGGATCTGGGGCTGACGCGCGCGGCCGTCAGCCGCCGCGTGGCCGCGATTGAATCGGCGGTGGGCCTGGCCCTGTTCGCGCGCAGCACCCGCAGCCTCAGCCTGACCGAAGCCGGCCGGCGCCTGCAGGCCCGCGCCCGGGTGGTGCTGGAGGCCACCGAAGGTGCCCGCCTGGCCCTGCGCAGCGAGCGTGACCAGCTCAGCGGCACCTTGCGCATCAGCGCGCCGCCGGTGTTCGGCAACCATGTGCTGCCGCCGCTGCTGGCGCGCTTTCAGGCCTTGCACCCGGCGCTGCGCTATGAGTTCTTGTTCACCTACCGCCGCGTCGATCTGCTCGCCGAAGGCGTGGACCTGGCCTTCCGCGCCACCGCCCAGCCGCCCGAGGACTGGGTGGCCCAGCCCCTGCTGCGCTACGCCGTGCGCGCCTATGCCTCGCCCGCCTGGGCGGCCGCGGCCGGCCCGCTGCAAGGGCCGCAGGATCTGCTGCACCTGCCCTGCCTGCTGGTCGGCCAGCACGAAGACGCCAGCGAACGCCGCTGGCTGCGCGAAGACGCCCAGGGCCGCCCGCTGGAAGAAGCCGCACTCAGCCTGCGCGCCGCCGCCTGGGGCAACGACCACGAGGTGCTGCTGGCCATGGCCCGCGCCGGCGGCGGCGTGGTGCTCAGCCCGGATTTCTGCGTGCCCGCCGCCACCGAGGGCAGCGGCCTGGTCGACGTGCTGCCGGGCTGGCGTTTGACCGTCAAGGAAGGCGAATGGATCCAGGCCCTGAGCCTGCCCATGCCCGCCGGCTCAGAAACCGCCCGTGCGCTGGTGCGCTTCATCAAGGAGGCCTTGGCGGAGCAGGGGGCGGGGGCTTAGCGGGAGGGGCAGACCCTGGCCGGCGCGGTCAGGGTTGACTGGGCGCCGCTGTCGCGCTCCGCTGGGTGACCCCACTGGCCCCGGAGCCGGGAGTTTGGTCGCGCGACACTCAAGGGTTGGCCTGAGGAATTAACGCCATGAACTGATGGCAATATGGCGAACCACCGGCCGGCTGGATGTTGCGTTGCAGCCCAAGCCGTGTATTTGTAACAGGCGCGGCTTTTGTCGTGGAAATTAATGCCGTTTGAAATCTCAATCCAGCAGCGAAAAGGAGTGATCCGACAGGCACTTGCTTGGGTTTTCGCCTGGCCGGTTATTGCGACAGCGGCCGTGATATGCGGCGTGCAGCTGCGGTATACAACACGTTAGATGGCAGGCGCTATGCGCTCCACTTTGGTAAGTCGAATTCGAGAGACTTTCACATGCACCGCGGCGGCGATCGGGGCCGGCGGTGCATGGGGAAGTGCCGCAGCGATATGTTCGCGCTTGCTAACCTCGATCTCAGAGCAAAGCGCATGGCTGTTTGTCGGGCTTCCGGTTGCCGTCGCCGTTGTTGCGTTGCTGTGGCGTAGGCTCCCAAAAATTTTGGGGTTTCGTGGCTAAATGCCATCTAACCAGTTGTTCCATCCGACCGCCTTCGGCGGCGGCTGAACGCCAACGTTAGGTCTCACCATCACCATGTCCTACCAGTTCTCTGGGTTCCTCGTTGCGATGCCACTACCCCGCCCGGTTGAATTGCCGGCGGATGCAGTGTGGCGAGAGATTTCGCTCCCGTTCCGCGGCATTGGCGTTCTGCTTCCGCATACGATCGGCGAGATCCTCAAGGCCGACCAAATCGCAGACTTTGCCCGCGATCTTGGAATTGCAAACGGCGCCCCCCTGGCTGTTCATGCAGTACGACACTTGGGGCGGCGAGATTGACTTCGTTTTTGGCATGGGCGCCACATCTGCGGGAGCGTTCGGTCCGGTTGAAGAGTCTGCGCGGGGTCAAGTCGAAGCTGTATACCTAGATCTCATGGCTCGGCTTGGTGTTGGTGCCGATGATGCTCTTGCGTTTAAACCCTTTGAGCGTGGCTACTGGGGCGAGCAATGAGACCTAACCCATCTCTCAACCGGACCCGCCACGGCATTCCGCTTTCGGGCCTCATTTAATTCTGGCCCTGCAGCGTCATGCCGTCGCGGGCCGGTTAGCTCAAACGTTAGAGCGCAGAAATGCCGCTGACCATCACTCGTGCTTCTGATCCAGCAAGGGGTCAGTACTCGCTGGAGATCGAGGAGATCGATCCGGTGACACCAGCCTCACGCTTGCTTTGGCACATAGCGCAGCTGCCTGGTGTGACGGTGCTAGCCAAAAAGTCATGGGCACTCACTGATGACTTTGAAGCGTACTTCACCTACAAAGGCCAGATGTTTTGCTTGCAAACACCTTTCGTGAATGCATGCCTTGTCATGCGTGCACCAGGCGACCCATTGATTTTTCAAGAGCTTGAAGATCACATCAGCCAGTACCGGGTGCCAAGTACTCTTGTGTCCATGCTGGCCATGCTGAGGTTCTTCGTTCTTCCACCTAACCCCAAGCCTGAGCTTTGGCCCCATTAGCGTCATGACGCCTACCCACAGTCTGCGCTCTAACCATTCGCTCGAGCCGACTCGCGTCGGCAGGCCGCCGCTCGCGGCTCAGCTTCAACGTTGTGCAGCAAGCTAGGCCGCGCATGAAGATCCGTTTTTGGTTCGGCGAACGCCGCGATCTCGCAGATCAAACCGGAATGCGCATATTCGAGTCGGGCTTCAGGCAAGCGAGTCCAGCTTCCGGCCGCCGTGATCTTGCCTGTTTTGGCTTCGCAGTTTGTTCGCCGTTTCTTGGCTCGCCGCCAGAGGGCAGGCGGACAAAGCGCTTGACGCCTCGGGCGTTCGCCGCATGGGTACCGCTTCGGTATGCTCTCGGGCAGTTCCACGGCAGTGCCTCCGAAGTGGCTCTGCACAACCTGTCATTCGAGCGGACCGCCTTCGGCGTCCGCTCACTTTCACGTTCGGCGTCATGAGAGCTTCTCTTTCGGCATTCCTGCTTAGCTATTCGCTCCTGGCGACTGCCGCACCTGAAGAATGGCGTGACTCTCCACGTGTTCTTAGCTGCGCCCCTCGTGTCTTACATGCCGGTGATACCCTCAGACTCTCGCTCGGGCCTAAACATGGACGTGAACTTTCTGTGACACGTCTCGCAGACGGTGCCACCTTCATGCTGGTCATTGGCGCGCCCCCACAAGACATGGTGCAACTCATGACGCCTGATGAGTTTGCCAAGGTCAAAAGCCTCAGTATCCCAACAAGCGTCGAAGCCACGCGATGGGATGGCGCCGAAGTAAGGGAACCGATCTTTACTAGGCTAGGTATTTATGAGGTGTCCGTGTCTGAGGTGTTTGAATCGGAGCGCGGAGGCTTCTACTGCCGCGTTCACTATGCCGGCGCTAAGCGGCGACGCCGAACCCGTCATTCCAGCGGACTGCCTTCTGCAGCCGCTGAATTCAATCGTTAGGCAGCACAAGCGATGCGCTCCGCTTTCTCCACTTTTGCAACAGCCACCTTCGTGCTCGCTGGGCATGCACACTCGACCGAGACTGACTATAGGTTGCTGAAGTACAGCCAAGCTCGAGCCTTCAAAACCGCAGTGCACGAGCCGTCACTCATCGCCGAGCTACGAGTGTCCGACGGCGAGCCATATTTGGTCTACTCCGGACTCGGCTGCAAAGAATGCGATATCAATCGCAATCTTTATATTCAGTCTCCTGCCGACGGTCCTCACCAAAGTGGCGAAACCGGACGCCGCTACTCGTATCCCGGCAGATATCGAGACCCTGAGTCTCAATCGCTGGTGGAGACTGTCCGCACATTCATCGGACGCTGCACGCCAAGCAAGTACGAGGGAGTAGTATGGTTCTCAAACACCAAGCTCGAATCGGGCAAGTGGGAGCGAAGCACCTACTTGGCACAAGTGGAAGTCGCCAAGCTAGTTGAATACAGGCAGCCGAAGACCGTAGTCACCTTGCTCGCCGCCAAGCAAGCCGCCTCAAAGGGCGTTTGCAAAGAGTTGCCCGGCAAGAATTTCACCACCGAGCCGTAAGAGTGCTGCCTAACCCATCGCTCAACCGGACCCGCAACGGCATGCCACCTTCGGGCCTCATTTCATTCTGGCCCTGCGGTGTCCTGCCGTCCCGGGCCGGTTAGCTCAAACGTTAGCCATTTCCCATGACACCGGAGCAAGAAGTTGCGAGAAAAAAGCGGGCTGTAAGGGCAGCGCAGCGAATGCTTACCGCTGAACTCGGCCTAGTCTATGGAGCCAAGCGGGTGCGAGAAGCCTTGTTTCATCTTGGAAGCGATGTCCCGAAGCGGTTTCCGGTCTTTGATTCCTTCTTGGATGCGATTCCTCTGGCGACTCCACTCGGGGAGCTTCGTCTCCTTTGCCAAGAAGGACTATTGCTCTCCAGCGATCGGATTCTCGCCGCCGTGGAAGCTGAATACAGGCAGTCATTGCTGCGGGAGTGCCTATCTGTGATCAATGTCTACGAATCTAGCGGCAAGCAAAATGTGCTTGCAGCAGAGGATTAGCGCTGCGAGTCATCAAATGGCTAACCCATCGTTCAACCGGACATGCTCCGGCGTGCCACCGCCGGGCGTCATTTCATTCTTGCCCGGCGGCGTTACTCTGTCGCCTGCCGGTTAACTCAAACGTTAGAGCGCAGAAATGCCGCTGACCATCACTCGTGCTTCTGATCCAGCAAGGGGTCAGTACTCGCTGGAGATCGAGGAGATCGATCCGGTGACACCAGCCTCACGCTTGCTTTGGCACATAGCGCAGCTGCCTGGTGTGACGGTGCTAGCCAAAAAGTCATGGGCACTCACTGATGACTTTGAAGCGTACTTCACCTACAAAGGCCAGATGTTTTGCTTGCAAACACCTTTCGTGAATGCATGCCTTGTCATGCGAGCACCAGGCGACCCATTGATTTTTCAAGAGCTTGAAGATCACATCAGCCAGTACCGGGTGCCAAGTACTCTTGTGTCCATGCTGGCCATGCTGAGGTTCTTCGTTCTTCCATCTAACCCCAAGCCTGAGCTTTGGCCCCATTAGCGTCATGACGCCTACCCACAGTCTGCGCTCTAACCATTCGCTCGAGCCGACTCGCGTCGGCAGGCCGCCGCTCGCGGCTCAGCTTCAACGTTAGACCGCAGAACCGCCGAACTGCCATGCAAACGATCGTCGAAGAAATTCAGCGCACGACCGAACGACTCGGGATCGACCCCGGCGCGATGACTCAAGTGCCACCGGATGAAAGCAATCGCATCTATCTCGCTGCCTTGCATCGCTTTGTCGGAACGAATGACAGGCGCTGGTGGTGGGAGTCCTTCCGTGAGCCCGGCGCTTCGTTGGCGTTTCCTTCTGGGGACGGTTGGCGCAAGTTGCCGCTCATCGTTCCGAACCCGTCGGAGCGAATCTGGTTTATCGCCGAAGACGATCAGCTGCCTCAGTCCCCCGTGTTCGACACATCCGCTGAAATGGCCTCCCGAATCATTGGTGAGTGCTACGGCTTTGAGTACTACCTTATCGCCAAAGACCTCAGCTGGCTCGTTTGCGAGACGCATCACAACGTCTTGTGTGCGGTCGGCCAGGCTGTTGAGGAGAGGCTACTTGAGAATGCGGTCTAACCTGTCGCTCGAGCCGACTCGCGTCGGCAAGCCGCCGCTCGCGGCTCAGCTTCAACGTTAAGGCGCATATGGGTCGCGACATCTTTGTGCAAGATTTGCCTGCTGGCATTCGTTCAGTTGAAGATATTCCAGATGACTTTGTTCCGGGAGTAATTGGTAGGCGCGATCAGTTCATCGCCACGATCAAAGATATTGCTCCGCACGCTGATTTCTCTGATCCAAGTTGGGGCGTAATTGCTCAGCGGGACGACTATCACATTGAAGTGAGCTTCGGAGCAAATGAAGAGTTGGAGACCTTTGCCTTTCACGTCGCTGGCGGAATGGATGCTCAGGAACTGGTTTCGAATATCTTGGCGGCACTCAATTTGCGCGCGCTGGACCCAGCATCCAACTCTGGATTGTTCGAATTCGTGAGGGCCGGAAATGCGCCTTAACCTTGCGTTCGAGCCGACTCGCAACGGCTGGGCACTACAGGCCCCCATTTCATTCTGGGCCTTCCGTGCCCAACCGCCGCGCGCGGCTCAACTTCGACGTTAGCCATCAGATGCAAATGCCTCCTTTCGCGACCGAGTGGCGTGCCAGCTTTGGCGACGCATTGCCTGCGGGCTTCCTATGTCGAGAGACATTGGCAGATCGGTGGCTGCGTATTCATAGCCTTCCAGAATCGAAGCGGTATGCGGAGACGGAGGTTGAGCGAGCTGAGCTACTCGATCGCCAGAATGCCGCCGCAAGCTACGTCCTAGGAGACGATGCCGATTGCCATTTGCTCATCACTCGCTTCGGCGAGAACCGAGCATGGTCATTTGAGGAGTTGCCGCTGAATGGCCGAACACCGGTGCATTTCTTGTCTGCCGGAGATGAGGACGACGAATTCCAGTTCTTCGATCTGCCAGTTCGATGGCAGAAGGGCGCCTTCAACGAGCTTTTCCTTGCTGTCGCGGACGATAGAACTGGACCAGTACTGTTCGCTGATGTTCAACGACGCCGCATTTACGCTCCCTACGATGGAGGTGCCGACCTGTTTTTCCCCAGCCGGGAAGCGGCACAGTTGGCTCGAGAGCACTTTCAGGATTGGCTGTCGGCCAGGGAGGATGGGCTGTGAAGCTGACGGCTAACTGGTCGCTCGAGTGGACCTACGCCAGCTGGCCGCGCAACGCTGCCTGTGTATCTTCAGCTCCGCGCGGCCAGCTGGCTCCGGCCCCTCAGCTTCAACGTTGGGCGTCAGGCAAGTAGCGATGGATGCGTTCGCAGGAGTCGGGTTTAGCAACCTCGCCGAGCTTCAAGGCGAGATAGTCAAGCTAATTCCGGGTGTTAGCTCCCGGATCGAAAAGTCGTTGCGCGCCATAAACCATAGATCACTGCCAAGTGGCATTGTCATCTATAGCTACTTTGAGCGAATTCCGACTGGGCGTGCGCCAATCCACATCAGAATTTCCGATAACAGCCGGCTTATGGTGCGGTTGGATGTGGTGGCGCCATATGAGGAGGCAACAGCGGAAGAAATGCTAGACCATTTCCTCTTGATTTGGTCCGAGATGGTGTCAAAGCTGGCTCGGTACCTGGAGCGGAAGCAGGTTCCAAATGCTGTCGCCCAATCAGTAACTCGCGCACTATCTTTGCCGGCACCATGACGCCCAACCCTTCATTGCAGCCGACCTGCGCCAGCTCCGCTGGCTGGTCGGCTGAATTCCAACGTTAGGCGTCATGAACGACCCGCGCTCCATCGTCGAAGCCCGCAAGTACGGTGAAATTCGCTGTGCCGTGGTGTCAGAGATCAACAACGATATGTCGCGCGTTCTCGGCAAGTTCGGCCTCACACCCGACGCCTCACTGCTCGTTGAGCACAACAGGGAATCCGCGTTCGCTATCTTGCGAGAGCTTCTTTGGAAGGACATGGCGTACGAAGGCGAGTGCATGCCGGCAAGCCAGGCAGAAGAGATTGCCAATCATCTGCTGCAACAGCACAGCACCCCGGCGAGTAAATTCTTCTCGAACGGCGAATGTGCAAAGCGAGAAAGCTGGAATCCACTGACTGAATCAACTTTCGACTCTGGCTTAATAGTCACAGGTAGCAACGGCACCTATTTCTGCATATGGTTTCAAGACGAAGACTGACGCCTAACCCAGCGCTCGAGTGGACCTCCGCCAGCTGGCCGCGCTGCGCTGCCTGTACATTTTCAGCTCCGCGCGGCCAGCTGGCTGCGGCCCCTCAGCTCGAACGTTAGGCATCTAGATCGTCATGGAACCATTCAATCCGAGTTCGCCGCAGGTGCTCATTCCATTTGGAGTTCTGGCCCTGGTTTCTGTGGCGACTGCTGTCTTTCTCTGGCTCAACCGGGACGGAGCGCTGAAGCGCAAGCTGTTTCCGTACATCGCCTCTACACACGGAGTACTTTTCCTATCGGTTTTCGCGGCCGCAGGGCTGCCACTCGAAAGCCTATTCAGCTTTGTTCCGCTAATCGCAGTTGGGGTTTGGCTAAACGTCAGGATGTTCAGGTTCTGCTTGGCTTGCGGTGCCACGGTGCGCGGCGGTGCATTCTTCTCGCGGCCAAAGTACTGTCCAAAATGCGGAGAGGGGCTGGGTAAGTGAAGGCGCTGCCTAACCAGTTACAGGGACTTCCCACCGCGTCAACACCGTCTCATTGAATCCCCCCGCAAGACCTGACCCCGATTGATCTGGATTGCACACGCCGACTCGAACGAAGGGCTGAACAGAGAACAGACTGCCACTCTACAGACGGC
>NZ_JBXAGJ010000035.1:0-33438 GCF_058794035.1 Roseateles sp. GW835-FHT13E02
GATTGATGACCAACACCACCAATCTTGGCGCTTTGACGCCGTTGCCTGAAGGTGGGAAGTCCCTTCGTATTCCGCTCAACTGGACCTGCAACGGCATGCCGCCTTCGGGCCTCATTTCATTCTGGCCCTGCGGCGTCTTGCCGTCGCGGGCCAGTTAGCTTCAACGTTAGGCGGGAGCTCAATGGCGTCATATCGAACGGTCCATGTTTTGCTCGCTGTTGCCGGTGGGGGCGCAGGTCTCTTGCTTGCGCACTCTGCCGGCATCAAGTCTTGGCTTGACGCGAAAATCTATCTAGCTGGAGGCGTGGTCTGTGGCTTCTTGGTTGCGGTGCTGATTGAAAGGATTCGAAAGTGATGCTGCAGCCTAACCTGGCGCTCGAGCCGACTCGCAACGGCTTGCCACTTCAGGCCCTCATTTCATTCTTGGCCTTGCGTGCCTAGCCGCCGCTCGCGTAGCCGACAGGCAGGATCAGTCGATGGACTACTGGAACCCTGTTCGACCTGTGTGGGACACCATCTCGATTTACGACGGTGGCGAGCGGTTTGTGGCTGACTATGAAGCGGCCCCCGAAGTCTCACGAGTTCTCTTCGCTGCGCACTGGTGTCAATCCGAGATTTGCAACGGCGGCTTCCATCAGTTCTATGGGAACTCGACGGGAGTGCTAGCTCCCGAAGCGCTCGACGCCTTCCATAAGCTGGGCATGCCAAAGACGGCGGAACTGATTGCCAAGTCCATTGCCTGGTTTGACTCGCCGTTCCCAAGGGACAGAGCAGTCCGTCAGAGCTTGCTTGACGCACACGCAGAGGCCAACGTTGAAGCGCCGGACCCTTTTGATGCGCTTGATGATCCCTTCTTCAAGACCCTGGAGTCCGAGGCTGGTGGTTTTGAGGCCGCCGCCAATTCCTTCGCCGATGCCTGGCAGTCTGAGACGGTGCGGCGATGACGGCTAACCTGTCATTGCAGCCGACCCTGGCCGGCTGCGCCGTCCGGTCGGCTGAATGCCAACGTTAGGCCGCTGTTGGAAGATCCTGTCCTGCTTCCCGCTGAAGAGATCGAATCGAACTTGGTGCTTTGCGCTTCGTGTGTTGGGTATCTAGAGGATTCTGGTCGCTACGAGATTCGCGACCTGATCGCTCCGGAGTGCGTGGCGCTCGTCCACATGCTTCGCAAGATGCTGCCCGACGGAGAAGATCGTGTACTTCGGCTCGCCCGTGAACACCCGGTTCCTTGGGTCCGCTACTACACTGCAGCCGCCATCGAAGGAGACTTCCCAAGTGTTAGTTGTGCTGTGTACAAAGAACTCCAAGTCGTTGGCGGCATCGTCAGCGCCGTAGCCCTGGTGGCGGAGAAACTCCTTGCACAGCCAAAGCACTGAAAATTCGCGGCCTAACCCAGCATTCGAGTGGACCTTCGCCATCTGGCCGCGCTACTTTGTCATTGCATTCTCACCTCCGCGCGGCCAGCTGGCTGCGGCCACTCAGCTCGAACGTTGGGCCCACAGTGACACCTGTCGAGCAGTTAGTCCAGTTGGCGCGCGAAGCGGAGGCGAAGCTGAGCGTCATATTTGACGCGCCTGATGCGCTGCCATTTGCCTCTGAAGCATTCGAAATCATCGCAGCGAATCCTGAATTGCAAGGTGAGTTTGAAGCGGCGTTTCTTGAGATGCCTCCGTATGCGCCGACGGAGTTTGTCGAAGTTTGCATGCATGTCCTTCGTTGGCCAAACGTCCGAGTGGAGTTCGAAGCGCGCCAGCGTGCAGCGATCGCTCGGAACGACTGGTGCACCGAACCGGTGTACCGGCATTACCTGGAAGCCTTTGAACCTGATTGGGAAGGCGAAGTGGGCCGCCTATCGAGATGCGGAGTGCAGCTTTCGAAGTGCCAGGTTTGGCGACGGAACCGGGGCTCCCGCCGAGGGCATGGGGTGCGAGGTCGAGCTGGGGCGCGCCCGCCTGGTCTATCTGGCGACCCTCTGATGAATGCGAGGCTGGGGTTCCCCATGGTTCCAGGCTGTCTGGCGACCTGGCTATCATCTTGAGCGGAGTCATGCTGGCAAGCTGCCGCTTGCTGCTCGGCTGCCAGCTGTGGCCACCAAGCCATAGCAGCAACTCTGCTTGCCGGTCAGAACCCTCTACGGGAGAGCGTTTGTGAGAACTACAAGCCCATCGCAGCCTCTGCTCTTGCTTCTGCAGCAAGGCCTGAAGCATCGAATCCTCTGCGCTGCCATCCCTGCCGCATGTGCCGTGGGCGCTGCGACGCTTGCGGCTGGCGCCGGTGACCGCGTGGCCGGGGCCTTGGCCCTGCAGTTCTGCCTGTGGGCCTTGCTGGGGTTCAGCTGCCCGCTCATCTGGACGGGCGGTTTCAGCCGGCCCTTTCCGCCGAGCCAACACCTGGCCTTGTTCCAGGTCAGGACGCAGAAGCTGGTTCTGGTCCTCGGCGCCATGCTGCCCTTGCTGGCCGTGGCCAGCCGCTACTTTGCGCCTTGAGCTTTGACGCCTGAGCCCGGGGGGGCGAGGCGCAGGCGGCGAGTTTTCGCCGCCTCAACCCACGTCTGCTGGCGGTTCCGGCGGCATCCGCAGCACCATCTGGTCCCGCCCGCCCGCCTTGGCCTCGTACAGGGCTTCATCGGCGCGGCGGTAGGCGGCGCCCAGGTCCAGCCAGGTGGGCCGGCCCAGCACGGTGGCACCGATGGAGATGCTGAGCTGGCCGCTGGGGCTGGCTTGGTGGGGGCGGTGCAGATCGCGCACGGCGGCGTTCAGCTGCGCCAGCACCGGCTCCAGGGCCTGGCCTTCGGTCAGCATCAGCAGCACCGCGAACTCTTCACCGCCCACGCGGAACAGCAGGTCTGAGCTGCGCCGCAGCGCCGCCTGCAGGGCCTGGGCCACGGCGCGCAAGGCCTGGTCGCCCTCGGCGTGGCCGTAGTGGTCGTTGTATTTCTTGAAGTGGTCGATGTCGATCAAAGCCAGGCCCAGGGCCCAGCCCTGGCGTTGGGCCAGCGCCCATTGCTGCGGCGCCAGGGTGTCGAAATGGCGGCGGTTGTAGAGCCCGGTCAGGGCGTCGTGCTGGGCCAGGGCTTCGATCTGGCGGTTCTTGCGCGTCAGCGTGAAGACAAAGCCCAGGCTCAGGGCCAGCACCAGAACGGTGGCCAGGTGCCCGGCGCTGCTGTGCAGGCTGCTGCGCAGCAGGTCGTCCTCGCTGAGGCGCAGCTCCAGCGCCCAGGGCGCGCTTTTCAGCGGCAGGCGCAGGCGGATGTGGGGGCGCAGCTCGCTGTCGTCCTCTTGGCCCGGCGCGGGCGCCACGGCGACGATGCTGCGGCCTCGCGCATCGACCAGGTGGACATGGGCATGGGGCAGGGGCGTAGCGGCCAGCCCTCGCTGCAGGCTGCTGACGCGCACATCGATGCTGACGCTGCCACGGAACTGGCCGTTCTGGTCGATGGGCTGGGTGACGGTGACGATGGCTTCGCGGTCACCGGCGTCGAGATAGGGCTGGCTCCAGAAAGGCCGGCGCTCCGGGTTGGCCTCGGGCCGGGCATGGGCGAAGTACTCGCGGCCCAGCAGCTCGGGGCGGAACTGGAAGGTCTCCGCGCCCTTGGCCGGGAACACGAACATGAAATGGCGCGCCGAGGTGTACTGCACCCAGGGCACATCGGGGCTGCGTTCGCGAATCGCACGCATCAGCGGCGTCAGGCCCACGGCCATGGTCAGCTCCTCGGCCACCGGGTCGTCCAGCGCGGGCAAGGGCCCAAAGCCGGTGACCCGGCCCAGCGAGGCCGGGTCGCCGAACTGGGGCGGCAGGCGCGATTCGTAAGCCTGGCCGCCGTCGCGCGCATGGAGGCGGATCACCGGGTTCTCGGCGCCGCGGATGCGGCCGCTGAAAAAACGCTCGGCCAGGTACTTCATGGCCAGCAGGTTGTAGACGTGGATGTCCAGCTCATGGTCGAGCGCCTCGGCCAGCTGCAGGCCGCTGCGCCGGGTCTGCTCCTGCGCCTGGGCCATGCCCTCGCGCACCCGCAGCACACTGCCCCAGGCGGCCAGCAGCAGGCATACGCTCAGGCCCAGCAGCACGGCCCGGTCGCGGCGCTGGCGCGAGCTCAGCGGGCTCGAGGGTGCCGGGGGTGCCGGGGTGGGCTTGGAGGTGGCAGCGGAGGCGGATGACGCGGATAAAGAGGATGAGGGGCTGGACTCAGGCATGGTGGCCAGTCGGAGCGGCAGTGCCTGAAGCACTGTACGCAGCCTGGATGAATTTGTCGTCCATCTCGGAGCAGGCTGCTGCGGCTATGCTTTCGGCCCTGCGTCGTCTCCCGAGCCCTGCCATGTCAGCCAACCCGCCCCGCGAACCCGTCGACGAGCCCCGTCTGACCTCCCTGTCCCACGGTGGCGGCTGCGGCTGCAAGATCGCGCCGGGCCTTTTGAGCGAGATTTTGCGCAGCAGCCAGGCCGGCATGCCCCTGCCGCCCGAGCTGCTGGTGGGCATCGAAACCTCGGACGATGCGGCCGTCTACCGCCTGAATGACGAGCAGGCCCTGGTGGCCACCACCGATTTCTTCATGCCCATCGTCGATGACCCTTTCGACTTCGGCCGCATCGCCGCCACCAATGCGCTCAGCGATGTCTACGCCATGGGCGGCCGCCCCATCATGGCCCTGGCCTTGGTGGGCATGCCGATCGCGCGCCTGTCCACGGCCACCATCGGCCGCGTGCTGGAGGGTGGCGCCTCGGTCTGCCGCGGGGCCGGCATCCCGATTGCGGGCGGCCACACCATCGATTCGGTCGAGCCGATCTACGGCCTGGTCGCCCTGGGTCTGGTGCACCCGCAGCGGGTGCAGCGCAATGCCGGCGCCCAGCCGGGCGATGTGCTGCTGCTGGGCAAACCGCTGGGCGTGGGCGTGCTCAGCGCCGCGCTGAAAAAAGGCCTGCTCGGCGCCGAGGGCTATGCCCGCATGCTGGCCAGCACCACCCGGCTCAACACCCCGGGCCCGGATCTGGCGGCCCTGGCGGGCGTGCATGCGCTGACCGATGTTACCGGCTTCGGCCTGGCCGGCCATGCGTTGGAGATGGCGCGCGGCTCGGGCTGCAGCCTGGCCCTGGACTGGTCGGCCGTGCCCCTGATCGAGGGCGTGCGCGAGTTGGCGGCGCAGGGCTGCATCACCGGGGCTTCGGGCCGCAACTGGGCGGCCTACGGCGCCGAGGTGGAGCTGCCCGCCGGCTTCTCGGCTGAAGACCTGGCCTTGCTCAGCGACCCGCAGACCAGCGGCGGCCTGCTGCTGGCCTGTGCGCCCGAGGCACTGCCTGCCGCGCAAGCGGTGTTCGCGCGCCATGGCTTTGGGTCGGCGGCCGTGCTGGGCCGGGTGCTGGAGCGCAGCGCCGCGCCGCGCTTGCAGCTGCAGCGTTCGGCGGTCTGAGTGCGTCTGATTTGAGGAACACTTGCCGATGAATCCCGCCGCGCCACCGGGCGACGAGGACAGCACCCGCTTGTCGCTGGACGCCTGGGCCACGCTTGCGCCGGAGGCGCTGCCCCAGGCCACCGAGGCCCAGACCACCCGGCCCGCCACGCAAGGCCGGGTGGGCGACGCCCTGTCGTCGTCGCCGCCGCCCAGCCCCGAGATCGGCGATGTGCTGGGCGCCTGGCGCCTGGTCGGCCAGCTCGGGCGCGGTGGCATGGGCCAGGTGTTTCTGGCCGAGCGCAACGACGGCCATTACCAGCAGCGCGCGGCCATCAAGCTGCTGCTGGGCTTGAGCGGCAACCCCGCCTCGCTCGATCAGCTGGCGCGCGAGCGCCAGATCCTGGCCTCGCTCAACCACCCGCACATCGCCCGCCTGCTGGACGGCGGCAGCACGCCGGCCGGCCTGCCCTATCTGGTGATGGAGTATGTCGAGGGCGAGGCGATTGACCGTTATGTGGCGCGCCAGAAGCTGAGCCTGCCGGCCATCCTGGCCTTGTTCTCCATGGTCTGCGAAGCCCTGGCCTACGCCCACGGCCAGCTGGTGCTGCACTGCGATGTCAAGCCGGGCAATGTGCTGGTGGGCGCCGATGGCCGGGCCATGCTGCTGGATTTTGGCGTGGCCCAGCTGCAGGGGCGCAGCGCCGCCGGCGAGCGCCAGCCCGGCGCCACCGATGGGCCGCGCAGCCTGGGCGCCACGCCGCGCTTTGCCAGCCCCGAGCTGCTGGCCTGGCAGCCGGTCAGCGCGGCCAGCGATGTCTACAGCCTGGGGCGCCTGCTGCAGGAGCTGCTGCAGCTGCACCAGCCGCAGGGGCCGGGCCCTTCGCCACTGCGCCGGGCCGAGCTGGCGGCCATCATCGCCAAGGCCACCCAGCAGCGGCCCGAGCAGCGCTACCGCAGCGTGCCCGAGCTGCAGGCCGATCTGCGCCGCTTCCAGCGCCAGCTGCCGATCGAGGCGCTGCCGCGCCGCGGGCCCTATGTGCTGCGCAAGCTGCTGCGGCGGCGCTGGCTGGCGCTGTCGGTCAGCGCCGGCGTGCTGTTGCTGGGCCTGGGCTTCAGCTGGAGCCTGGTGCACCAGCGCGATCTGGCCGAAGCCGCGCGCCAGCAGGCGCAGCAGGAGGCCGAGAACGCCAAGCGCGTGCGCCAGGTGGTGATCGCCATCTTCGAAGACTTCGATCCCTTTCTGATCGGCCGCCAGCCCAAGAGCTTTGCCGAGTTCATCGACGATGCGGCGGCGCGGGTCGATGCCGATCTGAAACAGCAGCCAGCCGTGCAGGCCGAGATGAAGCATGTGCTGGGCCTGGTCTACCAGCGCAGCGGCCGCTCGCTGCGCGCCATCGAGCTGCTGGAGCAAGACCTGGCCCTGCAGCGCGGCCTGCCCCAGCGCGACCTGAACAAGGAAGCCCTGGCCCTGCACGAGCTCACCGTGGCCCTGGTCAACGCCGGCCTGGCCCCGCGCGCCTTGCCCCTGGCGCGCGAAGCCCTGGGCTTGCGCGAGGCCGCCTACCAGGCGCGGCCGGGCCAGGCCACGGGCAGCCTGCTCGGTGATTCGCTCGCGGCCCTGGGCCTGGTGCTGACGCGGCTGAGCGCGTTCGAGGAAGCCGGCCGCCACTACCAGCGCGCGCTGGACATCCGCCGCCAGCATGACGGTGCGGAATCGGCCAAGGTGGCCTCGTCCCTGCACAGCCTGGGCGCCCTGGCCGAGCGCGAGGAGCGTTATGTCCAGGCCCAGGCCTGGTTCGAGCAATCGCTGGCGCTCAAGGCCCAGCGCCTGCCGCCAGACCACCCCTACACCCTCAACTCACGCCACGGCCTGGCCCAGGCCTTGCTGGGCCAGCAGCGCCTGGACGAAGCCTTGCCGCTGCTGCGCGAGCTGCTGGCGCAGCGCCGCCGCATCCACGGCGAGCGCAGCGTGTTTGCCCTGGAAACCCAGAGCCTGCTGGCGCGGGCGCTCCTGCGCGCCGGCCAGGGGCGTGAGGCCCTGGCCTTGCATGCGCAGGGCCTCAGCGAGCTGCAGGCCTTGCTGGGCGCCAGCGCCATGCCGGTGGCGCAGGAGCTCTTGTGGCTGGCCGAGGCGCAAGAGGCCCAGGGCGAGGCGCGCGCGGCCCTGCGTTCGCGGCGCGAGGCCCTGGCCATCCAGCTGGCCCAGGCCCCGTCGGACCCGGTTCAGCAGGCCTGGGCGCGGCTGCAGCTGGGCCGGGCCTTGCTGCGCGCGGGCGAGGCGCAAGAAGCCCGGCCGCTGATCGTGGCCGCCGCGGCCGAGCTGCAGAAGCGGCGTTGGCGCGCCGGCCACAGCCTGGAAACCCAGGTCAGCGCCGCCCTGGCGGAGCTGGGGCGCTGAGCCTGGACGGGCGGCGTCATCGCGCGCCGCCTGCAGCCCATGTCGGCGAACCGGCAGCTCGTCGCTTGAGCTCCCGCGCCGCCGGGGCCGGCCTCTATCGTGCAGCCATCGTTTACTTTTTGTCCTGTTGGACAGACCCAGACATGTTGCACGCCAAGACCCTGATTTCGCTGGCCGCCCTGAGCCTGCTGAGCCCCCTGGCCATGAGCGCCTCCGCTGCTAGCTCGGGCGCCGCTGCCGCGCCGGCCGAGGCTGCCAGCGCCGCCCGCCAGCCCATCACTCGGGCCGACCAGCTGCCGCGCCGCACCGTCACCCTGACCAAGCTGCCCAGCGAATACCTGAGCGCGCCGCTGAGCGAGTTGCTGGCCATGGGCGCGCAGCTGGAGGCCGAGGTCAAGTCCGATCTGGCCCGCTACGACATCCAGGACGCCTCGACCCTGCGCAGCTACTACAGCGCCCTGGCAAGCCTGGCCCAGCTGCGTGGCGACTGGGCGGCCGTGCCGGCCTGGACCGCCAAGTCGCGCGCCCTGCAGGAAAAGATCGGCGGTCAGCTCAGCGCCGGCTTGCTGACCGATCTGCTCTCGCAGCAGAAGCTGGAGAAGCGCGACGCCGCCTGGCTGCGCGCCGAGGTGGAGAAGCGTTATGGCGCGCTGCCCTGGGCCGATGTGCAGGAGAACGTCAAGTCCGGCAAGGGTGGGGCCGAGACCTACAACCCCGAGCTGGTGCTGGGTGCCTTCCGCAGCCAGATCGATGCCATGGCCACCAACGGCAAGATGGTGGTGCCGGACAGCATCGCTCTGGCCATCATCAGCAGCCGCTTGCAGGCGGAGCTGTTCGCGCCCAACAAGGCGGCCATCGTCGCCGGCCTGCAGGCCGTGATTGATGCCAACACACAGACGCAAGCCCGCGCCGACCTCTGGACGCCGCGCACCTTTGCCATCCCGGCCGAGGCGAAAGCCACTCCGGTGGTGGTGGCGGTCTGGGATTCGGGCGTGGACATGGCCTTGTTCAAGCCGGCCGGGCCGCTGGCTGGCCTGGCCTTTGACGAAGAGGCCAAGCCCAGCCGCGAGCTGCTGCGCCCCCTGGGTGAAGCGCAAAGCCGCTGGCCGCAGCTGCGCAGCCTGATCAAAGGTGCCATGGACCAGCGTGCGGCCCTGGACACGCCGGACTCGCGCCAGTTCCGCGCCACCATGTCCGGCCTCAAGGCCGATCAGGTCAAGGGCTTCAGCGAGGACATGAGCCTGACCAGCCTCTACGTGCACGGCACCCATGTCGCCGGCATCGCGGTTGATGGCAATCCCTTTGCCCGCGTGTTCGCGGCCACCCAGCTCTGGAGCGCCAAGCTGGAACCCAAGCTGCCCACCGAAGCCCAGGCCCGCGCCACGGCCTTGGCCTACGGCCAGATGGTCGAGAGCTTCAAGAAGGCCGGTGTGCGCGTGGTCAATATGAGCTGGCGCTACGGCCCCAGCGCCTACGAGGGCGCGCTGGCCTTCCACAATGCCGGCGGCACGCCCGAGGCACGCAAGGCGGAAGCGAGCCGCTTGTTCAAGATCGAGCGCGACGCCCTGCGCGCGGCCATCGCCGGCGCACCGGAGATCCTGTTCGTGGCCGGTTCGGGCAATGAGGACAACAGCGCCGACTTCCAGGAGTACATCCCGGCCGGCCTGGAGCTGCCCAATCTGATCACGGCCGGTGCGGTGGACACGGCCGGCCAGGAGACCAGCTTCTCGACCTTTGGCAAGACCGTGGTCGTGCATGCCAACGGCTTTGAGGTCGACAGCTTTGTCCCCGGCGGCGCGCGCATGAAGCTCAGCGGCACCAGCATGGCCAGCCCCCAGGTGGCCAATCTGGCGGCCAAGCTGATCGCGCTCAAGCCGGCGCTCAAGGCGGTGGAGGTCAAGGCCCTGATCCTGCAAGGCGCCGAGCGCATGAAGGGCGCCGATGGCCAGCCGGGCCGTGTCAATCTGATCCACCCGCGCAAGAGCGCCGAGCTGGCCGGCATCCGCCTCTAAACGCCCAAACCTGGCCGGCGTTTAGAATCTAGGGTTTTCTCGGATGTGTCCGCCCCACCTCGGGGCGGCTGGGCCCCGGGCTGGCACCGGGGCCTGCTGCATTGTGCGCAGGGCCTTGGCCTTGCTGGCCGGGCAGCCCCAAACCCTGGATCTGGAACGCAATCTGCGCCCGCGGCCACAAGCCTCGGGCGCTTGGCCATGAGCTCAAGCAAGACCCCTGTTGCCCGCCCCCCTGTCACTCGTCTCTTGCATGTCGACGGCCTGAAGGCCGCCGCCGCCCAGCTGATCGTGCTGCACCACCTGTCCGCCTACGGCCCGGTGGCGGAGGCTGTGGAAGAGCTCCTGCCCGCATTGATGGCCTGGGCCTACCAGTACGGTCGCATGGCGGTGCAGGTGTTCCTGGTGCTGGGTGGCTTTCTGACGGCGCGCGCGCTGTCGTCGCAGGGCCAGTTGCTGGAGGGGGGCTGGTTCTCGCTGTTGGCGCGTCGCTACCAGCGCCTGGCCCTGCCGTTCATGGGCGCAGTGCTGCTGACCCTGGCCTGTTCGGCCCTGGTGGCGCGCTGGTTGCCCGAGCTGGTGCCGGCTCAGGTCGGCTGGGGCCAGTTGCTGGCCCATGCCGGGCTGGTGCACGGCGTGCTCGGCTATGAGGCGCTGACGGTCGGTGCCTGGTACGTGGCCATCGATCTGCAGCTGTTTGCGCTGCTGGCCGGCGTGCTCGCCTTCAGCCGCGGGCTGGCTTTGCCGCGCGCCTGGCGGCGCTGGATCGGGCCGGGGCTGGTGGCCGTGCTGACGGCTGCGTCCTTGCTGGTCTTCAACCGCGATTCCGAGCTGGACAACTGGGGCCTGTACTTCTTCGGCGCCTACGGCCTGGGGGCCTTGGTGCACTGGCTGGGCCTGCTGCCGCAGCGCCGTCTGGGGCTGATGCTCTTGGCTGCGCTGGGTCTGGCAGCCTTGCTGCTGGACTTCCGCGAGCGCATCGCGCTGGCCCTGGCCACCGCCCTGGTGCTGGCCTGGCAGCAGCGTCGTCACGAAGCTGGCTTGCCCTTGCTGCTGACACCGCCGCGCTTGCAGCCCCTGCTGGCGCATCTGGGCACGCATTCCTATGCCCTGTTCCTGGTGCATTTCCCGATCTGCTTGCTGATCAACGCCTTGTTCGAGCGCCATGATCTGGGCGATGGCTGGCCGGGCCTGATGGCCATGCTGGCCGCCTGGGGCTTGAGCAATCTGGCCGCGGTCTCCTTCTACCGCTGGATCGAGCAACCGGCCGGCCGTCTGCGCCTCGGGGCCCTGCTGGCACGTCTGTGGCCGCGCACCTTGCGCGCCTGAAAGCTGCTTCAGTCCAGCGGCTGGGTCTGCGGCGTCCGTCGGAAAGCGTTTTTGTCGTAGCCCAGGCTTTCGGCCTTGTCGAGCAAGGCCTGCAGCTTGGCCTCGTCCATTTGCGGCGTCCGCGACAGGATCCAGCCGTATTTGCGGCTGGGCTCGCCGACCAGCACCTGCTGGTAGTCCGGGTCCAGGTCCAGCACCCAGTAGTTGCCGTAAAACGGCCAGAAGAAGGTGACGCGCAGCTTGGCATTGCCGCTGCCTTCAATCGTCTTGGCGTGGCCGGCGGTGCGCTCCACCTCGCCCGAGGCGGTGCGGCAGCGATTCACCACTTCCACGCGATTGCCATCCAGGCGATAGCGCGCTTGTGTGTCGGCCACGCATTGTTTTTGAAAGCGATTGGGCAGCAGGGCGATTTCATACCAGGCGCCGGCGTAGCGGGTCAGGTCAACCTGGGCCACGGTCTCCAGCGGCACGGCCGATTCGGCCGCGCGAGCGCGTAGGGCGACGGCGAGTGCACAGGCGGCCAGCAGGACGCTGGCCAGTTGGGGACGCAAGAGCATGGCGAGATCTTCAGGCAGCAAGAAGGCTGCAGCCTAGCCGGTCTGCCATAGGCCCGAGCGTCAGAGGTCTTTGCGCGCGCAGGTGTTCATGCCGATCAAGGGGTAGGCCGGGCAAAAGCGGAACACACCGGTCAGCACGGGTACCACCCCGATCCAGCCCCAAACGCCCACCTGGCCGGTGGCGGCCAGTGCGATCAGGGTGAGGCCGCCCACAATGCGCAGGCCGCGGTCCAGAGTTCCAACATTGGCTTTCATGGGGATGTGCTCCTGAGAGGGGCGAAGCCGGACGATTCCGAGCTCGCGGACTCCCAGTCTGCGCCGGCAGCCCGGCACCCTCATTGATCCAGCTCAAGCCCGATCGGTCGAGGGGGTATCGCTTTGCTCGAAGGCGCGGCGCATATCGGCCAGGGTCTTGCCCGGCTCGTCGCGGAAGCGTTCGTCCAGCACCTGCAGGCTCTGGATGCGGTCGACGCGGAAGTTGCGGAAATCGCCCCGCACCTCGCACCAGCCGGCCAGGGTCCAGCTGGGGCCCCAGAAGTAGCAGGCCAGGGGCCGCACGGTGCGTTGGCTGGCCGTGCCGGCCAGGTCCAGGTAATCGAGGCGCAGCTTGTGGCGGTTCTCGGTGGCTTCACGCAGGCGGGCCAGGCGTTCGCGCATGGCCTCGTCCAAGCCGGTCAGCGGCGCGAACACGGCCAGGCTCTCAGCCGCGGCGCGGGCTGGCGCCGGCAGCACGGCCAGGATCTTGGACATGGCCTCTTCCGCCTGGCGGGCCAGCACGCTGTCGAGCTGGCCCTGGGCCAGGCGCAGGGCGGCCACCAGGGCTTGGGCTTCGTCCTTGCTGAACATCAGCGGCGGCAGGTCGAAGCCGGCGCGCATGCGGTAGCCCACGCCGGCCTCGCCCTCGATGGGCACGCCCTGCTGCTGCAGGGCGGCGATGTCGCGGTAGACGGTGCGGGCCGAGACCTCCAGGCGCTGGCTCAGGAACTCGGCCGTGGACAGGCGACGGCCACGGATCAGCTGGACGATTTGAAAGAGGCGGTCGGCGCGGCGCATGGCGGGCATTGTCGGCCAGGCCGGGGCGGGTGGAACGGGTGGACGGCGGCCAGGCCTCGGGCTTGGCATGGCGCTTGCGTACAAACCCTGCATCTCCCGAATCGACCTGCCCGCCGCCCGGCTGCGGTGCAGGTCTCCCCAAAAAGGCTTGCTGCCATGCCCCGTCTTGCCACCGCCCGCTCCGCCCTGCCAGTTCTTGGTGCCATGCCGCTGCGCATGGCTTTCGTGTCTGCCGCCCCGGCGGCGCGCGTTTCACCGGAGGCCCGACCCATGAACTTCCACAGCCTTGGTTCGTCCCAGATCTGGGTGGCGCGCGCCGGCGACCCGCCGCCGCGCTCGGCCATTCGCAGCCCGGCGGGCCAGTTGCAAGGCCTGAGCCTGCTGCGCGAAACCGTCGATCAGCCGCAGCTGCGGGCGCTGTTCGAACAGTTCGAGGCCGAGGCGCGACAGCTCAGCCCTGCCGGCCGTGCGGCCTGCGCCCCGGACCTGGCCCTGCTGCGCAGCCCGCAAGCACGCGTGCTGGCGCTGCGCGATGCGCAGGCGCGGGTGCTGGCCTGCGCGGCCTTGCTCTTGCACGACGAATGGGCCGAGCTGCAGCTGTTGATGGTGCAGCCCCGCTGGCGCGGCCGCGGCCTGGGCGAGATGCTCTTGCAAGCCCTGGAGCGCGAGGCCTTGCGTGCCGGCCAGCCCCTGCTGCGCCTGCAGGTGGGCGTGCGCCAGCGCTCGGCCCAGCGCCTGTTCGAGCGCCTGGGTTTTGCCCGCTGCGGGCCCTTCGGTGCGCACCGCGCCGACCCGTTTGCGCTCTTCATGGAAAAGCTGGCCGGCGACTGAGCCCGGGGTGCTGCGCGCGCTCCTCGCACGCGAATGGCAAAAACCCCCTGCCATTCGGCCTAGGAACTGTCATCAGGTCTGCAAATCGCCTCACTAGATTGCGCGGCATCCGCTGTCGTTTTGTGAGGAATTCCCCATGTCCTGCTCCAAGTCCCTGCGCCGCGTGGCGCTCGCTGCTGCGCTGCTGTCCAGCCTGTCCTTTGCCGGCGGCGCCCATGCCGCGGTGTTGAATTTCGATGACCTGGCCGATGGTCTGGTGCCGCTCAACTATGGCGGCCTCGATTGGTCGCGTTTCGGCTGGACCGCCTTCTCCACCGCTGCCGAGCCCTACACCGCCCACTCGGGTGCCGGCCGCGTGGCCAGTGGCTTCCTGGCCGAAGACGCCGCCAGCCGGATCGGTTTCAGCCAGGCCGTGCGCTTTGACGGCGCCTGGTTCGCCGGCCAGAGCGGCGCGGTGCTGAGCTTCGAGCTCTTTTACCAAGGCCAGCGTGTCGCCAGCTCGCAAAGCCTTGACCCCTCGGCCACCCCGAGCTTTCTGGCCAGCGGCTATGCCGGCCTGGTCGATGCCGTGCAGGTGAAGAGTCAGAACCACGGCGAGTTCGTCATGGACGACTTCAGCTTCACCGCCGCACCGGTGCCCGAGCCGCAGAGCTATGCGCTGCTGCTGGGCGGTTTGATCGGTATCGCCGCCGTCCTGCGCCGCCGCGCGGTTTGATCCAAGCCCGGCGCGCCCCGGCTCGACTTCAGCGTCGGGTCTCCCCAGTATTCTGATTCTCAGGACCCCCTCCATGACCACCCAAGACCGCCGCAGTTTCTTGCGCAGCGCCAGCGCCGCCGCTGCGCTGACCGCCTTCCCGCCCGCCATCCAACGCGCCTTGGCCATCCCGGCCAATGTCCGCAGCGGCACCATCCATGATGTCGAGCACATCGTCATCCTGACCCAGGAAAACCGCAGCTTCGACCATTACTTCGGCACGCTGAACGGCGTCCGCGGTTTTGCCGATCCCTTCCCGGTGCCTGTGGTCGACAAGACCGGCATCAACGGCAAGAGCGTCTGGATGCAGCCCAATGCCGTGACGGCCACGCCCGGCCGCCCGCCGGTCAACCCGCTGGCGCTGGCGCCCTTCCACCTGAACACGCAGCAGACCTTTGCGCACATGCGCGTGTCGGGCACGCCGCACTCCTGGCCCGATGCCCAGGCCGGCTGGGACCAAGGCCGCATGAACGCCTGGCCCAAGGCCAAGCAGAACCACTCGATGGGCTATTTCAAGCGGGCCGATCTGCCCTTCCAGTTCGCGATGGCCACCGCCTTCACGATCTGCGACCACTACCACTGCTCCAGCCAGACCGGCACCAACACCAACCGCCTGTTCCTCTGGACCGGCACCAACGATCCGCTGCGCAAGGGCAACGGCCCGTCCACCGACAACAGCCACGATTGGTTCAAGCCTGATCCGGCCGATGACTACACCTGGACCACCTACCCCGAGCGCCTGCAGGATGCCGGCATCAGCTGGCAGGTCTACCAGAACATGGCGGACAACTTCACCGACAACGCCCTGGCCGGTTTCCGCCCCTTCCGCGACGCCTGGTACGGCCGCCCTGGCTACTCCCAGCAACTGAAGGACCGCGGCATCAGCACGCGCGATCTGGACAAGCTGCGCGAAGACGTGCTGGCCGACAAGCTTCCGCAGGTCAGCTGGATCGTGGCCACGGCCGAAGGCTCCGAGCACCCCGGCCCGTCTAGCCCGGCCCAGGGCGCCGACTACACCGCCAAGGTGCTGGAAGCGCTGACCGCCAATCCGGCCGTCTGGAGCAAGACGGTTCTGTTCATCAACTTCGACGAGAACGACGGCTTCTTCGACCACATGCCGCCGCCGGCCGCCCCCAGCTACATCAGCTGGGATGCCGACCCGGGCAAGGCCGACCTGGCCGGTGACTCCACCGTCGACACCACCGGCGAGTACCACCACATCCTCAACGGCACGGCGGCCACCCACCAGCACAAGCCCTACGGCTTTGGCCCGCGCGTGCCCATGTACGTGATTTCGCCCTGGAGCAAGGGCGGCTGGGTCAACTCCGAAGTGGCCGACCACACCTCGGTGATCCGTTTCATCGAGAAGCGCTTCGGTGTGATGGAGCCCAATATCAGCGCCTGGCGCCGTGCCGTGGCCGGTGATTTGACGTCGGCTTTCAACTTCCGCGACCCGGAAGACAGCGCCTTCTTCGCCCAGCTGCCCAAGACCCTGGAGCTGGCCAACCGCGCCCGCGCCCTGCCGGGCACCACCACGCCGCCCACGCCGACCACGCTGAACGTGCCGGTGCAGGAAGCCGGCCCGCGCCCGGCCCGTGCCTTGCCGTATGAGCTGCACACCACGGCCGCGGTCAAGGTCAGCGCCGGCCGCGTGGGTGCCGCCCGTGTCGAGCTGCAGTTTGCCCACACCGGCAACGGCCTGGGTGACATCAGCGGCCCGGCCGCCGTCTTCCATGTCTACGACCGCCTGAACCTGACCGCCCTGCCGCGCCGCTACACCGTGGAAGCCGGCAAGCAGCTGACCGGCAGCTGGCAACCGGCCGCCAACGGCGCTTACGACCTCTGGGTCCTGGGCCCCAACGGCTACCACCGCCACTTCACCGGCAATGCCCGCCGCGTGGCCGCGGCCGCCCAGCCCAACCCCGAGGTGCGCGTGACGCCGGACGTGGCCAATGGCGAGCTGCAGATCGAGCTGAGCAACAGCGGCAGCTTTGCCTGCACCTTCATCCTCTCGGCCAACAAGTACTACAGCGTGGCGCCGCAGCAGATCCACCTGGCCGCCAAGACCCGCACCACCCTGCGTCTGCCGCTGCGCGAAAGCGCCTACTGGTACGACTTCAGCGTGCGTGTGGCCGGCCAGGGCGACTACAGCCGCCGCTTTGCCGGCCATATGGAAACCGGCGAGGCCTCGATCAGCGATCCGGCCATGTCCGGCCCGGCCCTGCTGGACCAGTACCGCCTCGGCGCCTGATCCATCCGCTCTCTTTATTCGAAACCTCAAGCATTTCTCAAATCATGAACCACAAGCTCATCACCCGCGGCGTTCTGGCGCTTTCCCTGTTCGCTGCTGGCTTCGGCGCCCACGCCGCCACCCTGGGCCAGAACCTGATCGTCAACGGCAACGCCGAAGGCGGCGTCGCCGGTTGGACCGCTTTTGCCGGCGTGGACCTGTTCCAGTCGGTCGCCTACGGCAGCAACTGGGTGTTGCCCAGCCAGCCGGGCCCGGTCGACCGTGGCAGCTTCTTGTTCGCCGGTCAATCCTCGCCGGCCTCGGCGGGCTTCCAGCTGTTTGACGTCAGCAATCTGAGCAGCCTGATCGCCACCGGCAGCGCCAGTTTCAAGCTCGACGGCTACCTGGGCGGCTGGACCAGCCAAGGCGACAACGCCCTGGTTTACGTGTCCTTCCTGGATGGCAGCAACACCGAAATCGGCTCCGCCACCCTGGGCCCGGTCACCCCGGCCGACCGCGGCAACCAGACCGGCCTGCTCTACCGCCAGACCCAGGGCTTCCTGCCCGTGGGCACGACGACGATCAATCTGAGCCTGTCCATGGAGCGCCTGAACTCCAGCGACAACGACGGCTACGCCGACAACCTGTCCTTTGTCATCAACACCGCCCCGGTGCCCGAGCCGGAAACCTATGCCCTGATGGCCCTGGGTCTGGGCCTGCTGGCCGTGGTGCGCCGCCGCCAGCGCGGCTGATCTTCGGATCGAATCTGGCCCGCTTCTTGCGAGCCGCACGGGGATGCATCGCATCCCCGTTTTTCCATCGAATCCGGCCTTTTTCATGCCCCAGCCCGAGCGCGGCGAGGCCTTGCCCTGCACACCCGACAGCCTGGGTTGGCGAGCCCGGCTGGCGCTGGACTACCGGCTGGAGGGCGGCCGTTGCCTGCTCCGTCACCGCCACGAGGGGCCGCTGCGGGTGCTGAAAAGCCTCTACCCCGAGGGCGAGGCGATCTGTCACAACGTGCTGGTCCATCCGCCCAGCGGTTTGGTTGCGGGTGACCGCTTGGAGATTGAACTGAGCGTGGGCGAGGGCGCCCATGCCTTGCTGAGCACGCCGGGCGCCACCCGCTTCTACCGCAGCAGCACCGGCGCCATGGCCACGCAGAGCCTGCAGGCCCGCCTGTCCGCCGGCGCGCGGCTGGAATGGCTGCCGCTGGAAGCCCTGGCCTACCCGGGCTGCCGGGCGCTCAACGAGGTGCGCTTTGAGCTGGCGCCAGGCGCCGAGCTGATGGCCTGGGACCTCACGGCCCTGGGCCTGCCGCAGGCCGGCCAGCCCTTCGCGGAAGGACAGTTCCAGCAGCATCTGGAGATCCCGGGTGTCTGGCTGGAGCGTGGTCTGATCGACGGCGGCGACGCCTTGCTGATGGATGGCTCCCTGGGCCTGGCCGGGCGGCGCTGCCTGGCCAGCCTGGTGTTCGCGGGCGGCGAGGCGCTGTCGCGTGAGCGGCGCGAGCGGGCGCTGGAGGCCGTGCGTGCCTGCATCGAGGCCCACCCGCTGCGTGACACCGCCGGCGTGACGGCGGCACAGGAGCGCCTGCTGGTGCTGCGCGTGCTGGCGCCCCTGGTCGAGCCGGCGTTCGAGCTGCTGCGGCAGTGCCGGGCCGCCTGGCGGCGCGAGCTCTGGGGTTTGGACGAGGCTTCGCCGCGGCTCTGGGCGATGTGAGAACTGCCCTGCTGGCCTCGGGTATGCTGGCCCCAGCAGATGGCGGGGGCGGGTACGGCACGTGGACCAGAGCAAGAAGACGTGGCAAGACAGCGACGGGCGGCAGCGGGTCGGGGCACGCGCCCGGGTCAGTGCCCGCGGGCTCGCGCTGGCTCTGTCGCTGGCGCTGTTCGGAGCGCCCGCCGCGCGGGCGCAGGCGCCGCAGGCCGCGGTCTCCTCCGGCCCGGCGATCGAGAAAGAGACCTTGCAATGGGTCATGGTGCATTCGCCGCCCACGGCCATTCTGCAAGGCCTGGGCCAGGGCCGGGGCTTTGTCGACAAGGCCTTGCTGCTGTTCCAGGCCGGCCTGCCCGAGCTGCAGCACCAGGTGCTGGACGCCAACTACGCCCGCGCCGCCGTGGAGCTGCGCAACAAGCCCAATGTCTGCGTGGCCGCCTTTTTGCGACTGCCCGAGCGCGAGGCCTTTGTGCATTTCAGCGAGCCCTATCTGACCGCCTTGCCCTACCAGCTGGTCACCTTGCAGCGCGAGCGCCCAGGCCGCCTGCCCTTGCTGCCCGATGGCCAGGGCCGGGTCGATCTGGCCGAGCTGCTGCAAGCGGTGCCGCCGGGCCATCTGCCGCAAGAGGGCTGGCGGGTCGGTGTGGCCGGTGGGCGCTCGTTGGGGCAGCGCTATGACCAGATGATCAAGAACCTGCCGGTCGGCGCCCGGCTGAGCGTGCGCCACGGCAACCCGAGTGTGTCAGGCCTGCTGCGCATGCTGCTGGACGACAAGGTGGACGCCATCATTGCCTTTCCCACCGAGCTCAGCTTTGCCGCCCGCGAGCTGGGCCTGCCCACCCAGGAGCTGCGCCTGCTGCCGCTGCGCGGTGCGGACGCGGCCACCACCGTGCATGTCGGTTGCTCGCGCTCGGCCTTGGGGGCGCGGGCGGTCGAAGGTATCAATGCGGTGATCCGCAAGCAGGGGCCGCGCCTCGAGAGCTTTTACCGCGAGTGGTTGCCCTCAGCCTCGCGCGCCAACGCGTCCGGTCCGCGGCCCTGAGCCGCTTTGCGGGCTTCACTCAGATCGAGACCAGCTGGCGCACGCCGCGGCTGACCATCTCCGAGCGGCTGCCGGCCGAGATGACGGCGCCGCGTTCCAGCACCAGGTAGTCGTCGGCCAATTCCTCGGCGAAGTCGTAGTACTGCTCGCACAGCAGCACGGCCATGGGCTGGCCGCCATTGGCCGCCAGGCCGCGCTCGGCCAGGCGGCGGATGACGCGGCCGATGTCCTGGATGATGTTGGGCTGGATGCCTTCGGTCGGTTCGTCAAGGATCAGCAGGCGCGGCCCGGCGGCCAGCGCGCGGGCGATGGCCAGCTGCTGCTGTTGGCCGCCCGAGAGGTCGCCACCGCGCCGTTGCAGCATCTGCTGCAGCACCGGGAAGAGCTCGAACAGCTCGGGCGGAATGGGCGTGCCGGCCGGCCGTGTGGCCAGGCCCAGGGCCAGGTTCTCGGCCACGGTCAGGCGGCCGAAGATTTCGCGCCCTTGTGGCACGTAGCCGATGCCGGCGCGGGCGCGCTCGAAGGGCTTGGCGCGCGTGATGTCCTGACCCTTGAGTCGGACCTCGCCGCTTTTCACCGGCACCAGGCCCATCAGCGACTTGAGCAAGGTGGTCTTGCCGACGCCGTTGCGGCCCAGCAGCACGGTGATGCGGCCGGGCTGCACGCGCAGCGAGACATCGCGCAGGATGTGCGAGCCGCCGTAGTACTGCTGGAGGTTCTGGGCGATCAGCATGGCAGGCAGGAGGAGGAAGGGTTGATGGATCGTGTGTGCATGCCGCTCAACGTCCGAGGTAGACCTCGATCACGCGTTCGTCGGCCTGCACCTGAGACAGCGGGCCCTGGGCCAGCACGCGGCCTTCGCAGAGCACGGTGACGGTGCCGCCCAGGCGGGCGATAAAGCCCATGTCGTGCTCGACCACGATCAGGCTGTGCCGGCCCTTCAGCTGCAGAAAGAGCTCGGCCGTGCGCTCGGTTTCCTGGTCGGTCATGCCGGCCACGGGCTCGTCGAGCAGCAGCAGCTTGGGCTCCTGGATCAAGAGCATGCCGATCTCCAGCCATTGCTTCTGGCCGTGGCTGAGCAGGCCGGCCGGGCGTTGCGCCTCGGCCTGCAGCTGGATCAGCTCCAGCACCTCGGCCAGGCGGTCGCGCTGCGCGCCGCTGAGCCGGTGCCAAAGCGCCGCCGCGACGCCGCGCGGGCCTTGCAGGGCCAGCTCGAGGTTCTCGAACACGCTCAGCGCCTCGAACACCGTGGGCTTCTGGAACTTGCGGCACAAGCCCATGGAGGCAATCTCGGCCTCGCTGTGGCGCAGCAGGTCGATGGTGCCGCCGAAGAAGACCTCGCCCCGGTCGGGCCGGGTCTTGCCGGTGATGATGTCCATCATCGTGGTCTTGCCCGCGCCATTGGGGCCGATGATGCAGCGCAGCTCGCCCGGTACGATGTCCAGTGACAGGCCGTTGATGGCCTTGAAGCCGTCGAAGGCGACGTGCACGTCTTCGAGGTAGAGGATGCGACCATGGGTCAGGTCCAGCTCGCCGGCGCGGTGCGGGCGGGCGTAGCCGGGGCTGCGGTCGCCGCCATGTTTGCCTTGCTGTTCGGCCAGGCGCTCCTGGCCTTGTTCGAGCAGATCGGGGCTCATGCCTGGCCTGCCTTTCGCTGTGTGCTGAATCGGGAGACCAGACCGGCCAGCCCCTGCGGCAGAAAGAGGGTGACGGCGATGAAGAGCGCGCCGAGGAAGTAGAGCCAGAACTCGGGCGCGCTGACCGTCAGCCAGCTCTTGGCCCCGTTGACGGCAAAGGCGCCGGCGATCGGCCCCAGCAGGCTGCCGCGCCCGCCGACCGCGGCCCAGACCGCGATCTCGATGGAGTTGGCCACGCTCATCTCGCTCGGGTTGATGATGCCGACCTGCGGCACGTAGAGCGCGCCGGCCAGGCCGCACATCATGGCCGAGACGGTCCAGATGCAGAGCTTGTAAGGCAGGGGTGAGTAACCGCAGAACATCAGCCGGGATTCGGCGTCACGCACGGCCTGCAGCACGCGGCCGAACTTGGATCGCGTCAGCCAGCGCGCCAGCAGATAGCAGCCCACCAAGGCCAGGCCACTGAGCACGAACAAGACCATGCGGGTCTGCGCCGTGTGGATGGGCTGGCCGAGGATGCGCTTGAAATCGGTGAAGCCGTTGTTGCCACCGAGACCCGTCTCATTCCGGAAGAACAGCAGCATGGCCGCGTAGGTCAGGGCCTGGGTGATGATGGAGAAGTACACGCCCTTGATGCGCGAGCGGAAGGCGAAGTAGCCGAACACAAAGGCCAGGCCGCCCGGCACCGCCAGCACCAGCACCAGGGTGGCGAGAAAGCTGTCGCTGAGCTGCCAATGCCAGGGCAGGGTCTTCCAGTCGAGGAAGACCATGAAGTCGGGCAGGGTGCTTTGGTACTGGCCTTCGCGACCGATCTGGCGCATCAGATGCATGCCCATCACATAGCCGCCGAGCGCGAAGAACAGGCCATGGCCCAGCGAGAGGATGCCGGCAAAGCCCCAGATCAGATCCATGGCCAGGGCGCAGATGGCGTAGCACATGAACTTGCCCAGCAAGGCCACGCCGTAGTCGCTCAAGTGCAAGACCTGACCCTCGGGCACCCACAGGTTCAGCACCGGCGCCAGCACGCAGATCAGCAGCAGGGCGCAGGCGACGAGCAGCCAGGCGCGGGGGCTGAGGAATTGAGAGTTCTGCTTCGCGAGAATCATTGATCGGCCCTGGGGAATGTTGTTGTTTCGGAGGGCGGCTGGGCGGGCACTCTGCTGCACTCATGTCCCCCGCCCCAGGCTGCGCCTGGGTCTCCTCCTTGACTTCGTTCCGCAGAGCACCCGCCCAGCCTTTGCTGGCATGGCGAACGCCCATCGTTGGCTGGAAGCGGGCTTCGGCCGAGTGTCGAAGCGAAGTCAAGGAGGAGGGCGGGGCGCAGCCCCGCCCGGGGGACATGAGCGGAGGCACTCGGCCGGAGTCCGCTTCCCACGCACCGACTCGAATAAACCAAAAGCAGCCCCATTCAAGCCTCCACCACCCGCCCCTTCATCGCGAAGATGCCCTGCGGCCGCTTCTGGATGAAGACGATGATGAACACCAGCACGGCGATCTTGGCGAGCACCGCGCCGACCATGCCCTCCAGCAGCTTGTTGCCCAGGCCCAGGCCGAGCGCGGCGTAGACCGTGCCGGCCAGTTGGCCGACGCCGCCTAGCACCACCACCATGAAGGCGTCGACGATATAGCTCTGGCCCAGGTCGGGGCCGACATTGCCGATCTGGCTCAGCGCGCAACCGGCCAGGCCGGCGATGCCCGAACCCAGGGCGAAGGCGTAGGTGTCGGTGCGGGCGGTGTTGACGCCCATGCAGGAGGCCATGGCGCGGTTCTGCGTCACGCCGCGCACGAACAAGCCCAGGCGGGTGCGTCGCAGCAGCAGGCTCATGCCGGCCAGCACCGCCAGGGCGAAGCCCATGATCAGCAGCCGATTCCAGGGCAGGGACAGCGAGGGCAGCAGCTGCAGGCCGCCGCTCATCCAGGCCGGGTTTTCGACGCTGACGTTCTGCGCGCCGAAGAGGCTGCGCACCGCCTGCATCAGCACCAGGCTGATGCCCCAGGTGGCCAGCAGGGTTTCCAGTGGCCGGCCATAGAGCCAGCGTAGCACCAGGCGCTCCATCAGCGCGCCGACGGCCGCCGCGGCCAGAAAGGCGGCCGGCAGGGCGGCCAGCAAGTAATAGTCAAACGCAGTGGCAGGCAGCCACTGGCGGAAGGCCAGCTGCACCAGATAGGTGGCGTAGGCGCCCATCATCATCAGCTCGCCATGGGCCATATTGATCACGCCCATCAGCCCGTAGGTGATGGCCAGGCCCAGGGCCACCAGCAGCAGGATGCTGCCCAGGCTCAGGCCGGTGAACAGCTCGCCCAGGCGCTCGCCCCAGGCCAGGCTGGACTCCAGCTTGCGCAGCGAGGCGGCCAGCGCGCTTTTGACATTGGGGTCGGTCTCTTCGGCCAGGCGCTGGTTGATCAGCAGCTGGGTGGCGGGCCGGTTTGAGCGGCCCAGCTCGCGCGCAGCTTGCAGACGCAGGCTCGGGTCGCTGCTGCCGGCCAAGGCGGCGGCGCGCGCCAGGCTCAGTTCGGCCCGCACGTCTTCATGGCTCTCGCGGGCCAGCGCGCGGTCCAGCAAGGGCAGCTGCTGCTCGCTGGCATTCTGTTGCAGAGCCTGAGCGGCGGCCAGGCGTTCGGCAGGTTTGGCGCTGAACAGTTGCAGCGCGGCCAGGGCTTGGTCCAACTCGCCGCGCAGGCGGTTGTTGATCATCACCTCGGCCAGGTCTTGCGGCACCGGGTTGAGCGGGGCGCCGCTCAGGGCGTCCTCGGCGCTGCCATCGGCGTGCAGGATCAGCAGGCGCGTGCCGCTGGTCTTCAGTTGCTCGGCGGCCAGGGCCTGGATGAAGGCCTGCAGGCGTGGGTCGGGTGCTTGCGCGGCGGCGAGCAAGGCGGCATGCAGTGCGGCGATGCGGGCCTCGCTGTCTTCATCGCTGGCCATGGCGCGCGCATGCGCCAGCGTCAGTGCTTGGGCTGGCGGCGTCGGTAGCAGCATCAGCAAGCTCAGCAGCAGCGCGCTCAGCAGGGAGGCCGCGCGGTGCACGAGTGTGGCCATGAGGGCTCCGCGTTTCAACAAGGGAAGGCTGCCAACCACGGGCCTCGCGGCCCGTTGGGTCAGCTCAATAGAAAAGTTACTTCTTCACCGGCTCATCGGGCTTCTTGTCATTGCCTTCGATGTAGGGGCTCCAGGGCTTGGCCTTGACCGGGGCCGGGGTCTTCCAGACCACGCCGAACTGGCCATCGGCCTTGATCTCGCCGATGAACACCGACTTGTGCAGGTGGTGGTTCTTCTCGTCCATCTTGGAGGTGATGCCCGAGGGCGCGGTGAAGGTCTGGCCGGCCATGGCGGCGATGACCTTGTCCACGTCCGTGCTCTTGGCCTTCTCGACCGCCTGCTTCCACATATGGATGCCGATGTAAGTGGCCTCCATCGGGTCATTGGTCAGGGGCTTGTCCATATGACCGGGCAGCTTCTTGGCCTTGGCGTACGCGCTCCACTTCTGGATGAAAGCGGTGTTGGCCGGGTTTTTGATGGACATGAAGTAGTTCCAGGCCGCCAGGTGGCCGACCAGGGGCTTGGTGTCCACGCCGCGCAGCTCTTCCTCGCCGACCGAGAAGGCGACCACGGGCACATCCTTGGCCTTCAGGCCGGCATTACCCAGCTCTTTGTAGAAGGGCACGTTGGAGTCGCCGTTGATGGTGGAGACCACGGCGGTCTTGCCGCCGGCAGAGAACTTCTTGATGTCGGCGACGATGGTCTGGTAGTCGCTGTGGCCAAAAGGCGTGTACTTCTCGTCGATGTCTGTGTCCTTCACGCCCTTGCTCTTGAGGTAGGCGCGCAGGATCTTGTTGGTGGTGCGGGGGTAGACGTAGTCGGTGCCCAAAAGCACCCAACGCTTGGCGCCGCCGCCGTCCTTGCTCATCAGATAGTCCACCGCGGGGATGGCCTGCTGGTTGGGCGCGGCGCCGGTGTAGAACACGTTCTTGCTCAGCTCTTCACCCTCGTACTGCACCGGGTAGAAGAGCAGGCCGTTGAGTTCCTCGACCACCGGCAGCACCGATTTGCGCGACACGCTGGTCCAGCAGCCGAAGATCACGGCGACCTTGTCCTGCGTGAGCAGCTGTTTGGTCTTCTCGGCGAACAGCGGCCAGTTGGAGGCCGGGTCCACGACCACGGGCTCCAGCTTCTTGCCGAGCACGCCGCCCTTGGCATTGATCTCGTCGATGGCCATCAGCACCGTGTCCTTGAGCACGGTTTCCGAGATGGCCATGGTGCCGGACAGGCTGTGCAGCACGCCGACCTTGATGGTGTCGGCCGCCTGGGCCGACAGGCTGGTGACGCTGAGGCCGGCCAGTGCGCTGACGGCGGCCAGGGCTTTCAGCGAGAAGACGCGGCGGCTGGGGGTCTGGGACGGGACGGGCATGGCGGGGCTCCTGCGGATTTCGGGTTGGTGGGGGAAGCTGCGGTCTGACGAAGCCAATGTAGGCAGCCGGCTCGCGCTGGCATATACGGCGGATGGCGTACAGGGATGGCCCTGCGGGTCACGCCCTGTCGCGGGAAAACCGCCGCCGGTTTGCCGCGGGCGGCCGGCGTGGTCACAATCGCCTGCAGCCTTCCCACCACACCCACACTTGGCCGATCGGAACCCCGCCATGAGCTCCATGCCCCATCTCGACCTGGTCTTGCAACGCGTCATTCCGACCCCGGTCGCTCAGGTCTGGCGCTGCTGGACCGAGCCGGCGCTGCTGATGCAGTGGTTCTGCCCCAAGCCCTGGCAGACGGTCGAATGCGAGATCGATCTGCGCCCGGGCGGCATCTTCCGCACCGTCATGCAGTCGCCCACCGGTGATCAGCACCCCAACGAGGGCTGCTATCTGGAGCTGATCCCGAACGAGCGCCTGGTCTGGACCGGCGCGCTCAAGGCCGGCTTCCGCCCGGCCGACGCGGCCGCCCATCCCTTCGTTTTCACCGCCGTCATCAGCCTGGCGCCGCATGCCGATGGGGGCACGCTCTACACCGCCACGGTGATGCACAGCGACGAGTCCGGCCGCCAGACCCACGAAGCCATGGGCTTCCATCAGGGCTGGGGTGCGGCCCTGGATCAGCTGGTGGCCGTGGCCGCTGGCCTGTGAGGGGACTCACCCCATGGCCACCGATCCCCAACCCCGCCCGCCCGAACGCCTGAGCCTGACGGGCTCGCAGACCCTGAGCGTCGATCAGGACCTGACCGTCACCGTCGGGCGCAAGCTGCGCATCGAGGCGGCCGATTCTCTGGAGCTGGTGGTCGGCAAGGCCCGCCTGCTGCTGAAAAAAGACGGCAGCATCCTGATCCAGGGCGGCCGTGTGCAGATCGAGGCCAGCGGCACGGTCGATGTCAAGGCGGCCGCGGATGTGAAGCTGCGCGGCTCCAAGATCACGCAGAACTGAGGCCTGGCGCGGGGCTCCTGTCTGTCCCGCACCGGGGCCTCTGCAGCCGGGGCTGGCCTCGCTTAATATGGCGCCGACCCCCCGCCTGGAGCCTCTCATGTCTTACCCCGTGCCTGCTCAGGAAGCCGAACGCTTGAAGGCCTTGCAGGCATTGGAGCTTCTCGACAGCGGGCGCGAAGCGGCGTTTGATGATCTGGTGCGGCTGGCGGCCGAATGGTGCGGCGTGCCGGTGGCCGCCATCAGCCTGATCGATGCCGACCGGCAGTGGTTCAAAGCCTGTTGCGGCCTCGATATCCGCGAGACGCCGCGCGATGAGTCCTTCTGCACCCATGCCATCGTCCAGCCGCACGAGCTGCTGCAGGTGCGCGATACCCGACTGGATCCGCGCTTTGCCGACAACCCGCTGGTGACGGGCTCGCCCCATGTGCGCTTTTATGCCGGTGCGCCCTTGCTGACGACCGAGGGCTATGCCCTGGGCGCGCTGTGTGTCATCGACAGTCAGCCGCGCGAGCTGACGGCCTCGCAGATTCATGCGCTGGAAGTGCTGGCGCGCCAGGTGGGCCTGTTGATCGAGCTGCGCAGCAAGCGGGCTCGGCTGGAGCAGCAGGAGCGCACCCTGCGCACCAGCGAGGCGCGGCTGCGCGGCGTCACCGACAACGTGCCGGCCGTGATTGCCTATGTCGACGCACAGCAGCGGGTGCAGTTCTGCAACCGCAAGCTGATCGATTGGTGCGGGCGCCCCGAATCCGAGGTGCTGGGCCAGACCCTGCAGGCGGTGCTGGGCGATGCGGAGTACGCCCGCCACCGCGAGCATGTGGAGGCTGCCCTGCAGGGCCAGCGCCGCGATTTCGGGCTCTGGGCCCTGGACCCGGAGGACGGGCGTTTTTTCCAGTTCAGCCATGTGCCCGATTGCCTGGACGGCAGCGGTCCGGTGCAGGGTTTTTTCGTCCTGGCCAGTGATCTGACGGCGATGAAGCAGCTGCAGCTGCAGCTGGCCGAGGAGGCACGCTTCGACGCCCTGACCGGCCTGCCCAACCGCCGCCATTTTCACGAGCAGCTGGATCAGGGCCTGCTGCGCGCCCAGCGCCACGGCACCCAGCTGGCCCTGGGTTTCCTGGATCTCGATGGCTTCAAGCAGATCAACGACCGCCACGGCCACGCCATCGGCGACGAGGTGCTGCAGGAGTTCGGCCGGCGCCTGCGCCAGAGCCTGCGGCAAACCGATTTCGTCGCGCGCCTGGCCGGCGATGAGTTCACCGTGCTGCTCGAAGACGTGCAGCAGGCCCACGAGTTGGAGCCGCTGGCCAGCAAGATCCTCTCCCACATCCGCCAGCCCTTTGTGCTCAGCAACGGTCTGAGCCTGGCCGTACGCACCAGCCTGGGCCTGGCCTTGGCCGGTTCAGGCGAGAGCGCGGCGGCGCTGATCGAGCGGGCCGATGCCGCCATGTACCGCGCCAAATCGCAGGGGCGCGACAACTTCGTGCTGGAGCTCTGAGCGTGCGTCGCCTTGGCGCGCGACGCTCAGCGTTCAGCGCTCAATCGTTGCGGTGAGCCGCGGTGTCGCTGGCGATGTGGCTCAAAAAGTAGCGCACATAGAACGCGCCCATGCCCAGCGTGATGGCAATCACGGCGGCGCTCATCAGGCCGACATCGGAAGAGAACAGGTCTTTGAACAGGTTCAACATCGATCACTCCTTGCTGTTGCTGCTGCTGCGGGCATGCTTGTTCGTGCCCATGTCGGCATTGGGCGCCTGCCGCCGCCGTGCCACTTTGAGCTGACGCAAGCTCTGCGCAGACAGCTCAAAGCGTCTGCGACCCGGCTGTGGCTCGGGAACAATGGGGCATGAGCGACGCATCTGCTTCTTTGTTTTCCGAGTCCCTGGAGTCGCCCCCGTTGCACGGCCTGTCGGCCGCCCAGATCGCCCATGCCCTGGAGCTGCTGGAGCAGGCCGATCTGCTGCTGGTGGCGGCCGGCGCGGGCATGGGCGTTGATTCAGGCCTGCCGGATTACCGCGGCCGCGAGGGCTTCTGGCGTGCCTACCCGGCCCTGGCCCGTGCGAACCTGAGCTTTCAGCACATCGCCAACCCCTTGGCTTTCGAGCGCCAGCCGCGCCTGGCCTGGGGCTTTTACGGCCACCGCCTGCAGCTCTACCGCCAGACCCAGCCCCATGCCGGCTTCGACATCCTGCGCCGCTGGGGCGAGCGTCTGCCGCTCGGCCTGGCGGTGTTCACCAGCAATGTCGACGGCCAGTTTCAGAAGGCCGGCTACGCGCCGGAGCTGCTGCATGAATGCCACGGCTCCATCCACCACCTGCAATGCCTGGCCGGCTGTGGTCAGGCGATCTGGCCGGCCGATGATTTCGAGCCCGAGGTGGATGCCGAGGCCTGCCTGCTGCTCAATGCCGCACCGGTCTGCCCGCGCTGCGGCGGCCTGGCCCGTCCCAACATCCTGATGTTCGGCGACTGGAGCTGGCAGGACGAACGCAGCGCCGAGCAGGGCGAGCGCCTTCAGACGCTGCTGGCCCGCGCGCGCCGGCCGCTGGTGATCGAGATCGGCGCGGGCAGCGATGTGCCCTCGGTGCGGCATTTCAGCCACCGAGTGATTCAACATCAGCAGGGCCGCTTGCTGCGCATCAACCCGCGCGAGCCTCAGGTGCCCGGTGGCATGGATCTGGGCCTGGCCCATGCGGCATTGGCGGTGCTGCAAGCCCTGGATTCGGCCGGCACCGGAGCCGAGGCCTGAAGCACGTGTGTCGGGCCCAACGGCGTTCATGCCCACAGAATCCCGCTTCGTCTGATGGGCTTGGTCGGCGCGCCGGCTTGCGGAAAGAATCAGGCCCTTGCTGGCGGGCTGCGGGGCAGACCTGGCCGCTACCTTTCCACCTTGCTCTTCCAATCGACACAGGGTTCACCATGCCATCTGCCTTGCTTCCTGAGTTTGCGCCCGTCTCGCGGCCTGCGCGTTCCATGATGATGAAGAACACCGGCCCCGGCCTGCGCCGCAGCGTGCAGCTGCTGGCCCTGAGCCTGCCCTTGCTGGCCGCCGCACCGCGCTGGGTGGAGGCGGCCGAACCCGCCGCGGCCGTGGCCGCCCCGATCCTCAGTCCCAATGCCAATCTGCTCTTGCAAGGCGTGCCGCCGGTGCCCCAGGCCCTGGCCGATGCGGTGGGCCGCTACAACGATTTCCGCGGCCACAGCTTTGTCGACTGGCACCCCAAGAAGCGCGAGATGCTGGTGGCCCACCGCAAGGCCGGCGGCAACACCTCGCAGCTGTTCCGCCTCAGCCAACCGGGCGGCGCGCTGGAGCCGCTGACCGATGCCGCCGATCCGGTGCAGGACGCCAGCTACGAGCCGCGCCAGGGCCGCTACATCGTGTTCGCCCGCGCCAGCGGTGGCAATGAGGTGGCCCAGCTCTACCGTTTGGATGCCGCCAGCAAGGAGCCGGTGCTGCTGACCGACCCCGACCAGCGCCACGCCATGAATGGCTGGCTGCATCAGAGCAGCCAGATGCTGGTGACCTCGGTGCCGCTGGACCGCACGGCCCAGGGCGGCAGCCGCGCCCAGGTGATGACCGAGCTCTGGTTGATGGACCCCGAGAAGCCCGCCGCCAAGCGCAAGCTCGCCGAGCTGCCCGGCGGCGGCTGGGGCGTGGGCGCGGTCTCGCGCGATGACAAGCGGCTGGCGCTGAGCGAGTACATCTCGGCCAATGAATCGCGCATCTGGCTGATGGACCTTGCCACCGGTGAAAAGCGTCAGGTCTTGCCTGCGCCTGGCGAGCAGTTGCGCGCCACCCATGCGCCCGGCGCCTTCACGCCCGACGCAAGGCCTTGCTTGTGGTCAGCAACCGCTTCGGCGAGTTCAATGAGCTGGCCCGCTACCAACTGGCCGATGGCCGGCTGGAGCGCATCGCCACCGGCGTGCCCTGGGACGTCACCGGCGCCAGCCTGACCGAAGACGGCAAGCGCCTGGCCCTGCAGTTCAATATCGACGGCCGCAGCGAGCTGCGCTTCTTCGATGGCCGCAGCTTCAAGCCGCAGCCCTCGCCCAGCCTGCCCAGCGGCAGCATCAGCGCCGCCAGCTTCGACCCCAAGCGCGGCGAGCTGATGTTCAGCCTCAACGGGGCGCAAGGCCCGAACCAGATCTACAGCCTCGATGCCAAGGGCAAGATCGTGCGCTGGACCGAGCCCTACGCGCCGCCCGGCATCGACACCCGCCGCTTCGGCGACCAGCAGGTGGTGCGCTGGAAGAGCTTTGATGGCCGCAGCATCTCGGGCCTGCTGAGCCTGCCGCCGGCCGACAAATTCAGCGGCAAGCGCCCGGTGCTGATCAGCATCCACGGCGGCCCCGAGGGCCAGGCCACGGCTGGCTTCATGGGCCGCAGCAACTACTACCTGCAGGAGCTGGGCGTGGCCATCATCCAGCCCAATGTGCGCGGTTCCAGCGGCTTCGGCAAGACCTTCCTCGACCTGGACAACGGCTACCAGCGCGAAGACTCGGTCAAGGACATCGGCGCCTTGCTGGACTGGATCGCCACCCAGCCCGGGCTGGATGCCTCACGCGTGATGGTCACGGGCGGCAGCTACGGCGGCTATATGAGCCTGGCCGTGGCCAGCCACTATGCGGACCGCATCGTCGGCGCCATCGACATCGTCGGCATCTCGCACTTCGTCACCTTCCTCAACAACACCGAGAGCTACCGCCGCGATCTGCGTCGTGTCGAGTACGGTGACGAGCGCGATCCGGCGATGAAGGCCTTCCTGGACCAGATCTCGCCCCTGACCCATGCGGCCAAGATCAAGAAGCCGCTGTTCGTGGTGCAGGGCAAGAACGACCCGCGTGTGCCCTACACCGAGGCCGAGCAGATCGTCGCCAAGGTGCGCGAACAAGGCACGCCGGTCTGGTACCTGCGCGCCGAGAACGAAGGCCATGGTTTCGCCCGCAAGGAGAACCAGGACTACCTGCTCTACGCCACGATTCTGTTCATGCAACAGAACCTGCTGGCCAAACCCTGAGCCGCGGGCCTGCCGGAAGGAGCAACCGCCCCGAGGGGCGGTTTTTCTTGCCTGAAACTGAATTGCGCACTTTTGCCGATTTGCCGATTTGCCGATTTGAGTGTGGTGTCGGCGCAGAAGCGCGCCCGCAAAAGATAACAGCACCTTAAAGTGCATCACCGGTCGCGATCTTCTTTGCGACGAATTGGGTGCTCTATGAAGAAGTTGAACAGCATCAAGTCGCGTCTGGTTCTGCTGGCTTTTGTGCTCATGGCCTTGCTGGCCGTGGTGGGCGGCTGGTGCCTCATGAGCATGGGGCGCATGAATGACAGCATGGACACGGTCTACTCGGACCGGGTCGTGCCGCTCAAGCAGCTCAAACAGGTGTCCGACGCCTACGCTGTCAACATCGTCGACACCACCCACAAGGTGCGCGCCAAGCAGCTGGACGCCGCCACCGGGCTCAAGCTGGTGGATGAGGCCCAGGAGCTGGTGCAGCGACAGTGGGCGGCCTACACCGCCACCCGCATCGAAGGCAATGAAGCCCGCCTGCTGGCCGAGGCACAGCCCCTGCGCGGCAAGGCGGATGCGGCCACGCTCAAGCTGCGTGCGCTGCTGCAGAGCGGCGATGCGGCCGGTTTGGAGCAGTTCGCCACCCAGGAGCTGTACCCCGCCATCGACCCCTTCACCAATGCCGTGTCGGCCCTGGTGGACGAGCAGTTGCTGGTGGCCGAGCAGGAGTACCAGGCCAGCCAGCAGCGCTACCGCCAGTCGATCTGGGTGGTGATGGGGGTTTTCGGCCTGGCCCTGGCGGCCGGCGTGGGCCTGGCCTGGCGCATCATTGCTTCCATCATGCGGCCGCTCCGCCAAGCCCTGCATGTGGCGGCGCAGATCAGCCAGCGCGATTTGAGCGAACCCATCTCGGTCGAGAGTGACGATGAAATGGGGCAATTGCTGCAGGCCATGCAGCGCATGCAACACCAGCTGTCGCAGACCGTGGAGCAGATCCGTGAGAGCGCCGTGGCCGTGTCCGGTGCCTCGGGCGAGATTTCGCTGGGCAGCCACGACCTCAGCGCCCGCACCGAGCAGCAGGCCGCCGCGCTGGAAGAAACCGCCGCCTCGATGGACGAGATGGCCGCCGCCGTGAAGACCAATGCCGAGACCGCCCAGCAAGCCAACGAGCTGGCCCACCAGGCCTCACGCACGGCCGAGCTGAGTGGCGAAGCGGTGCATCGTGTGGTCAGCACCATGGACCAGATCAATGGCAGCTCCAAGAAGATCGCCGACATCATTGGTGTGATCGATGGCATCGCCTTCCAGACCAACATCCTGGCCTTGAATGCAGCCGTGGAAGCCGCGCGTGCTGGCGAGCAGGGCCGCGGCTTTGCCGTGGTGGCCGGCGAGGTGCGTGTGCTGGCCCAGCGCAGCGCGCAAGCGGCTCGCGAGATCAAGGCCTTGATCGGCGACAGCGTCAGCAAGGTCGAGAGCGGTTCGGAAGTGGCCGCCGAAGCCGGCCGGACCATGGAGTCACTGGTCGGCCAGGTGCGGCACGTGACCGCCTTGCTGGGCGAGATCTCCACCGCCACACGCGAGCAAAGCGCGGGCATCACCCAGGTCAACACCGCCGTGTCCCAGCTCGATCACAACACGCAGCAGAACGCGGCCTTGGTCGAGGAATCGGCCGCAGCGTCCGAAAGCCTGAAGCAGCAAGCCCATCAGCTGGCCGCCATCGTCGGCTCCTTCCGCTTGCAAACCTGAGGGCCATGGTGCGGGAGGTCATGAAGTTGGCACGGAAGCTGCAATAGCTTTCTCAACTTCAGTTGTCTCCTCCACCGCCCCTGGGTGGATTCCAGCCTCAGGCCTTGTGCCTGGGGCTTTTTTTTGGGGCAGGCAAGACGGCCCGGACCTCCGATGCATCAATCCTTCTCGCTGCGGTGCCTCGTCCCGCCGCCGGGCTCATAGTTCGCGGGTCGGCTCTGCGAGCCGACTCCCCTCTCTGCTCGCTCCGCGGCTCAGCTGCGCCAATCTCCCTCCGTTCGCTGCGCTCACTGTGGTCAAACAGTGGCGCCGAGTCAGCGCTTGAAGCGCGCGGGTA
>NZ_JBXAGJ010000036.1:0-30057 GCF_058794035.1 Roseateles sp. GW835-FHT13E02
ACGGTCGCGATCGCAGCCGTCAGGGTCGTCTTGCCATGGTCCACGTGACCGATGGTGCCGACGTTGACGTGCGGCTTGGTGCGTTCAAATTTACTCTTTGCCATTGCAATTGCTCCAAAAAGAACAGGTCGCCAGTCTCAGGGTTTAGCGTTTCCCTCAGGCCTGCGATTCCCGGCGACTGGCAACCGGGCAGAACCTGAGAAAGACGATCTCGAATGAGAAGAAGCGCGGAAGCCTCGGTTGGAGGATTCAGCGCTTCAGGGTCATCACTTGCCGCGGGCGGTGATGATGGCGTCAGCCACGTTCTTCGGAGCTTCAGCGTAGTGCTTGAACTCCATCGTGTAGGTGGCGCGGCCTTGGGTGGCGGAACGCAGGGTCGTCGAGTAACCGAACATTTCCGACAGCGGAACTTCGGCCTTGATGATCTTGCCACCGCCGACCATGTCGTCCATACCTTGGACCATGCCGCGACGGCTGGACAGATCGCCCATCACCGTACCGGCGTAGTCTTCCGGCGTTTCGACTTCCACGGCCATCATCGGCTCCAGGATCACGGGCGATGCCTTGCGGCAGCCGTCCTTGAAGCCCATCGAAGCGGCCATCTTGAAGGCGTTTTCGTTCGAGTCCACTTCGTGGTACGAACCGAAGGTCAGCGTGACCTTCACGTCCACCACGGGGTAACCGGCCAGCACGCCATTCGGCAGGCTGTCGATGATGCCCTTTTCCACGGCCGGGATGAATTCGCGAGGAACCACACCGCCCTTGATGGCGTCCACGAACTCGAAGCCCTTGCCCGGCTCTTGCGGCTCGACGGTCAGCACGACGTGACCGTACTGACCCTTACCGCCCGACTGACGCACGAACTTGCCTTCCACGTCGGTGGCCGACTTGCGGATGGTTTCGCGGTAGGCCACTTGCGGCTTGCCGACGTTGGCTTCCACGCCGAACTCGCGCTTCATGCGGTCGACAATAATTTCCAGGTGGAGCTCGCCCATGCCAGAAATGATGGTCTGGCCCGATTCTTCATCGGTACGCAGGCGGAAGGACGGATCCTCCTTGGCCAGACGGCCCAGGGCGATACCCATCTTTTCCTGGTCAGCCTTGGTCTTGGGCTCCACGGCCTGCGAGATCACGGGCTCAGGGAAGACCATCTTTTCCAGGGTGATCACGGCTTCCGGATCGCACAGGGTTTCACCGGTGGTGACGTCCTTCAGGCCCACGCAAGCAGCGATGTCGCCGGCCAGAATTTCCGAGATTTCTTCACGCTGGTTGGCGTGCATCTGCAGAATACGACCAATACGCTCCTTCTTGCCGCGGATCGGGTTGAACACCGAGTCGCCCGACTTCAGCACGCCCGAGTAGACGCGCACGAAGGTCAGCTGACCGACGTAGGGGTCGGTCATCAGCTTGAAGGCCAGAGCCGAGAACTTGGCATCGTCGGACGCATCGCGCGACGACGGCTGGTCGTTCTCGTCCGTGCCCGGCACGGGAGGAACGTCCACCGGCGAGGGCAGGAAGTCGATCACGCCGTCCAGCATGCGTTGCACGCCCTTGTTCTTGAACGCGGTACCGCAGAACATCGGCTGGATTTCAGCAGCCAGCGTACGGGCACGGATGCCTTCCAGGATTTCGGCTTCGCTCAGCTCGCCAGACTCCAGGTACTTGTTCATCATGTCTTCATTCGACTCGGCAGCGGCTTCAACCAGGTTGTCGCGCCACTTTTGCGCATCAGCCTGCAGCTCGGCAGGGATGTCGCGGTAGTCGAACTTCATGCCCTGGGAGGCTTCGTCCCAGAAGATGGCCTTCATCTTGATCAGGTCAACCACGCCCTTGAAGTTTTCTTCAGCGCCGATGGGGATGACCACGGGCACAGGGTTGGCCTTCAGACGCAGACGCATCTGATCGTAGACCTTGAAGAAGTTGGCGCCGGTACGGTCCATCTTGTTCACAAAGGCCAGACGAGGCACCTTGTACTTGTTGGCTTGGCGCCAGACGGTTTCCGACTGGGGCTGCACGCCACCCACAGCGCAGTAAACCATGCAAGCACCGTCGAGCACACGCATCGAACGCTCAACTTCAATGGTGAAGTCCACGTGTCCGGGGGTGTCGATGATGTTGAAGCGGTGCTCGGGGTAGGACATGTCCATGCCCTTCCAGAAGCAGGTGGTCGCAGCCGAGGTGATGGTGATACCACGCTCTTGCTCTTGCTCCATCCAGTCCATGGTGGCCGCGCCATCATGCACTTCACCGATCTTGTGGTTCACACCGGTGTAGAAAAGGATACGCTCGGTCGTCGTGGTCTTGCCAGCGTCGATGTGCGCCGAGATACCGATATTGCGGTAGCGCTCGATGGGGGTCTTGCGTGCCATGATGTCACTCCAGAAAGGCAGGAGCCGCCAGCGGGTCAGTAGAAACCCGAGGCGGCTGAATCGAAGTAAATTAGAAGCGGAAGTGCGAGAAGGCCTTGTTGGCTTCGGCCATGCGGTGAACTTCGTCACGCTTCTTCATGGCGCCGCCGCGGCCTTCAGCTGCTTCCAGCAGCTCGTTGGCCAGACGCTGCGACATGGATTTTTCACCACGCTTGCGGGCCGACTCCTTCAACCAACGCATGGCCAGAGCCATCCGGCGGACGGGACGAACTTCCACGGGAACTTGGTAGTTCGCACCGCCAACGCGGCGGGACTTCACTTCGACCATCGGCTTGACGTTGTTCAAGGCAACCAGGAACACTTCCAGCGGGTCCTTGCCAACCTTCTTTTCGACTTGTTCCAGAGCACCGTAAATGATGCGCTCTGCAACCGCCTTCTTGCCCGACTCCATGATGACGTTCATGAACTTGGACAGATCAACATTGCCGAACTTGGGATCAGGCAGGATCTCGCGCTTGGGTACTTCGCGACGACGTGGCATGGGATTCTTCCTCTTGCTTCAGTGGGTACGGGCAACTGCCCTGCACCTTTGGATGACCACCGACTTCTGGGGCATCCACTTACTCGGTAGCGGCCAATCTTGGGAATGGCTGAAACCGCAAAAACGCCTGGCGCCAGCAGAATGCCGGGCCGACATGACTCTTTGATTACTTCTTCGGACGCTTCGCGCCGTACTTGGAACGCGACTGCTTGCGGTCTTTCACGCCTTGCAAGTCCAGCGAACCGCGCACGATGTGGTAACGCACACCCGGCAAGTCCTTGACACGACCGCCGCGCACCAGCACCACGCTGTGCTCTTGCAGGTTGTGGCCTTCACCGCCGATGTAGGAGATGACCTCGAAACCGTTGGTCAGGCGCACCTTGGCAACCTTACGCAGAGCCGAGTTCGGCTTCTTCGGAGTCGTGGTGTAGACGCGGGTGCAAACGCCGCGGCGTTGCGGGCAATTCTGCATTGCCGGCGACTTGGATTTCGTGACCTCGGCCTGACGGCCGTGGCGCACGAGCTGATTGATGGTTGGCATAAGTAACTTGTTCCCGTTTGAAGTCACACACTTCAGCAGCATCACTCAGGATGAGCGCAAACCTTGACCGGCTGACGCGGCACACCCGGCACCAACGCGGGATGCGACACACGCCTGAAATCCTCACAAAGATCCAGTGACAAATCGCCAGCGGGTTTGTTCACCGCCGGCGGCATTCCGTGAATCCATGGAAAATTCTCAGCAAGGCCTGCTGAAGAGCCCGCGATTGTAGATCAGATCAACGAGAACACACAAGCCAGGGCTTCGGAAGGCGCTATGCTGCCTCGCTTTGCCGAAGTTCCGGGCCGCTCAGCCCGCTTGCGGACCCGAGGCCGCAGGCCCTGCCGCACACGACCGCAACCCGCCACACGATCCGATTTCAAGCGGCCTGGCCGCGGCTTCCCATGCCCGATTCCCCAGCGACCGATTCCGCCCACACCGCCCCGCGCATCGTCATCGACACCCAGGTCATCATGGACTGGCTGGTGTTTCGCGACCCGCGAGTGCAGGCTCTGGCACAGGCCGTGGTCGGCCGGCAGGTGCAATGGATCGGCGAGACGGCCATGCTCGACGAGCTTCGCCATGTGCTGGGCCGCGGGGTCGCCGCCCAGTTCAAACCCGATCTCGCCTGGATCGAAAGCCAGTTCGAGCAGCATTGCCAGATGATCGCCAGCGCCAGCCCTCCGGCCGTGCGCCTGGTCTGCCGCGACCCGGATGATCAGAAGTTCATCGACCTGGCCCTGGCTCAGCGGGCGCAATGGCTGCTGTCGCGCGACCGCGCCGTGCTGGTCCTGGCCAAACGTGCGCGGGCTCAAGGCTTGCTGATCCTGAATCCGGATCGCTGGACGCCCCCGCCCTCGGCCGGCCTCGCTGCCTGAGCGCTCGGCGAGCAAGCCGCCGGAGCAGTTTCGTTCAGGCCTGCTTTTCCGGCTTCACGCAGGCCGGCTTGCACACCACTTCGGTGCGGCCCAGCACGCGCTTGGACATCAGGTTGTTGGGGGTGCGGTGTTTGCCGCATTTGAAGCAAGAGCGGGTATGACCGCTGCCCAGAAAGGGCGAACCGCCCAGTTTGGACTCATAACGCAGACCGTTGTCACTGACGCTGGTGTAGGTGTCTTTGCTCATTGTTGTCGCGGGTTCACGGTGCCGACCATCAGCGCGAGGGGCGCCTAGGCCTGAATGTGCTGGACTGCTTTCCTCTGCCCTCTGAACCATAGTAGGCGGCCGGGCGTGGCTTTGACTACCTCGCTTGCCCCAGGTTTTGTCACAATCGCGCACGCCGGCCGGCCCCTCCCCCTCAGATGCGGGCGCTGGGCGCGCCAATTCGCCCTCCCGGGCTGGCTTTCCAACCTTTTTGCAGCCCGAGCCCCTCGACATGGCCAAACTGTTTTTTCGTTACGCGGCCATGAATGCCGGCAAATCCACCGCCCTGCTGCAGGTGGCGCACAACTACGAGGAGCGCGGCCACCGCGTGCGGCTGTTCAGCGCGCAGATCGACGATCGCTACGGGCGCGGCACCATCACCTCACGCTTGGGGCCGCAGCGCGAGGCGGAGGTGTTTGGGCCCGAGACGGATTTCCTGGCCCTGCCGCTACAACTGCCGGAGGTGTCCTGCGTCTTGATTGACGAGGCGCAGTTTCTACTCAAACCCCAGGTCTGGGCGCTGCATGAGCTGGCGCATGTGCGCAATGTGCCGGTGATCTGCTACGGCTTGCGCACCGATTTCCAGGGCGAATTGTTCCCCGGATCCGCCACATTGCTGGCTCTGGCGGACGAGATGGACGAGATGAAGACCATCTGCGACTGCGGCCGCAAGGCCACGATGAATATGCGTGTCGACGCCAACAACCGCAAGGTCACCGAAGGCAATCAAGTGGAAATTGGTGGCAACGCCCGCTACCGGGCGGTGTGCGGGCGCTGCTTCCGGCAGCAGGCCTGAGCGGGCCAGGCTCGCCGGCGTTGAATTCTGGAACGCAGCGCGCCACTCGGGGCGCGCTGGCGTGTCCGCTCAGCCCTTGCTGAGTTGTTCGTCGAGTTCCTTGCACGACGGTGCGCAGACGGGCTGCGACTTGCCCAAGAGCTTCTTGGATTTCAGCATCGCGCGCGGGCGGTGCTTGCCGCACAAAAAGCACGACATGGTTGCGGCACCAAAGGAAGAGGTCGCCGCGAACGGCGAACCCGGTGCTTTAGAGCGGTAACGCAGACCATCGGCTTCGATGGTCGTTTTAGTACTGTCCTTGGCCACGTCGGTCCTGATAGTGAGTTAGTGGGAGCTAGCCATGCCGGGCCGGTGACTCCGTTGCCGAAGCCGCCGCCCGAATGGGCGAACCCCGCTATTTTCCACCATCTGGAGGCCGATCCGGCGCCGGCGCCGCCCGCCGGCCCCAGACACAGAGGGAGGGGATTCCCCTAGAGCGCCCCAAACACGGGCCTTGCAGCCCCTGTCGGACCCCGGCAAACATGCGGCCGCCGAGCGTTTCAGCGCCCCTCAAAACGCGGCGTACGGCGCGCCTGCCAGGCCGCCACGCCCTCGGCCAGATCGCTGGACGCATTGGCCCGGGCGATGTCGGCCTGCAGCGCAGCCGGGTCCAGCTGGCCGCGCGCGATCGCATTCAAGTGCTTCTTCATGCCCAGCAGCGCCAGCGGCGCCATGGCCAGCAGCTGGGCCACAAGTTCCTGCGTGGCGGTTTCCAGCGCCGCCGCATCGGGCAGCAACTGGTCGAGAAAGCCGCTGCGCAGCATCTCCTGCGCGTCCAGCGTGGCACCCGCCAGCAAGACCTTCTTGGCCCAGGGCAGGCCAAGGCGGCTGACATAGCGCTCCATGCCGCCGCGGTAGAAATGCAGGCCCAGCTTGGCCGCCGGCACAAACATCTCGCAGGCCGGCTGCCCAAGGCGGAAATCGCAGGCCAGGGCCAGGTCGGTCGCGCCGCCGTAGACGCCGCCCTGGATCTGGGCCACGGTCACCGGGCGGGCATTCTCCCAGGCATCACTGAGCTCGGCAAACAGGGCGCCGGCGTCGAGGCCCGGCACCGCGTCGATATTGAATCCACTGCAGAAATGCCGGCCCTCGCCGCGCAGCAGCAGCACGCGCAGCTCCTCGCGCGCATTCACCTCTTGCAGCTGCGCCTGCAAGTCCAGCAAGTCGCTGGGCTCCAGGCGGTTGGCCAGGCGAGGCCGGCGCAGGGTGATGCGGGCCAGATGGCCATCAACTTCGAGCAAAGGGGCGTGGCCGGGCATGGCGGGCAAGAATGCAAACAAGGGCGAAGCAGGCAGTCTAGCGGCAGGCCGGTTTGTCAATGCGGCCCTGTCCCGAGCGGCGCCCGGCCCTCACTTGTTTAGAGTCGGACGCATCCGCCACGCTCTCGCTGCCACTGCCTCTCCATGGATTTATCAATCGCCAGCATCCTGCTGCTCGACGGCCTGAGCAATGGCGCCATCTACGCCCTGCTGGCCCTGGCCACCGTGCTGGTGTTCACCGTGACCCGGGTGATCTTCATCCCGCAGGGTGAGTTCGTGGCTTTCGGCGCGCTCACCCTGGCCGCCCTGCAGCAAGGCCAAAGGCCGGGCACTGTGGTGTTTTTGCTGAGTCTGACCGGCCTGGTCGCCCTGCTCGACCTCGGGGCCGGGTGGCGGGCGGGTGAGGCGGCCACGCCCCTGCTGCGGCGGGTGGTCCAGGCCGCCGCCCTGCCCCTGGGTCTGAGCGCCCTGGCCTGGTGGGCGGCGCCGCTGCAGCTGCCCTTGCTGCTGCAGGTGCTGCTGACCCTGGCCATTGTCACGCCCATGGGCCCCTTGCTGTACCGCCTGGCCTACCAGCCGCTGGCCGACGCCTCGGTGTTGGTGCTGCTGATCGTCTCGGTCGGCGTGCATTTCAGCCTGACCGGCCTGGGCCTGCTGTTCTTTGGCGCCGAGGGCTCGCGCAACCCCAGTTTCTGGGACAGCAGCTTCACCCTGGGCCCGCTGTTCATGGCCGGGCAGACGGTGATCATCCTGCTCGCCTCGCTGGCCCTGATCGTGCTGCTCTGGCTGTTCTTCGAGCGCAGCCTCTACGGCAAGGCCTTGCGGGCCACAGCGGTGAACCGGCTGGGTGCGCGGCTGATGGGCATTTCCAGCACGGCTGCGGGCCGCCTGTCCCTGGCCATGGCGGCCTTCATCGGCGCGCTCTCGGGCGTGCTGATCAGCCCGACCACGACGATTTTTTACGACAGCGGTTTTTTGATCGGCTTGAAAGGTTTCGTCGCCGCAGTGTTCGCCGGCCTGGCCAGCTATCCCGGCGCGGCACTGGGCGCGGTGCTGGTGGGGCTGCTGGAGTCCTTCAGCTCCTTCTGGGCCAGCGCCTTCAAGGAGGTGATCGTCTTCACCTCCATCCTGCCGGTGCTGCTGTGGCGCTCGCTGCGCAACCCGCACTCTGACGAGCATTGAGCCGTGACCATGCGACTGAACCGCAGCCTCCTGCTGCCCATCCTGGGCCTGGCCCTGCTCTTTGCCCTGCCCCTGCTGCCGGTGCCCGAGTTCTGGATCACCCAGCTCAACTACATCGGCATGTTCGCCCTGGTCAGCCTGGGCCTGGTGCTGCTGACCGGCGTGGGCGGCCTGACCTCTTTCGGGCAAGCCGCCTTCGTAGGCTTGGGCGCCTACAGCACGGCGCTGCTGAGCACCCAGTTCGGACTCTCGCCCTGGCTGGGCCTGCTGGCGGGCTGGCTGCTGACCGGTGGCGTGGCCTGGTTGCTGGCCCTGCTGACCCTGCGCATGTCGGGCCATTACCTGCCGCTGGCGACCATCGCCTGGGCGCTGAGCCTCAACTTCAGCATGGCCAATCTGGAGGTGCTGGGCAAGTACGACGGCATCCTCGGCCTGCCGGCGCTGCAACTCTTCGGCCTCAGCCTGCAGGACGGCCGCGCCATCTACGGTCTGATCTGGGGCATCGCCCTGCTGGCCGCGCTGGCGGTGCGCAATCTGCTGGACTCGCGACCGGGCCGCGCCATCCGTGCGCTGAACGGCGGCGTCACCATGGCCGAGGCCATGGGTGTGTCCACCTTCCGCTACAAGGTCATCATCTTCGTGCTGGCGGCTCTGCTGGCGTCCACCTCCGGCTGGCTGTTCGCCCATGTGCAGCGCACGGTCAACCCCAGCCCCTTCGGCCTGAAGATGGGCATCGAGTACCTGTTCATGGCCGTGGTCGGCGGCGTCGCCAGTGTCTGGGGTGCCTTTGTCGGCGCCGGGGTGTTCAAGCTGGTGGAAGACCAGCTGAAAGAGCTGCTGCCCGCCCTGCTCGGCAGCAATGGCAATTTCGAGATCATCGTGCTGGGCATCGTGCTGGTGCTGGTGCTGCAGCATGCGCCGCGCGGGCTCTGGCCCTATGCCCAGCAGCTGCTGCAGCGCTGGTGGCCCAGCCCGCGGCGAATGCAGGATTGGAGCCAGGCGGAGCCCCTGCCCCAGCGCGCCAAGCCGCAGGCGGGCGAGCCACTCTTGCAGGTCGAGCGCCTGCGCAAACAGTTCGGCGGCCTGGTGGCCGTGAACGATGTCAGCTTCGGCATCCGGGCCGGCGAGATCATCGGCCTGATCGGCCCCAACGGCGCCGGCAAGTCCACCACCTTCAACCTCATCACCGGCGTGCTGCCGGCCAGCGGCGGCTCCGTGCATTTCCGCGGCGAAGATGTGTCAGGCCTGCCCTCGCGCGAGATCGCCCGGCGCGGCGTGTCGCGCACCTTCCAGCACGTCAAGATGATGGCCGAGATGACGGTGCTGGAGAACGTGGCCCTGGGCGCCTATCTGCGCGGCCATAGCGGCACGCTGCGCGCCCTGCTGCGCCTGGACCGCGCCGAGGAGCAGCGCCTGTTCCGCGAGGCCGAGCTGCAGCTGCGCCGCATCGGCATGGCCGAGCAAGCGCATGAACTGGCGGGCAATCTGGCCCTGGGCCCGCAGCGCCTGATGGAGATCGCCCGCGCCTTGTGCAGCGACCCCGCCCTGCTGTTGCTGGACGAGCCTGCCGCCGGCCTGCGCCACAAGGAAAAGCAAGCCCTGGCCGAGGTGCTGCGCCAGCTGCAGCGCGAAGGCCTGAGCGTGCTGCTGGTCGAGCACGATATGGAGTTCGTGATGGGCCTGACCGACCGCCTGGTGGTGATGGAGTTCGGCACCAAGCTGATCGAAGGCACGCCGGCCGAGGTGCAGGCCAGCCCCGAGGTGCGCGCCGCCTACCTCGGCACCGAACATTGAATGCCTCTGCCAGGACGCTGAACCCATGAGCTCCCCCACACCCTTGCTGAGCGTGCGCGGCCTGCACGCCGGCTATGGCCGCGCCGAGGTGCTCAGCGGCCTCGATCTGGATCTGCCGGCCGGCCAGGTGGTCACGGTCATCGGCCCCAACGGCGCCGGCAAAAGCACCACGCTGAACGCCTTGATGGGCGTGCTGCCGGCACGCGGCCGCATCCTGCTGGACGGCGAGGACATTGCCGGCCTGAGCCTGGAAGAACGCGTGATGCGCGGCCTGGCCCTGGTGCCGGAAAAGCGCGAGCTCTTCACCACCATGAGCGTGGAAGACAACCTGCTGCTCGGCGGCTACCGGCCGCTGCGCCTGGGCCAGCGCGACTGGCGCGAGCAGCTGGCCCAGGTCTTCGAGCTGTTCCCACGCCTGCTGGAGAGGCGCGAGCAGCTGGCCGGCACCTTGTCCGGCGGCGAGCGCCAGATGCTGGCCGTGGGACGCGCCCTGATGGCCCGGCCCAAGGTGCTGATGCTGGACGAGCCCAGCCTGGGCCTCGCACCGCTGGTGGTGAAAGAGATCTTCCGCATCGTGACCACCTTGCGCGAGCGCGGCGTCAGCGTGCTGCTGGTGGAGCAGAACGCCCGCGCGGCGCTGGAGGTGGCCGACTACGGCTATGTGCTGGAGACCGGCGCCATCGCCTTGCAAGGCCCGGCCGCCGCCCTGGCCGGCGACGGTCGTGTGGTCGAGACCTATCTCGGCAGCGGCCGGCACAAGCCGGCCGCCATGTGACGGCTTGAAGAACCGCGGCGCGCAAAGCGCCGCCGGGCCTGAAATACTTGACGAATTCCCCGCGGGCTTGAAATCCGTCCTTGGGTTCACGCTGATACTGGCCGATGACCTGAAGGCCGCGACGACGGACCGGGGAGGAATCTTTGTCAGCCATGGATCTGTTTGCACTCAACCACGAAGTCACTGCCCTGGAATCGGCCCTGACCGAGCTGCAGGGTGAAGCGCGCCTGAGCGTGCTGCTGCCCCTGGCCTGGCATCTGCGCCAGCGCGACTGCAAGCGCGCCCTGCTGCTGGTCAACGAGGCCGAGGAATGGCTGGCCCAGGTGAGCTGGGATGAAGCCCGCAGCCAGGCCTGCCATGCACGACTCTTGCTGGTGCTGGGCGAGGTGGCCTGGTTGTTCGCCCAGCTCGATGCGGCCGAGCAGTACGCTGAGGCTGCGGTCGAGAACTTCGCCCAGCTGGGCGACCGCGTCGGCTGCGGTGACGGCCAGTTGCTGCGCGCCGCCCTGTGCACCGAGCATGGCGACAGCGCCACACGCGACGCCTGCCTGCAACAGGCGCAAGACGACTACCGCGCCGCCGGGGACGCCGAGCGCCAGCAGATCGTGCGCGCCATGCGCCTGAACCATGCGGCCTGGCGCGACACCACCGGCACGGCGGCACGGCTGCACAGCGAATTCGCCGGTCTGCCCCAGCCCCTGCCCCCGGCCCTGCAAGCCTGGGTCAGCAGCGCCAATGCCCTGGTGGCCGCCTTCACCGGCGAGCTGGGCATGGCGATCAAGCATTTTCTGCAGGCCCACCACGCGGCCATGGAAAGCGGCCAGATCCGCCACGCCGTGTTTTCAGCCAGCAATGGCGCGGACAATTTTGCGTCGCTCGGCGACCTGGATGCCGCCCTGGAATGGGACGAGCTGGCCCTGGCCCAGGCCCAGGCCTGCGGCTGGCCCGGCACCCTGGGCGGCGCGCAGATGCAGACCGGCAATGTGCTGCGCCTGCTGGGCCGCCTGCCCGAGGCCCACGCCATCCTGAACGAGGCGCTAGAGTCCATGCAGGCCCTGCAGCACGCCAGCCGCTACAGCCTGGCCCTGCAGTACCAGGGCGATGTGGCCCTGGACATGGGCGAGCCGGCGGCGGCGCTGGATTGTTTTCTGCAAGCCGAGACCATTGCCGTCAATCTGGGCGAGCCTTTCTATCTGCTGCGCTGCTGGCGCGGTCAGGCCAGCGCCCTGGGTCGGCTCGGCGAGCCCGAGCAGGCATTGAGCAAGATCTCGGCCGCCTTGCTCAATGCCCGCGAGCTGGGCAGCGCCGATGAGCAGATCAAGGTGCTGCGCGTCTTCGCCGAGCTCTACCAGCAATACGCCCTGCCCGCCCCCGAGGGCATGACGGCCGCCAGCCCCACCCTGCACTACCTGCTGCAGGCCTTGCAAATGGCCAGCAGCATCAAGGGCTACATCCTGCCCAGCGACCTGCTCGACGAGCTGGCCAATGCCTACGCTGCCACCGGTGATGCCGCGCAGGCTCGCCATTACGGCCAGGCCGCCGCAGCCGCGCGTGACAACAAGCGCCTGGACGATGCGCGCAACCGCGCCATGGCCATGCAGGTGCGGCAGGAGAGCGCCTTGGCCCGTGCCGAGGCCGAGTACCACCACCGCCTGGCGCAGGCCGAGAGCGAACGCGCCGCACAGCTGCAGGAGGCCAGTGCCACGCTGGAGACCCTGGGCCGCATCGGCCGCGAGATCACCGGCAGCCTCAACACCGACGCCGTTTTCGCCGCGCTGTATCGCCACCTCGGTCAGCTGCTGGACACCACCTCCTTCTTCGTCTACCTGCTGGAGCCGGGCGGCCATGCGCTCAAAGCCGCCTTCATCAATGAGGCGCGCCACCGCTTCCCCTCGCCGCTGATTTCGCTGCAAGATCCCGAATCGTTGACCGCACGCTGTGCCCGCGAACGCTGCGAACTGTTCTTCCCGTCCGCGCCCCGCAGCCATCCGCCCGGGCATCTGATGGGGCCACTGGAAACGCAGAGCATGATGTTCTCGCCCCTGCTGATCGGCGACCGGCTGCTGGGCGTGATGTCGGTGCAGTCGGTGGACAGCCATGCCTACGGCGAACGCGAGCAATCGATCTTCCGCACCCTGTCGGCTTACGCCGCCATCGCCCTGGACAACGCCGGCGCCTACGCCGCCGCCGAGACCGCGCGCCAGCAAGCGAACGCCGCGCTGGAGGCCCTGAACGAAGCCCGCGCCAAGCTGGCCGACCGCGCCGAATGGCTGGCCGAGGAGGTGCGCAAGGCCACCAACCAGATCGTTCAGCGCGAGCGCGAGACCGTGATCCGCCTGTCCAAGGCGGCCGAGTACCGCGACCCCGAGACCGGCGCCCACATCCTGCGCATGGCGCATTACTCCGAGCTGATCGCGCGCGGCCTGGGCTTGCCCGTTGCCGACCAGGAACTGCTGCTGGAAGCCGCCCCCATGCACGACATCGGCAAGGTCGGCATCACCGACAGCATCCTGCTCAAGCCCGGCCGCCTGACGCCGGAAGAGTTCGAGATCATGAAGCTGCACGCCAGCTACGGCTACGAGATCCTCAAGGACAGCTCCTCCCTGGTGCTGCAGGCCGGCGCCGCCATCGCTCTGGGCCACCACGAAAAATACGACGGCACCGGCTATCCGCAAGGCCTCCAGGGCGAGGCCATCCCCATCTTCAGCCGCATCGTCGCCGTGGCCGATGTCTTCGATGCCCTGACGTCCGAGCGCCCCTACAAAAAAGCCTGGACCTTGGAGGCCGCCGCCGCCCACATCAAAGCCCATGCAGGTAGCCACTTCGACCCGGACTGCGTGCGCGTCTTCTTCGAGCACTGGGACGAGGTGCTGGACATCCGCCAGCGCTTCCAGGACGAGGATTGATGCGCCGGGCGCGGGCGCGGCTCAGGCCTCGCCGAGCAGGCGACGCAAGCCCGCCCGACCGCGCGGCGTGATGCGCAGGGCGCGGCTGTCCAGCGCGCCCTCCACCCAGGCCTTGCGTTCCAGCAGCGCCAGCCAAGCTGCGCCCAAGGCGCCGCCCAGATGCGGCCGGCGCACGCTCCAGTCCATGCAGGGGCAGGCGAAGCGGCGCCGTTGGCGCAGCGCCGCCCCCAGATCCAGACCCAAAGCCGCCAACGCGTCCTGGCCCGCCGGGCTCAGCTGATAACTGCGAGCGTCCTCGGCTTGTACGATCAACCAGCCTTGCTGCAGCAGGTGCTCGTGCCAGCGCACGGCCCACTCGCCGGCCATGTGGTCGTAGCAACGCCGGGCCTCGCGCAGCTCGGGCGGCGTGCTTGGCTCAAAGCGCGGCAAGGCCTCGCTGTGCTGGCGGCCCGCCAGCACCAGCAGGGCCTCGAGCGCAGCGCCCACCTCGCCCCCGGCCAGGCTGTGGTAGCGATGACGCCCCTGGACCTCGCAACGCAGCAGGCCGGCCGCGACCAGGCGGCTCAGATGGGCGCTGGCCGTGGATGCGGCAATTTCGGCCGCCGCCGCCAGCTCGGTCGCAGTGCGGGCATGGCCATCGAGCAGGCAGCACAAGATGCGCGCACGCGCCGGCTCGCCCATGGCCTGAGCCAATGCGGCCAGGGCTTGATCGGCAAAGCCGGCGCCGCGGGGCGGCAAGGGTGTGTCATCCATGCTTCGATGGTAAGCGAAGCATGTGCGCGGCCAGCACCAGACACTGACGCCTCTGAACTCACTGAGCCCCTCTCTCCACCTCGATGCCCTGCCCCTTCACCTCCCCACTTCCACCCGACGCCCCATCCAGCCCAGCGGCCGACACCCCCATGGCCGCGCAGGACTGCAAGCGGTTTGATTTCGACCCCATCTTGCAAGCCCATGTGATCGCGGGGCCGGATCTGCTGCGTCAGGCGCTGAGGCATCCGGACCTCGGCGTGCGGCCGCCCGATCAGCCCCTGCCGCCAGCCTTGCAGGGCCGCCGCTTCGGCGCCATTTACGGCCAATGGCTGCGCATGCGCGAAGACCCCGCACGCAACGCAGAACGCCAGGCGCTGGAGCAGGCCCTGACCTCGCTCGACCGCCGCGTGCTGCAGGCCGAGGCCCAGCATCAAGCCCGCCTGGCCTTGAGCCAAAGCTGGGAGGCCTGGCAATGGTCCAGCCTGCCGGCCAGCCTGGCCGCCATGCTGGGCGTACCCATGTCCAGTGCAGCGGATCAAGCCTCGCTTCGGCAGCAGCTCCAGGCCCTGGCCCAGGCGCTACGACCGGAAGCCGGGCCGCGCGAGCTGGACGCGGCCGACCAGGCTTGCGAAGTCTTGACGCAGGGCCTGGGTCGCCAGGGCCCTGCGCCGCTGTGGAGAGGCTTGAGCCTGCCGAACTGGGATGCAGCAGCCCAGGCCCTCGGTCTGCTGTGGCAAAGCCATGAGGCCGGCGCCGGGTTGCTGGGCCAGGCCCTGCTGGCCGGCGCGGGGCATGAGGCAGAGCTGCTGCGGCTGGCGCAGAGCCCGGGCGTCATCCAGCACACGCGGCGCTGGGCCTTGCACGACTGCCGCTTGGGTGACAGCTACATACCGCGGGGCACGGCCCTGCTTCTGCGCCTGGCTTGCGAGCCCGCGGAGCCGGGCGCCGGTCTGAGCTTCGGGCACGGCCGCCATCAATGCCCGGGCCAGGAACTGGCCTTGCTCATGGCGCAGGCGGCCCTGGGCGTCGCCCGCCAGGCCTTGGCGCAGGGCATCGCGCCCCCGTCCTGGCAGGGCCACCATGCACTGGCCCATGCCCGCGTGCCGCGCCTTGCCGACAGGGCCGACCGAGCCGAGAGCCTCGTGCTTGCTGACGCCGAGCTGCCCACCGAGCGAGCGCCAGCACCCTCGACCACAGCCCAGGAGTCGCGCCCATGATCCTCGTGGTGTTTGAAGTGAAGCTCGCAGCCGGCCAGCGCGAGCACTACCTGGCGTTGGCGGCGGCCTTGCGGGCGGAGTTGGCGCAGATCGACGGCTTCATCAGCATCGAGCGTTTCCAAAGCCTGAGCGATCCCGACACGCTGCTCTCGCTGTCCTGCTTCCGTGACGAAGCCGCCGTCCAGGCCTGGCGTTCGCAAGCCGCCCACCGCGAGGGCCAGGCCCAGGGTCGCGCGACAGTGTTTGCCGACTATCGCTTGCGCGTGGCCGCCGTGCTGCGCGACTACGGCTTGCACGATCGCGTGCAGGCACCGGCGGACAGCCGGCAGGCCCTGGAAGCGCCCCTCGCCGGCGGCGCGCAACTCGCCCAGCCAAGCCACGGATGCCGCACACAATCGGCGCTTCGCCACGCCCCCCATCCACCGTGAACCGCTGCGCGCCCACCGAACCCTTTTGGAACCCCATGGTGCCCGAGCTCGCCGTCAGCGATCTGGCTGCATCGCTGCACTTCTACCGGGCCTGCGGATTTGAGGTCCGCTTTCGCCGCGATGATCCTCCGTTTGCCTATCTGGAACTCGGCCGCGCACAGCTGATGCTGGAGCAAGACCACGCGCACAGCTGGCTGACCGCGCCGACCGAAACGCCGCGTGGCCGCGGCATGAATCTGCAGATCGAGGTCGAGGATGTCGAGCAGCTCCAGGCGCAGCTGCGCCAGTTCGGCTGCCCCCTCTTCCGCGCGCTGGAAGAAAGCTGGTACCCGGTGTCCGAGCGGGAAGAAGAAGGGCAATTGGAGTTTCTGGTACAAGACCCGGATGGCTATCTGCTGCGCTTTTGCCAAGTCCTGGGCTCACGCGAACGCCCGAGCCCTGGCGAGCACTAACGCCCCACCACTCGACGCCACCGCACACGCCGCCACCATGCCCAAGACGCACACCCTGCTCGCCTCGAAGATCTCCTCGTTCTGGCGCCGTGCCGGCCTGATGGGGCTGGGAATCGCAGCTCTTTTCTTGGGCCTGCCGGCCCGGGCGAGCGGCGAGGCCGTGGGCGAGGTCGACACTGCGTTCAAGCTGATCGGCCCCGATCACAAGGTGGTGGTGGAGGCCTACGAAGACCCCAAGGTCTCGGGCGTGACCTGCTACGTCTCGCGCGCCAAGACCGGCGGCATCAAGGGCGGCCTGGGCTTGGCCGAAGACAAGGCCGAGGCCTCCATCGCCTGCCGTCAGACCGGGCCGATCGGTTTCGCCAAGCCCCTGGCACGGCAGGAAGAGGTGTTCAACGAGCGCATGTCCCTGGTGTTCAAGAAACTGCGCATCGTGCGCATGGTCGACAGCCGGCGCAACACCCTGGTCTACCTGACCTATTCGGACCGCCTGGTCGACGGCTCGCCGCAGAACAGCGTGACCGCCGTGCCGGTGGATCGCGCCACGCCGATTCCGCTCAAGTGAGCGCAGTGCCAGGCGGCAAGCCCGAGACCTTGAACGCCGGCCGATGAAAGCCCGAGCACAGCCTCCCTGCCGCCCCCGGCTCACGCCGGAGCAGGTGGACGCGCTGAATGCCGAAGCCTACGCGCTGCGCATGTCGGACACGCCGCGGGCCTTGTGTCTGGCGCAGCAGGCCCATGAGCAGGCCCTGGCCGTCGACCATCCGCGCGGCCTGGCCTATGCCTTGCTGCGCTGGAGCCTGTGCGAGTTCATCCTGGGCCAGCCGGTGGCGCCGCTGCAAGCCCGGCTGGATCGGGCCCACAGCCTGCTGGAGGCGCTGGGCGAGATCGATGGCCATCTGGATGCCTTGAACTTGCAGGCCCTGATACAGGCCCGCCAAGGCGACTACGAAAAGGCCCTGCATTTGGACCAGCGAGCCCTGGAACTCGCCCGCCTCCACCAGGCCAGTCATGCCGAATCTCGCGCCCTGAACAATATGGCGGTGACCCGCCTCACGCAGGGCCAATTCCCGGAGGCCCTCGAGTTGCTTCAGCTCAGCCTCGCACTGGCCGAGCACAACGGATCCATCGTCGACCAGGCCTATGCCCTGGGTCAGCTGGGCCAGGTGCTGCAAGGCATTGGTGAGATGGACTTGGCCGCGGAGCATCTGCAGCGCAGCCTGCGCTGCGCGCGCCAGACCCAGGACCTGGCGCGCCAGGCGACCAGCGCGCTGGACCTGGGCACACTGCTGAGCAAACTCGGCCAGCATGCAGAGGCTTGCCTTCTTCTGGACGAAGCGCTGAACCTGTCGCGGCGCACCGGCAATGTCAACGATCTCGGCCAGGCACTGCTGGGCCTGGGCCAGTCCTGCCTGGCGCGAGGGGCAGTGGACGCGGCCCTGGCCGCCTTCGAAGAAGCCCGGCCGCTGGCCCTGAGCGTGGGCGACAGCCCATCGCTGTGCAGCATCGAGTTGGGCCTGGCCGACGTGTGGCAAGCCCGGAACGATCTGCCGCAAGCCCAGGGCGCCCTGGAACGCGCACTGGCTCATGCCACGAAAGGCCGGCTCACCGCCCTGGCAAGCCAGGCTCATCGGGCCCTGTCCGAGCTGGCCGAGCGGCGAGCCGATCACGCCCTGGCCCTGCAGCACTACAAGGCCCACCATGCCTGCGAACAACGCCTGCTGGGCGAGCACTCGCAGCAGCGCCTGCGCGGCCTGTTCGTGCGCCAGCAGGTCCAGGCCCTGAGCCAGGAATTGCAGGCAGCCCGACAGACGGATCAGGAAAAGCAGGCCTTGCTGACGCAGCTCGCGGCGCAAGCCGACTTGCTGCGCCAGCTCAGCCATGAGGACGCCCTGACCGGCCTGGCCAATCGCCGCTGGCTGGACCTGCTGCTTGAACAGGAGTGCGAGCGCGCGGCGCGCTTTCGCCACCCGCTCAGCCTGGCCATGCTGGACCTCGATCACTTCAAGGCCGTCAACGATCGCTTCGGCCATGCGGTGGGCGATGCCGTGCTGCGCCAGCTTGCTCGCCTGCTGCGTGACCACTGCCGGCGCGCCGATGTGGTGGCGCGTTATGGCGGCGAGGAGTTCACCCTGATCCTGGTGGAGGCCCCCCTGCCCCTGGCCAGCCAGCTGTGCGACAAGCTGCGCCAGCAGATCGAGCGCTTTGACTGGCGCAGCCTGCACCCCGATCTGCATGGCATCACCGTCAGCATGGGCCTGGCCGGCAACGCCGAAGCCCACACGCCCGAAGCCTTGTGCGCCCTGGCCGATGAGCGCCTCTACCAAGCCAAGGGCGAGGGCCGAAACTGTGTCCGTCCGACCGGACTCCTGGCCGACTCTCGCTGATCCCAGGGCTGCCCCGCATTTGCCCTGACTTCGCACACAGGCAAGCCCGTCTACACTGCACACCGGATTCAGGAGAGTGCAGGCCCGCTTTGGACCCTGCCGCCGAAGGCGCAAGCTCCCATACTCGCTCAGGCCCCGTACTGGATCCGTCAACAAGCCGAATGCTGGAGAGAGCGGCCCGCGCAGACGATGCGCAAGCCGCCACCGAAGGAGCAAGGCCATGCCCCCGGGGCGCGGCTGAATCTCTCAGGTAACAGGGACAGCGGGAGCGGCGCGCGTCAAGCGCACGCTCTTGCTGCCACTGCCCGATCTGTGCTCTGCCCGGCTCGCGCCCCACCCTGGGGTGCCTCACCTGCCTGGAACGAAACACAGCCCGAGCTGGGCCTGGGCGTACGCCTGCGCGTCTCACGCAACGGTCTGTTTGTCTTGTTTCAGGAGTGCACACATGCACGCAATCGTCCTGGGCGCCGGAGTCACCGGCGTCACCACCGCCTGGTATCTGCGCCAATCGGGTTTTGAAGTCACCGTGATCGACCGCCAACCCGCGGCCGGCCTGGAAACCAGCTATGCCAACGGCGGCCAGATTTCCGTCTCGCATGCCGAGCCCTGGGCCAACCCGGGCGCGCCGCTCAAGGTCTTGAAATGGTTGATGAAGGAGGACGCACCCCTGCTCTTCCGCCTGCGCGCCGACCCGGCCCAGTGGCGCTGGGGCCTGCAGTTCCTGCGCGAATGCACGCCGGGCCGCACCGCCCACAACATCCGCAACATCGTCAACCTCGGCCTCTACAGCCGCGAGCAGCTGCAGCGCCTGCGCGCCGCCACCGGCATCGCCTACGACCAGCGCCAGCAAGGCATCCTGCACTTCTACACCAGTGAGCAGGAATACGCCGCGGCGCAGGAGCCGGCTCGCATCATGCGCGAGCAGGGCTGCGAGCTGGACATGAAAACGCCCGAGGAATGCGTGGCCATCGAGCCGGCGCTGGCGCAATGCCGCGCGCAGATCGTCGGCGGCAGCATGACGCCCAGCGACGAATCGGGTGACGCCCATCGCTTCACCCAGGCGCTGGCCGCCCTGGCCGCGCAGGCCGGGGTGGAGTTCCGCTACCAAACCCGGGTGCTGGGCTGCGAGCGCGAGGGCCAGGATCTGGCGCGGGTGATCGTGGCCGATGCGAACGGTGAAATCGAGCGGCTGGCCGCCGACCGCTTTGTGCTGTGCCTGGGCTCCTTCAGCCGCGGCCTGGCGCGCGAGCTGGGCGTGTCGCTCAACATCTACCCGGCCAAGGGCTACTCGATGACGCTGCCGGTGATCTCGCCCGCGCACAGCTACCAGGTCTCGCTGACCGACGACGAGTACAAGCTGGTGTTCTCGCGCCTGGGTGATCGCCTGCGCGTGGCCGGCACGGCCGAGCTCAATGGCTATGACAGCACGCTCAATCTGCGCCGCTGCGAGGCCTTGCTGCGGCGCACGCGCGAGCTGTTCCCGCAGATGGTGGCGCCTGAGGGCCAGCCCAGCGGCGCCCAGTACTGGACCGGCCTGCGCCCGGCCACGCCCTCCAACCTGCCTTACATCGGCGCCAGCCGCGTTGGCCGCCTCTTCCTCAATACCGGGCACGGCACCCTGGGCTGGACGCACAGCTGCGGCTCGGCCGCGGCCCTGGCGGACCTGATCTGCGGCCGCCGGCCCGAGCTGGATTACGCCTTCTGCGGGCCCGAGCTCGGCGCCTGGGCCGGCCGGGCGCAGGCGGCCACTTGAGTGAATCGGCCCAGACCCGCCGGCGCGGGCCTTGTAAGCCGGCCGGCCTTCCTCTACCCTGAGGCCAGAGCCGAGCGGACCCGTCCCTTGCGTCAGAGCCCGGCACCGTGCATGCATCCATCACCGCGCCCCACGAAAGCCGGGGCGCCGGAGAGCCAAGGAGACTGCCATGAGCCCGAGCCCGAACGGCGACGCCAGCCGCGCCCCATCCTCCACCGGCGCGCCCCAGTCGCTCCTTTCGCCAGCGGTCGCGGCCTTGCGCAGCCTGGCCCTGGTCGGCCCCGCGGCGGCCGGCAAGACCAGCTTGCTGGAGGCCTTGCTGCTGCAGGCCGGCGCCATCACCCAGGCCGGCACGGTGGAGCGCGGTAACACCGTCAGCGATTTCGATCCGCTGGAGCGCCGCCTCCAGCATTCCCTGCACAGCAGCGTGGTGCACCTGGAGCATGGCGGCGTGCGCATCCACGCCATCGACACCCCCGGGGCGGCCGATTTCATCGGCCAGTCCCTGCCGGCGCTGGAGGCCGTGGACACGGCCGTGCTGGTGCTCAACGCGCAAAGCGGGCTGGAGCCCATGGCCAGCAAGATGATGGAACCCGCCGCCCAGCGCGGGCTGTGCCGGCTGATCGTGATCAACAAGATCGATCTGGCCGAGCTCGACCTGCCAGGCCTGCTGGCGCAGATCCGCACGGTGTTCGGGCGTGAATGCCTGCCGCTGAACCTGCCGGCCGAAGGCGGGCGGCGCGTGCTGGACTGTTTCTACAACATCATCGGCCAGGCCGATTTTTCCTCGGTGGGCCAGGCGCACCAGGCCCTGGTCGAGCAGGTGGTGGAGGTGGATGCCGCGTTTGTGGACCGTTATCTCAGCGAAGGCGATGTCGACCCGCGCGAGCTTCACGCGCCGCTGGAGCAGGCCTTGCGTGAGGGGCATCTGATCCCGATCTGCTTCACCTCGGCGCGCAGCGGCGCCGGCGTGGCCGAGCTGCTTGATGTGATCGAGCGCCTGCTGCCCAACCCGGCCGAGGGCAACCCGCCCCTGTTCCTGCGCGGCGAGGGCCCCGAGGCCCTGCCCCTGCAAGCCTTGCCCGAGCCCAGCGCCCATGTGCTGGCCCATGTGTTCAAGATCATCTCCGACCCCTACCTCGGCAAGATGGGCGTGATGCGCGTGCACCAGGGCACGCTGCGCCGCCACAGCCAGCTCTTCATCGGCTCGGCGCGCAAGCCCTTCCGGGTCAGCCACCTCTTCCTGCTGCAGGGCGGCCGGCATGTCGAGGTGGAGCAGGCCCTGCCGGGCGAGCTCTGCGCCATCGCCAAGATCGACGACCTGCACTACGACGCCGTGCTGCACGACGCGCCCGAGGATGCCCACATCCATTTGCGCCCGCTGGACTTCCCCGTGCCCGTGCATGGCCTGGCCATCCGCCCGGTTCGCCATGGCGACGAGCAAAAGCTCTGGGAGCAGCTGAGCCGCCTGGTCGAGGAAGACCCCTGCCTGCGGCTGGAGCAGGCTGGCCAGACGCAAGAGACCGTGATCTACGGCCTGGGCGAGCTGCACCTGCGCCTGCTGCTGGAGCGCCTGCGTGAGAGCTACAAGTTCGAGCTGCACACCCAGCCGCCACGCGTGGCCTACCGCGAGACCATCTCCGCTGCGGCCGAGGGCCATTACCGCCACAAGAAGCAGAGCGGCGGCGCCGGCCAGTTCGGCGAGGTCTATCTGCGCGTGGAGCCGCTGGCGCGCGGCGCGGGCTTTGAGTTCATCGACGCGGTCAAGGGCGGCACCATCCCGGGGCAGTTCATGCCGGCCGTGGAGAAAGGCGTGCGCTCAGCCCTGGCGACCGGCGTGGTGGCCGGCTACCCGCTGGTGGACCTGCGCGTGACGGTGTTCGACGGCAAGCACCATTCGGTGGACAGCAAGGAGGTGGCCTTTGTCACCGCCGGCCGGCGCGCCCTGATCGCCGCGGTCCAGGAAGCCCGGCCCCTGGTACTGGAGCCCGTGGTGCATCTGGAAGTCCAGGCGCCGGAAGCCGCGATCGGCGACATCACCGGCGATCTGGCCGCCCGGCGCGGCCAGGTCAATGGCACCGAGAGCCCCTTGCCTGGCCGCAGCATCGTGCGCGGCCTGGCGCCGCTGGCCGAGCTGAGCCAGTACCAGAGCCGGCTCAATGCACTGAGCAGCGGCCAGGGTCGCTACAGCGTGCGGCTCTCTCATTACGAAGCGGTGCCGCCCCACACGCAAAGCCAGCTGATCGCGGCCTACCAGGCACAGGAAGAAGACTGAAGCCTGGCCGATCCGAAGGCATCGACTCTTTATCAAAAAGTCAAAATAGCCGCGACACACTCCGCGCGGAGCAGGCAGACGCTGAACCCCGCCCCGGCAAGCCGGATGAACGAGGCTTTATCATAGGGGGATGTCATCCGCCCCCCGGGACGTCGCCCAGATCCGCTTGGACAACGCGATGCTCCTGTTCGAAGAATTCGTCGCCGTCTCCGTCAAGCACCCCGATCCCGCCACCTTGCGTGGGCTGGAGCGGCGCTTTGCCGAGCGTTTGCAGATCCAGCCCAGTTACTGGAGCCAGATCAAGAGTCGCTCGCGCCAGATCGGCGAGCGCCTGGCGCGCCAGTTCGAGCAGCTCTTCCACAAGCCCCTGGGCTGGATGGATCAGAGCCACGCCGCCGGCGAGCCCGAGCCGGCCAGCCAAGAGCGGGAGGCCACGCCCAGCGTGCCGCAGGACGATGACGAGCGCTTCATCGTCGGCCTGGTGCTGACCTACTACCGCCGCCACCCGCAGCGCGCCCGCACGCGCCTGCTGGACCTGCTCGGCGAGGTGCTGACGCCGCCGCAAGAAGCGCCACCAGCCGGCAAGCTGGCGGCCACCGCGCCCGGCAAGTCGGCACCCTTGCCGGTCTTGCCCGCCAGCCCACCCTCGCGTGGCACGGCGCCGGCCACCGGCGGCGCGGCCGAACTCGACGAGTGGCGGCGCTTGCAGCAAGGCATTGCGCCGCTGAAACCCAAGAAGCGCTGAACGCAGCGCTCGAGCCACGCAGCGGACTTGGCACAAGTGCCTGTGCCTGCGCCGGCGTCGGCGTCGCGATCGATCACACCAAGGTGCACGTCTCCGCTCCGCAGCCGAGCCGCCATCAACGCCGCTTGGCGGGTCCATCCACCCCACACATCGGCCTGAATCCAGCCCCCGCCTCCTGGCCGGGAGGAACTCGGGCCGTGGCGGCTTGCGCACATTTCTTTATCTCTTTTGATAAAAAGTATATGCACAAGATAAACAGTCGTTTATCATTTGCTCAAGCGAGCGGATCGCGGCGCACCCCAAGCAAGGCGCCGCTCGTGAAGGTCCCTCTCCCCCTGTCTTAACCGGGAGCTGCCCGCCCCCGCTAGCGCTGGAGTCCAGCCAGGCACATCCCCGCCAAGGGATGCACCCCGGCGTCTTCACCCAGCGCCCTGCGATGCGCCGGCCCAGTGCCCACCGTCGCTCGGTCCGCACCGAGTCTTTCGCGAGTCAGTTCAAGCGTTCTCTGCGCCTTGCGCGGCACTGAAGCGATTCAGCGCCACCAGGCCGAGCCGCTGCATGGAGTTCCGGCGGGTGCCTGCCCTGGAGGGCAGCGCCATGCCCCAGATGGTTTTGTTTCTTGTTGGCTGCACCCAGTCGAGCCGCCGCATGGCCAAAACCGATGTTTCGGTCTTTTTCTTGACCTTGCCACCCACCGGGCGCGCTGTACGGCGCCCAGGAGATTGCCACATGACCCAGTTCACCTCACCCCGCCCGCTGAACCTGCGCCTGCAAAAGCCCCGCAATCCGCTGGTGGCGCCGGCGCTGATGCGACAGGCCGGCAAACACGGCCACCAGCAACACGAGGTTCGCCTGCGCCAAGCCGCGCAACGCGAGCTGCGACAAGAAATCTTGCGCGTCGGCAGGCCCGACGCCAGCCCCTGAATCCAAGGCCTTGCGAGGCCGAAGTGGAGAACCATCATGATGCGTTTGCGAGAACTGAGCGGCCCGGACGTGACGGCCGAAGACTACGAGATCACCCATGAAGCCTGGCGCTGGCGCGCCGCCCGCGTGCTGCTGAGCGCCAGCGCCGGGCTGACCCGCCTGGCCCTGCTGGTGCACCAGGTGCGCGCCGTGCGCCGGCGCCGGCCCGAACTGGAGTTCTATGCGGAGGCGGGCGCGCCGGAAGGTGCGCTCTACGCCGATGGGGTGCGGGTGGGCACCTTGCCCGGAGTGAGGCGGCTTTAGCGGCGCTCACCTACCCCAAGTGAGCCCAGCGCCGGCACCGGCGCAGCCAAGCAAGCAGCCGCGGGATCCGCTGCGCGGCATCCGCTGATGCTCGGCCGGACGAAACCGATGGGCGCGGGCGCGCACAAGTGCACGGCAGATGCGACGGCGGGTGTGCGGGCGGCGGCCGCGGGTTTCAAGATGAAGCTCCGGCCGCCGATATACGATCCAACACCTTTTGCCCAAGCCCGCCATGTCTGCGCCAGTCCCGATGCCTCCGCTGCGCCAAGCGCCGCCCGATTTGCCCAGTTGGGTGGCGCTGTTCCGTGACGCCGAAATCCCGGTGCTGGCCGAGACCGCCGATGCGCTGGAACTGCTGCGCGCCAATGAAGACGCGGTGGACGCAAACAGCCTCGGCGAGATGATCGCCACCGATCCGCTGATGACGCTCAAGGTCTTGGCCCATGCCGCCGCGCACCGCTCCAGCCGCCTGCAGACCGATGCGGAAACGGTGACCGCGGCCCTGGTGCTGATGGGCATCACGCCCTTTTTCCGTGACTTCGGGCCCCAACCCACGGTCGAGGATCAGCTGGCCAGCACACCCTATGCCCTGGACGGTTTGCAACGCGTGTTGCGCCGCGCCGACCGGGCCGCGCGCTTTGCACTCGGCTTTGCCGTGCACCGCCTGGACCCGGATGCCGCGGTCATCCACAGCGCGGCCTTGCTGCATGATTTCGCCGAGATGCTGCTGTGGATCCACGCGCCGGAACTGGCCCAGCACATCCGGCTGCGCCAGCAAGCCGACCGACATCTGCGCAGCGTGGCGGTCCAAAAGGAAGTGCTGCACATCGAGCTGGCCGATCTCGAGCAGGCCTTGATGCAGGCCTGGCATCTGCCGGAGCTGCTGCGCCACATCACCAATGACAAGCGCGCCAACGACCCGCAGGTGCTGTGCGTCAAGCTGGCCGTGCGCCTGGCTCGCCACACGGCCGATGGCTGGGACGATGAGGCGGTCCCGGACGATCTGAGCGAAATCGCCGCCCTGCTGAACCTGAGTCTGGAAGCCACGCTGAAGTTGCTGCATGAGTTCGACTGACACGCCGCCCAGCGCCAAACCCGCCGGCCCTTCAAAAGCCTTCTGGCAAGAGCGCTTTGAGCAGGGCCAGACGCCCTGGGACCGCGGCGAGGCCCACCCGCAGCTGCGGGCCTGGCTGGCGCAGGGCTTGTTGCAAGCCGGGCACGCCATCGCCATCCCAGGCTGCGGCCGTGGGCATGAGCTGCGCCTGCTGGGCGAAGCTGGCATTGCCGCCGTGGGCCTGGACTACACGCCCGCCGCCGTCGAATTGGCACGAACGCAACTGGGCGGCCTTCCCAGCCGTGTGGAGCTGGCCGATGTGCTGGCCTGGCAGCCGCCCGAGGCGCTGGACCTCGTGTACGAACAAACCTGCTTGTGCGCCCTGCACCCAGATCACTGGCTGCGCTACGCGGAACAACTGCACAGCTGGCTCAAGCCCGGCGGGCTGCTGCTCGCCTTGTTCATGCAGGCGCGCCGTGACAGCGCTGGCAGTGGCGTGGTCGAAGGGCCGCCCTACCATGGCGACATCAACGCCATGCGCGCCTTGTTCCCCGCTTCGCGTTGGGACTGGCCGGCGCCCCCTTACCCGATCACGCCACATGGCCAGGGCTGGGCCGAGCTGGGCGTGGTGCTGCGCCGGCGCTGAAACTCAGCGCGTGGCCGCAGCCCGGGGCTCACACCGGCACGGCGGTGGTGTTCTTGACCCGGTCCAGCACGAAGCTGGTTTTGCAGTCCTGCACGCTGGGATGCTTGAGCAGGGTCTCGGTGATGAAGCGGGCGTAATGCGCCATGTCCTGGACCACCACACGCAGCAGATAGTCCATATCGCCGGTCAAGGCCGCGCATTCCACCACTTCCGGCCAGGTCTGAACGGCGGCGCGGAACAGGTCCATGGGGTTGCGCTTGTGGCTCTCGGTGTGCTTTTCGAGCCGCACATTGATGTAGGCCGTCAGCCCCAAGCCGACCCGCTCGGGCGGCACCAAGGCCACATAGGCTGAGATGGCGCCAGATTCCTCGAGGCGGCGCACCCGGCGCAGCACGGCCGAGGCGGAGAGATTGACCTGGGCAGCCAGGGCATCGTATGTGACGCGCCCGTCAACCTGTAACGCCCTCAAAATGCGTCGATCAATCGTGTCGAGCTGGATCTCGTTTTCCATCTTCAGGTTCTCCGCAGTATTGCTGCGCACATCGCGGCGGCGCCGCGAGTTTTAGCATGAATCCTGCGCCCACTCCAGCCTACAGTCTTGACCCATCGTAAGACTTTTCAGAAAGAGACATCATGGCCTTCACACCATGGGACAACCCGATGGGCACCAACGGCTTCGAGTTCATTGAATTCGCTGCGCCGGAACCCGCTGCCCTGGGCAAGCTGTTCGAAACCATGGGCTTCACCGCCGTGGCTCGCCATCGCCAGAAGAACGTCACCCTGTACCGCCAGGGCGATGTGAACTTCATCATCAACGCCGAGACCGACTCTTTTGCCCAGCGCTTTGCGCGTCTGCACGGCCCGTCCATCTGCGCCATTGCCTTCCGCGTCAATGACGCGGCCTACGCCTACCAACGCGCGCTGGAGCTGGGCGCCTGGGGCTTTGACAACAAGGCCGGCCCGATGGAGCTGAACATCCCGGCCATCAAGGGCATTGGGGATTCGCTGATTTATTTCGTCGACCGCTGGCAAGGCAAGGACGGCGCCCCGGACGGCGCCATCGGCAACATCAGCATCTACGACGTCGACTTCGTGCCCCTGCTGGATGCCGAGGGCAAGCCGGTCGAGTCCAAACCGGTCGGCCATGGCCTGACCTATATCGACCACCTGACCCACAACGTCTTCCGTGGCCGGATGAAGGAGTGGGCCGATTTCTACGAGCGCCTGTTCAACTTCCGCGAAGTGCGCTACTTCGACATCGAGGGCAAGCTGACCGGCCTCAAGTCCAAGGCCATGACCAGCCCCTGCGGCAAGATCCGCATCCCGATCAACGAAAGCAGCGACGACAAGAGCCAGATCGCCGAATACCTGGATCTCTACCACGGCGAAGGCATCCAGCACGTGGCGCTGGGCACCGACCACATCTACTCGACCGTCGAGAAGATGAAGGGCACGGGCGTGGTGTTCCAGGACACCATCAACACCTACTTCGACCTGATCGACAAACGCCTGCCAGGCCATGGCGAAAACGTGGAAGAGCTGCGCCGCCTGCGCATCCTGATCGACGGCGCCGCCCACCTGGACGCGCCAAACGAGTTGCTGCTGCAGATCTTCACCAAGGAAGTGATCGGCCCGATCTTCTTCGAGATCATCCAGCGCAAGGGCAACGAAGGTTTCGGCGAAGGCAATTTCAAGGCCTTGTTCGAAAGCATCGAGCTCGACCAGATCCGCCGCGGCGTCCTCAAGGCAGAGGACTGATCTTCAGCCTGCGGATCGATTCCGTCTGTCCCGGGTGAAGTCACACAGCCTTACCCGCGGACTTGAGCCCCGAGCAGCATTGCGCTGCCTGGGGCTTTTTTCTGTTCATGCGGCCAAAGCCGGACCCGACTCGGGCTCCAACTGCAGCAGACGCCACACATCCTGTTGGATCTGCGGATGGAAAACCAAGCCTAAGTGTCCCGTGGACTCGATCTCGATGGAGCGCGCGCCCGGCAAACGAGCGCTCTCCACCGGGCAAACGATCTGGTCACAGCGCGAGTAGTAGCAATCCATTTCTGCTGCTACAGCAGGACCTTCTTGAGCTGCCAGCTCCGCCAGCCATTTGCTGTGACGGCGCATTTCTTGCCCGTTGCGCCCTCGGCCCAAGCGTGCGAGCAAGGTGCCCGCGTGCGGCGTGCCAAGCGTCAGAATGCGCGCCACCCGGCCTTCGCGCCCCTGCTTTCGGTACCAAGCGCGCACTGCCAGCCCGCCCATGCTGTGGGCGACCACCAGCGGTTCCACACCGGGATAGCGCTGTTCGAACTCTGAAACAGCATGCTCAATGCTCTGCGCATACTCATCGATCGACCCAAAGGCTGGCTCCATCGTCAACGCCCGGACAGGCACCCCCGACGCCGACAAGCCGCGCAACCAAGAGTTCCAGAGGCCCCGATTGCAGGTGTAGCCGTGCAGAAGCAACAGCGGTCGAAAGCGTCCAGAGTCCGGTGGGCTGGTATCGGGCCACCGGGCATGAGCGAACGGCTGCTGCCATGCAAACACCATATCAAGGGCCAACAACTCGATCCACCACGCGCGAATCAGAGCCCTCCAGCTTGGCGGCTCCTTGCGATTCACCCATCGTAGTGCGGCGAACGACAAGGCCATGATGGGCGCGTGAGCCCAGAAGACCAGGACCGAAAGACCAAACTCTAGACCCCAACCATAGGCCCGCCAGATCAGGGTCATCACAGTTGCAGTGGCCAACAGACGCAAGAAGAATTGCCAACGTTGCAGTTTCGCGTTCATGGCCCCAGTGTAGGCGGGAGAAAATGGCAAGCTTCCGGCTTCCACGAGTCCAAGGACGATGTCCCGCCCACATTCCGAGACGATTCTTTCCCATCTGCATGAGGTTGAACGGCAGCGCGAATATCGACTGAGCATCCCAGGTCTGCCGCAAATGACCGAACAACTGAAGCAGTTTCAACAAATGCGCTTTCGCCGCAGCTATGCCGATCTGCTCGCGCATCCGCGCTACACAGGCGCGGCGCAGTTCTTTCTTGACCATCTCTATGGCCCGGGCGACTTCAGTCGTAGAGACGCACAGTTCGCACGCGTGGTGCCAACCGTGGTTCGACTCTTCCCGAGTGACGTGGTGAGCACAGTGGCGAAGCTTGCCGAACTGCACGCCCTGTCGGAAGACCTGGACACTCGCATGGCTGAAGAACTACTTGCCGACGGGTGTCCGATCTCCCCAGAGGCCTACCTTCAGGCTTGGCAAGAGACCGGCATGCGCGAACAACGAGAGATGCAGATTGAATTGACTATCCAGATCGGCGCCGAACTCGAGCGATTGACGCGCAAGCCTTTGCTCCGCCAAGCATTGCGCATGATGCGAGGCCCGGCCGGCGCAGCGGGGCTGAGCGAACTGCAGAGCTTCCTTGAAGTCGGCTTCGACACCTTCAGAGCCATGAAAGGCGCAGACGAATTCCTGAGCACCGTGGATCGTCGAGAACGGGCCTTGTGCGACACATTGTTCGAGACGTCAATTCTGGGACGGAGCGCCAAAGAAAGCTCCGATCTTGCCAAAATCAGGCAGTACTTCTCGGCGTGATCCTTCTGAGCTGGACAACGAACATCGACTCGCCAGCGCCGGAGATCCACAACGATGCAACGTTGAACCACGCAACGTCGGCTCCACAAAGCAAAACGCCCCCGATTCTTTCGAACCGGGGGCGTTGCTTAGATATTAGCCTGACGATGACCTACTTTCACACGGGAACCCGCACTATCATCGGCG
>NZ_JBXAGJ010000037.1:0-29345 GCF_058794035.1 Roseateles sp. GW835-FHT13E02
GTGTACCCCAGCGCCACCAGCGCATACATGCTCCCGAGCACCAGCCCGTTGATGATTTGCTGGAAAAAAGTTTCCATGAAGCGTCTCCGGTATGGCGGTCAGCGTCTTGCGCGTTCCCGCCCAATCGTTGTGCTGAACTTTGAGCAGATAAAAAAAAGCCCGCCGCAATGTCGGCGGGCCCACGTGGCCATCAAGTCCTGCAGCCTGAGCTTCATTGTAGGAGTCGGGTTCCAAGGGGTTTCGCTGGTAAATACCCCTAGCGCAGAGAGTCCCCAAGACCTCGATTTGAGCGCCTAATCCCGGGGCTCGCTTGCCGAGCCCGACTCACCCTCGCGCGCCTCGGCATTGAGGCGGCGAAGCTCGGCCAAACGATCTCCGATGCGCAGCTCCAGGCCGCGGTTCACCGGCTCGTAAAAGCGCTGCTCTTCCATGCCCTCAGGCAGGTAGTGCACGCCGGCCGCAAAGCCGCCCGGCTCGTCATGCGCGTAGCGGTACTCGCGCCCGTAACCCAGATCGGTCATGAGCTTGGTCGGCGCATTGCGCAGATGCAGGGGCACGGGGCGGCTGGCATCGCCCTTCACAAACGCCCGCACGGCCTTGTAGGCGCTGTAGACCGCATTGGACTTGGGCGCCACCGCCAGGAACACCACCGCCTGCGCCAGTGTCAACTCGCCCTCGGGCGAGCCCAGTCGCTCGTAGGTTTCGGCCGCATCCAGACAGATGCGCAGCGCGCGCGGGTCGGCCAGGCCGATGTCCTCGCTGGCCATGCGGATCAGGCGGCGCGAGATGTAGCGCGCATCGACACCGCCGTCGAGCATGCGGGCCAGCCAGTAGAGTGCGGCATCGGGGTCGGAGCCGCGCACCGATTTGTGCAGGGCTGAGATCACATCGTAGAACTGCTCACCGCCCTTGTCATAACGGCGAAGTTGCTCGCCCAGCGCGCGCTCGAGCACGGCCTCGTCGATCTGCGCCACACCTGGCGGGGTCAGCGAGGCCACGGCCTCCAGAGCGTTGAGCAGACGGCGCGCGTCGCCATCGGCATAGGCCGCGAGGCGCTTGGCCGCGCCTTCCGTCACCGGCGGGCAGGCCAGCAGTTCGGCGCCGCGCCGCACCAGATCGAGCAGATCCTGCTCGTCCAGCGACTTGAGCACGTGGACGGTGGCGCGCGACAACAGCGCCGAGTTGACTTCGAAAGACGGGTTCTCGGTGGTGGCGCCGATGAAGGTGAACAGGCCCGACTCCACATGCGGCAGGAAAGCGTCCTGCTGCGACTTGTTGAAGCGATGGACTTCGTCCACGAACACCACGGTGCGCCGCCCCTGGGCGGCCACACTCTGCGCGCGCTCGACCGCCTCGCGGATGTCCTTGACCCCGCCCAGCACCGCCGAGATGGTGATGAACTGCGCCTCGAAAGACAGGGCCATCAAGCGCGCCAGCGTGGTCTTGCCCACGCCCGGCGGGCCCCAGAGGATCATGGAATGCAGCCGCCCCGACTCGAAGGCGGTGCGCAGCGGCATGCCGGGGCCCAGCAATTGACGCTGGCCGATCACCTCGTCGAGCGAATTGGGCCGCAGGCGCTCGGCCAGGGGCGGATGCAAGGAGGCCTGACCGAACACGGGCGAGGCAGCAGAGGCGGCAGGGGCGGCAGACGACCCCGCGCTGCGGCTGGGCAGCGCAGCGGGCAGTTCGTCTTCGGGAAACAGGGAATCACTCATGGCCGCCATGCGGGGCACTTTCTCATCTTCGCCAAGGACGCAAGAAGCTGTGGATGGGACGTGAAGCCCGGCTTCACTGCTCGACCAGATCGGCCCCGGCCGGCAACACAAAGCGGAAGCGGTCCGCCGGCAGGCTGGCGTTGACGGCCAGGCTACTGAAATCCAGGCGCGAGCGCTGGCCGAAACCATCGACGATCTCGAGCGCCGCCAGATCGCGGCCCTTGAATCCAATCTTCAGCGACTGAAAACCACCGTCGGCCTGGCGCGGCAGGGCTTGCACCCAATCGAGCCCGCCTTCGGACGGCAGGGCCTTGAGCGTGAAATCACGCTCCAGATTGCCACCCGCCAGCAAAGCCGCCGGTGTGGCGCCCAGGGCCTGGTTCATGCGGCGGGAGCTCGCTTGATTCAGGTCGGGGTCAAAGATCCAGACCTTCTGGCCATCGCCAACGATCAGTTGCTCGAAAGGCTTGCTGTAGGCAAAGCGGAACTGGTTGGGGCGCTGAAACTCAAAGCTGCCTTGCGAGCTTTTGCTGCGCTTGCCATCGGGCGAGTTGACGGTCTGCTTGAACTGGGCACTGGCGCTTTTCACCTCACGGGCGAAATCGCGCAGCGCGCTCACCGCGTCGGCACGAGCCACAGGGGCCAGGGTCAGCAACACCGCGGCCAGCACGGCACGGCTCTTCATCGTCATCATGGTTGGGGTCCTGTGCGGAGGGGTCGCGGGGCTCATTCGTCGCGCTTGGGCACGATCAGGTCGCGGTTGCCATTGGTGGCCATGCTGGACACCAGGCCCGACTTTTCCATCTGCTCCAGCAAACGCGCGGCACGGTTGTAGCCGATGCGCAGATGGCGCTGCACCAGCGAGATGGAGGCGCGGCGGTGCTGCAGCACCACGGCCACGGCCTGGTCGTACATAGGGTCGGCCTCACCGTCACCGCCGGCCGCGCCGCCGCCGGCTTCACCGCCCTCGCCCTCCAGCACGCCGCCCTCGAGGATGCCCTCGATGTAATTGGGCTCGCCCTGGCTCTTGAGGTACTCGACCACGCGGTGCACTTCCTCATCACTGACAAAGGCGCCGTGCACACGAATTGGCAAGCCGGTGCCCGAAGGCATGTAAAGCATGTCACCCATGCCCAGCAAGGCCTCGGCACCCATCTGGTCGAGGATGGTGCGGCTGTCGATCTTGGAGCTGACCTGGAAGGACAGACGGGTCGGGATATTGGCCTTGATCAGGCCGGTGATCACATCGACCGAAGGCCGCTGTGTGGCCAGAATCAGGTGGATGCCGGCCGCGCGGGCCTTTTGGGCCAGGCGGGCGATCAGCTCTTCGATCTTCTTGCCGACCACCATCATCAGGTCGGCCAACTCGTCGATGACGACGACGATGAAGGGCAAACGCTCCAGCGGTTCCGGCTCCTCGGGCGTGAGGCTGAAGGGATTGCCGATCTTCTCGCCGCGCTCGGTGGCTTCGTCGATCTTCTTGTTATAGCCGGCCAGATTGCGCACGCCCATCTTGCTCATGAGCTTGTAGCGGCGCTCCATCTCGCCCACGCACCAGTTGAGCGCGTTGCTGGCCTGCTTCATGTCCGTCACCACGGGCGCCAGCAGATGCGGGATGCCTTCGTAGACGCTCATTTCCAGCATCTTGGGGTCGATCAGGATCAGGCGCACATCGCGCGCCTCGGCCTTGTAGAGCAAGGACAGGATCATGGCGTTGATGCCGACCGACTTGCCCGAACCGGTGGTACCGGCCACCAGACAGTGCGGCATCTTGGCCAGGTCGGCCACCACGGGCAGGCCGACGATGTCCTTGCCCAGGCCCATGGTCAGCTGCGAGCTGGCATCGGCATAGACCTGGGAGCCCAGAATCTCGGACAGGCGAATGGTCTGGCGCCGCGCATTGGGCAACTCCAGAGCCATGAAGTTCTTGCCCGGAATGGTCTCGACCACGCGGATGGACACCAGGCTCAGCGAACGCGCCAGATCCTTGGCCAGGCCAACGATTTGCGAGCCCTTGACGCCCGTGGCCGGCTCGATCTCGTAGCGGGTGATCACCGGGCCGGGCGAAGCCGCGACCACGCGCACCTCAACGCCAAAATCGCGCAGCTTTTTCTCGATCATGCGCGAGGTCATTTCCAGCGACTCGGGCGTGACCGAAACCACCTGCACCGGCGCCGTGTCCAGCAGGTCGACCTGGGGCAGCTTGGTGTCGCTGGCGTCGGCGAACAAGGTGGTCTGGCGCTCCTTGGCCACGCGGGTGGACTTGGGCACCTCCATCACTGGCGCTTCGATGACGATGGGGATGTGAGTTTCCTCCACCACCTGGCGCTCGACCTCGACCACCAGCTCGCGCTCCTGCGCAGCCTGCTCACCGACGCGCTGATCTTCGGCCTTCTCGCGCCGCTCCAGGCGCTGCTCGCGCCATTGGTCCAGGCGCGCGCCCAGCTGTTCGGCCAGATGCGCCCAGGAGAACTTCAGCGCCAGACCGGCGCCCAGCAGCAGCAGGCTGATCCAGACCACGCCCGAGCCGGCAAAACCCAGCACCTTCATGCTCCAGGGGCCGAGCGAGAAACCGAGCACGCCGCCGGCATGGCCAGGCAAGCGGGTTTCCCAGGAATAGAGCCGGGTCCACTCCAGGGCAGAGCTTGCGCAAAGCAAAAGCACCAGGCCCAACAGCCAAAGCAGCAGCGGGCGGCGGCTGCCGGGTGCCGGTGGGCTGTCGGCCCGCAGCAGATCGGCCAGCTGCCCCAGCCAGACACGCAAGCCCACGATCAAGAGCCACCAGGCCGAAAAACCAAAGCTGAAAAGCAGCAGATCGGCCACCCAGGCGCCGACGGCGCCCATGCGATTGCCGTAAAGCGCGTGTTGGCCGGAAATGGAAAACGCCGCGTCTGCGCGGTCATGGCTGACCAGGGCCAGCACCACCAGGCACCAGAGAGCGCCGCTCAGCAGCAGCCAGACCGGCGTGCGCAGGGGGTTGTGGCGGGGCGGAGGCGGCGGGGCCGCCTTCTTGGATTGGCGTTTGTAGACTTTGTCGGGCGTGCCGACCTCGTCGTCACGCGAGAGGGAACCCAGCGGAAAACTCATGCTGCCATTGTGGCGCAGGTTTCAGGGCCTGCCGCCCTGCCCGTTCATACGGGCCGCTGCTGGACCCGTTCACACGGGTCGCTGCCTCATGGAGCCACGGACTCAGCTGGGCAGGCGTTCCTTGATCACCACCGAGCCGTTTTCCAGGGTTTCGATGACGCCGCGCTCTTCCAGGTCCTTCATGACCCGGCTGACCATCTCACGCGAAGCGCCCACCACCTTGGCCATGTCCTGGCGCGACACCTTGCCGCGGATGATCTTCAGGCCCTTCTCTTCTTCGGACATGTCCAACAACGTGCGCGCCACACGGCCGTAGACATCCAGCAGGGCCAGGGATTCGATCTGGCGGTCGGCATTGCGCAGGCGCGCCACCAGACCGCGCAGGATGGCGTAGGACAGGCTGCTGCTCTCTGGCAGGCAGCGTGCGAACTCGTTGCGGCCCAGCACCAGCATGTCGGTCTGCACCTCGGCACGCACGGTGGCCGAGTGAGGCTCGTGGTCGATCAGGCTCATTTCGCCGACGTAGTCGCCAGGCTGCAGCACGGCCAGGATGACCTCGCGGCCGCGGGTGTCGGCCGTCAGCACGCGGGCGCGGCCGTTCAGCAGGATGAACAAGGCATTGGACTTGGTGCCCTGCTCGACAATCAGCTCGCCGCGCTTGAAGCGCCGCTTGACCACGCTGTCAGCAATCGACTGCGCCTGGTCGGTGGTGAGCAAGGAAAACAAGGGCACCCTGCGGATCAGATCCAGATTGGACAACATCGCCATGAACAGCCTCCTTTGGTTTAAGCCTGAATTTGGCACGCCGTCGCTGTCGTCGTGACATGCCTAGAATGCTCGGGATTGTGCCCACCTGCCCCATATTTCAAACAGGGTTTAGGCGGGGAAAACCGGCCATTACCGTCTGTGCAACAGAGATCAGCTCCCGAGCACAGCGACTCCTTTCGTTTCCATGGTCTCGCCGGCGCCCGGCGCTTGCGAAACCACCCAACCGCCCCATCTGAGTCCCCATGAACGCAAACACCCAACACCATTCGCTGCTGATCCTGGGCTCCGGCCCGGCCGGTTACACCGCGGCCATCTACGCCTCGCGCGCCAATCTGAAGCCCACCCTGCTGACCGGCATGGCGCAAGGCGGCCAGCTGATGACCACGACCGAAGTCGACAACTGGCCGGCCGATGTGATGGGTGTGCAAGGCCCCGAGCTGATGGAGCGGTTCCAGAAGCACGCCGAGCGCTTCCAGACCCAGATCGTCTTCGACCACATCAACGCGGTTGATTTCTCCAAGCGCCCCTTCACCCTCAAGGGCGACAGCGCCACCTACACCTGCGACGCCCTGATCATCGCCACCGGCGCCTCGGCCAAGTATCTGGGCCTGCCCTCGGAAGAAGCCTTTGCAGGCCGCGGCGTCAGCGCCTGCGCCACCTGTGACGGCTTCTTCTATCGCGGCCAGGAAGTCTGCGTGGTCGGCGGCGGCAACACCGCCGTCGAAGAAGCGCTGTACCTGAGCAATATCGCCAGCAAGGTCCATGTGATCCACCGCCGCGACAAATTCCGCGCCGAGCCCATCCTGATCGACAAACTGATGGCCAAGGCCGAGTCCGGCAATGTGGTACTGCACCTGTGGAACACCCTGGACGAAGTGCTGGGTGACCAGAGCGGCGTGACCGGCGTGCGCATCAAGAGCACCCAGGACGGCGGCACGCAAGACCTCGCCCTGCAAGGCTGCTTCATCGCCATCGGCCACCAGCCCAACACGGAGATCTTCAAGGATCAACTGGAGATGAAGGACGGCTACATCGTCACGCGCAGCGGCCTGAATGGCTTCGCCACCATGACCAGCGTGCCCGGCGTGTTCGCCGCCGGTGATGTGCAGGACCACATCTACCGCCAGGCCATCACCAGCGCCGGCACCGGCTGCATGGCCGCCCTGGACGCCCAGCGCTTCCTGGAGCAGGAGCGCGGCTGATCGCGGCCCGCGCACACGCGACGCCTCACCCTCCCGGCATCACAGGCCACTGCGATGCCGGGCATCGCGACACTCTGGCACGCCCAATCTGGCGTGCCTTTTCGTTTTCGGCTATACTCTTAGGCTTGCTTGCTGGATGGACCGCGCCCAGACAAGTGCCGCCGAGGTACAAACCCGGTGCGCTTGAACAGGTTTGGCAGGCATATCGCGGTCATGTGGCCGTCTCACGTTTGCAGATGCGAACTGCTGAATGAACTCAGCAGAAATCTCAGCAGAGATGGCTGGTCAAAAAAATCAAACCGGAGAAGCGTCATGGCACGCGTCTGTCAAGTCACGGGCAAGAAGCCCATGGTGGGAAACAATGTTTCTCACGCCAACAACAAAACGAAGCGTCGCTTCCTGCCGAATCTGCAGTACCGCCGTTTCTTCCTGGAAACCGAGAACCGCTGGGTTCGTCTGCGTATCAGCAATGCTGCTCTGCGTTTGATTGACAAGGTCGGTATCGACCAAGTCGTCGCCGATCTGCGCGCCAAGGGCGAGCTCTGATCTAGAACTGAGAATCAAGGAGCATCATCATGGCCAAAGGCGCACGCGAAAAGATCAAGCTGGAGTCGACCGCAGGTACGGGTCACTTCTACACGACCGACAAGAACAAGAAGACCACGACCAACAAGCTCGAATTCATGAAGTTCGATCCCAAGGCTCGTAAGCACGTTCTGTACAAGGAAACCAAGCTGAAGTGATTCGGCTTGGAGCCCACGCCTTTCGGTGTGGGTCTTCCATAAAAAAACCCCGCAAGGCGCAAGCCGGCGGGGTTTTTTCATGGGCGCTCGGTCAGGCTCAGCCAGGGCCGAGCGGGACATGGCCTCAGTTTTTAGCCGCTGCCAAGGTGGTCTTGAACTCCTCGCGGAACCAGTCGTCCAGCAGACGGCGCTCGTAGCGGATCGGGTCGCTTTCGTTGTAACGGTTCATGCCGACCATGTAGTTCAGGTCATGCAGACGGGTCTTGCCGCTGTGCAAGACCTTGCCGTTTTCGCTCAGGCTGAAACTGAGCTCGATCGAGGGCGAGCTGACCCCGCGCAGCACGCGAATCATGTCCATGCGGCGCCCGACCGGCTCCCATCCGCCGGCCAGGTCAACATTGCTGATCTCCACCGTCAGATCCTTGCCGGGCAACTGCGCCCCGAGCTTCTCCAAATGGGCCTTGAGCTCCTTCAAAACCGGCTCCTGGTCGCGGCGGCCGAAATCACTGCTGGCGTCGGTGAACTTGTCAGGCTCGATGAAGCGAACCTGCACATCAGCCAGAGCCAACGAGGCCGAAGCGCCCAAAGCCAGCGCCAGGGCAGCGGCACGGAAAAGACTTTTCTTGTTCATGCTCATGGTGACTCTCCTTGTGTGGGGTGGATGACTCCGTTGCAATGACTTCAGTCTAGTCCCCAGACGTCAAAAAGGCGCCCCTCGGGGCGCCCTTTTACCTCAGACTTACCTGCGGTCACCGCAGTCACACCCAATCGTCACAAACGGTCAAACTGCACTGATTCCTCGGCCACAGCAGGAACGACACAACGATTGAAACCGCGCCTCAGGCGCGCGCCATGCGCAAGCTCATGGAGAAATTGCGCAGCTCGGCAATGCCGCTTTCCTCGGCACGGCGGCACCAGGCTTGCAAGTCTGCCACCAGCTGTTCGGCCGAGACGTTGGTGCGGGTCCAGAGCTGGCGCAGCTCTTCGCGCATGGTCAACAGCTTGTCCAGGGTGGGGCTGGCCGCGCGGGCATTGGCAATCTCGCTCAACAGGCGATCCGGGATGTTGACCTCATCGCGGTGCGACCAGCGCTTGGCCAGCTTGAACTGCGCCCACTGCGCGCTGTGCTCCTGGCCCTGGGCCTTGAGCCGCGCCAGCTCGGCCGCGCAGGCCGCCTTGAGGCCGCGGCCGTACTTGGACATCACCTCGTAGCGGTTGGTGATGATGGCTTCCAGCGTGTCCTTGTCGGCCGGCTTGATGTCGCCATGGCGCAGCTTGGGCGCCGTCTTGCGGACCTTGGCCCAACCCAGCATTTCGAAAGCGCGGATGTAGCCCCAGCCGATGTCGAACTCGAAGGGCTTGACCGAGAACTTGGCCGAGGTCGGGTAGGTGTGGTGGTTGTTGTGCAGCTCTTCGCCGCCAATCAGGATGCCCCAGGGCGAGACATTGGTGGATGCATCGGGTGCTTCGAAATTGCGATAGCCCCAGTAGTGGCCGATGCCATTGATCACACCGGTCGCCCAAACCGGAATCCAGACCATCTGGATGGCCCAGACCGTGGCACCGATGGCGCCGAACAGGGCCAGGTTGATGATCAGCATCAGGCCCACGCCCTGCCAGGAGAAGCGGGTGTAGAGGTTGCGCTCAATCCAGTCATTGGGCGTGCCCAGGCCATACTTGGCGATGGTCTCGGGGTTCTTGGCCTCGGCGCGGTAGAGCTCCACGCCGGTCAGCAGCAAGGCCTTCAGACCGCGTGTCTGCGGGCTGTGCGGGTCGTCCTCGGTCTCGCATTTGGCGTGGTGCTTGCGGTGCACGGCCACGAATTCCTTGGTCACCATGCCGGTGGTCAGCCACAGCACGGCGCGGAAGAAATGCGAGGGAATCGGCCCCAGATCCAGCGAGCGGTGCGCCTGCGCACGGTGCAGAAAAATGGTGACCGACAGGATGGTGAAGTGGGTGATGACGAGCGTGAACGCCACGATCTGCCACGCACTGGCCTCCAGCAGGCCATGCGCCAACCACTGGACCAGCGCATCATGTACCGACATCAAGAAATTCATGGCTTCCTCATCCTGCCCGAGATTGGGCGGCTAGACGGATTCGAGTCGGCGAATTGTAGGCGCACGACTCCAAAAACAAGGGGGCAAAACACTGCGCCAGGTCAAGCGCGCGTGAATCCTGCCCGGCTGCGTGCAAAGCACAGACCGGTGAACCTTCAGGACGCGCCAGACGAGCGATGGGGTGCTATTGCTTTTCCCAGACGGCAGCGAAGAAGCCATCCGTCTGGTGCTGGTGCGGCCACAGGCGCAGATAGCCGTTCTCCACAAGGCGCTCGGCGTCAGCCACATGGGCACGGCTGAGCACCTCGGCGACATCGAGCTTCTTGAACTGCGGATGCGCGGCCGAGAAGGCTTCGGCAATCGCCTCGTTCTCGGCATCGAGCAGGCTGCAGGTGGCGTACACCAGGCGGCCGCCCGATTTCAGCAGGCGTGCGGCACTGGCCAGGATGGCCGTCTGCTTGGCCTGCAGTTCCTGCACGGCATGCAAAGACTGGCGCCATTTCAGATCGGGGTTGCGGCGCAAAGTGCCCAGGCCCGAGCACGGCGCATCGACCAGCACGCGATCGATCTTGCCGGACAGGCGCTTGATGCGCTCGTCGCGCTCATGGGCAATCTGCGTCGGGTAGATGTTGGACAGGCCGCTGCGCGCCAGGCGCGGCTTCAGCGAGGCCAGGCGATGGCCCGAGGTGTCGAAGGCATAGAGCCGGCCGGTGTTGCGCATGGACGCACCCAGGGCCAGGGTCTTGCCGCCGGCGCCAGCGCAGAAGTCCACCACCATCTCGCTGCGCTTGGCGTCCAGCATCAGGGCCAGCAGTTGGCTGCCTTCGTCCTGCACCTCGATACCGCCGCTGGTGAACAGCTCCAGCTTGTTGAGCGCCGGCTTGCCGTGGATGCGCAAGCCCAGGGGCGAGAACGGTGTCAGCTCGGCATGGATGCCAGCGGCGGTCAAGGTGGCCTGCGCTTCTTCGCGCTTGGCCTTCAAGGTGTTGACGCGCAGATCCAGTGGGGCCTGCTCGTTCATGCTGGCCGCCAGGGCCCAGAACTGTTCCTCGCCCAGGCGGGCCAGCAAAGGCTGGGCCAGCCACTCGGGCAGGTTGTGGCGCAGGCGCGGCGCCAGCTGGGTCTTGTCGATCTGACGGACCTGTTCCAGCCATTGCTGTTCTTGAGTGTTCAGGGCGCCGCGCAAAAAGGCTTCATTGCCCTGCCAGCCGAGGATGGCCAGGCGACGCTCGGTCGGGCCGCTGCCCGACTGGGCCAGATGCTGCAGCAACGGGCGCTGGCGCAGCACCGTGTACGCGGTCTCGGCCAGGGCATGGCGCTCGCGCTGACCCAGGGCCTTGTGTTTGCGGAAGAAGGCGGACACCACGCTGTCGGCGGGAGAGTCCAGCTGGAGCACAGCGCGCAGAAGCTCGCTGCTCATTTCAAGAAGGGCATTAGGATGCATGGCGCGATTATCCCAGGCCTGCGGGCTTTCCCTGCCTGCCCCTGACTTTTATCCTTGCCTTCTGCCCCCAGCCACCCCGAGATGAGTGCCGACGACCTGCCGCCCCTGCCCGCCACGCCCCTGGGGCGCTACCGCCACTACAAGGGCGGCGAGTACGAGGTGATCGGCACGGCCCGGCACAGCGAAACGCTGGAGCCACTGGTGGTCTACCGCCCGCTCTACAACGCCACCGGCCTCTGGGTACGGCCGCATGCCATGTTCTTTGGCAGCCTGGAGGTGGATGGCGTGCTGACGCCGCGCTTCAGCGTCATCGATGGCGGCGGCAGCAGCAACACAGCGCCCTGATGATGCGTCTGCCTCGCTGGCTGCAACAGCTGCGCCTGCGCCCTCGCCTGCTGCTGGCTCTGGGGCTGGGCTTGCTGGCCGGCCTCGCTTGCCCGTCGAACTGGAGCCTGGGCACTCGCCTGCTCTGCGGCTGGAATGCCGGCGTCTGGTTCTATTTGCTGGCCGTGCTGCAGATGATGCTGGCGGCCGACCATGAACATGTGCAGCGCAAAAGCGTGGCCCAAGCCGATGGCGTGGGCGCCGTGCTGCTGCTGGCCGCGGCCGGCGCCCTGGCCAGCCTGGCCGCCATCACCCTGGAGCTGAGCCAGCCGGCCGGCCCGCCCGGCGCCACCATGGCGCTGGCCTTGTTGACGGTGGCGGGCAGCTGGCTGCTGCTACCGGTGGAGTTCGCCCTGGCCTATGCCAGCCTCTATCACCGCAGCACAGGGCGAGACAACGCGCCGCATGGCCTGGAGTTTCCCGGCCTGGACGGCCCGCCGGACTACACCGATTTCATGTACTTCGCCGTCACCCTGGCCGCGACTTCGCAGACCTCGGATGTGGCGGTCAGCGCCCGGCCCATGCGGCGCCTGGTGCTGCTGCATGCGCTGCTGTCTTTCCTGTTCAACACCGGCGTGCTGGCGCTCCTGATCAACATCCTGGCCGGCATGATCCGCTGACGGGCCGGCCCCGCGCTCAGCTGAAGGACTGGCTCGCCCCGCTGAGTTGCTCGACACGACCATCCACCAGGCGCAGCTGGCCTTCGACAAACCAGCGCACCGCCTGCGGATACATGCGGTGCTCGAGCTTGAGCACGCGGGCCGACAGCGTGTCTTCATCATCCCCCGGCAGCACCGGCGCCACGGCCTGAGCGACGATGGCGCCATGGTCGAGCTCGGCGGTCACGAAATGCACGGTGGCGCCGACGAATTTGCAGCCCATCTCCAAGGCCCGCGCATGCGTGTGCAGGCCGGTGAAGGCCGGCAGCAGCGAGGGGTGGATGTTGAGCATGCGCTCGGCATAGTGGGCGGTGAAGGCCGGAGTCAGGATGCGCATGAAGCCCGCCAGCACGACCAGATCGGGCGCAAAACCATCGATCACGCGCTGCAATTCGGCATCAAAAGCCTCGCGGGCCTGCTGTGCATCCATGCCGGGCTGGCGGAAGGCCTTGTGGTCGACCACGGCCGTGGCAATGCCGTGCGCGGCCGCAAAATTCAGGCCAGCGGCATCGGGCTTGTTGCTGATCACGGCGGCGATCTGGGCCGGCCAGCCCTCGGCCGCACAGGCGCGCACGATGGCCTCCATATTGGAACCACGGCCGGAGATCAGGATGACGATGCGTTTCATGGGGCGGCAGTGTAGCTGCCTACAATGCCCGACCTGATCTTTGCTGCGGCCCGCCGATGAGCTCCCTGCCTACTCCCGAACCGACTTCTGCCGCCGCACGCCCGCGCGTGCTCTCGGGCATGCGCCCGACCGGCGCCCTGCACCTGGGCCACTACCACGGCGCGCTGAAGAACTGGGTTCGCCTGCAAAGCACACACGACTGTTTCTTCTTCGTCGCCGACTGGCATGCCCTGACCACCCAGTACCAGGACCGGCAGAACCGCAACAGCATCGAACGCAATGTCTACGACATGGTGGTCGACTGGCTGGCCGCCGGCATCGACCCCGAGAAGGCCACGCTCTTCATCCAAAGCCGCATGCCCGAGCACGCCGAGCTGTTCACCCTGCTGGCCATGAGCACTCCCACCTCCTGGCTGGAGCGCATTCCCAGCTACAAGGACGCGGTCGAGAAGCAACGCGCCAGCAGCACCCCGGGTGATGGCGCCACCTACGGCTTCCTCGGCTACCCGCTGCTGCAGGCGGCCGACATCCTGATCTACAAGGCCGGCTTCGTGCCCGTCGGTGAAGACCAGACCGCCCATGTGGAAGTGACCCGCGAGGTGGCGCGCCGCTTCAACCGCATCTACAGCCCGGACGCGCCCATCCTGCCCGAGCCGCAGGAGCTGCTGACCGAGACCGCGCGACTGCCCGGCTTGGACGGCCAGAAGATGAGCAAGAGCTACAACAACGCGGTGGCCATGCGCGACGCGCCCGAGGTGGTGGACGAGAAGATCCGCACCATGCCCACCGACCCGCAGCGTGTGCGCCGCAGCGACGCCGGCGAACCCAGCCGCTGCCCGGTCTGGCCCCTGCACCAGCTCTACTGCGACGAATCCACCCGCACCTGGGCGGCCGAGGGCTGCCGCTCGGCCAGCATCGGTTGCCTGGACTGCAAGAAGCCCTTGATCGAGGCGATCCAGAAAGAGCAAGCGCCCTGGCGCGAGCGGGCCAATGAATACCTGGCCAATCCCAAGCAGGTGCAATGGATCGTCGAAGTCGGCACCGAGCGCGCCCGCGCCGTCGCCCGCAAGACCTTGCGGGAAGTCCGCACGGCCATGGGCCTGGCCTACTGATCGCGCCCGCGTGAGCCCAGCCATGAGCGGCATCCACATCACCGACATCGAGGCTGCCATCAACTGGTGGCGCGAGCGCAAGCCTTCGACCGACGGCCTGAGCGCCTGCCCCGAGGTGCAGGCCCTGGCCGAGGTCTACGGCCTGCTGGTCTACCACCGCGATCACGAATGCGATGAGGACAGCATGCCCGCCGCTGCCAAGGCCGCCTGGCTGCGCTGGTACGAGAGCACGCCGGATGCGCCCTGCATCGCCATCTGCTCCACCAGCCAGGGCGATGCCTTGTGCAAAGGCTGTGGTCGCAGCTTTGACGAGGTGCAGCACTGGCCGGTGATGACTCCGGCCGAGAAACGCATCACCTGGCGCCGCATCACCCAGGAAGGCACGGCCTGGCGCTTCAACCGCTATGCCGAGCGGGCGCGTGAGTTCAAGGGCGTCGATCACCCGCAGCTGCAAGCCCCCCAGACTCCGGCGGACCCGACATGATGGGCCGCGCCCATCTCGAGAGCCTGCGCCGCATCGCGCCGCTGGCCTGGCCGGTGCTGGTCGGGCAGTTGGCCGTGCTGGCCTTCAGCACCATCGACACCGTGCTGGTGGCCCGTTACTCGGCCGTCGATCTGGCCGCGCTGGCCGTGGGCAGCGCCATCTACATCACGGTGTTTGTCGGCCTGATGGGCGTGGTGCTGGCCATTTCCCCCATCGTCGGCCGCCTGTTCGGCGCCGGCCAGCTGCAGGAAGCCGGGGCGCAGTTGCATCAGACCTTGTGGCTGTGCCTGGGCCTGATGGGCTTGGGCAGCCTGATCCTGCTGCTGCCCGAGCCCTTTCTGGCCGTGTCACAGGCCAGCCCCGAGGTCGAAGCCAAGGTGCGCCACTACCTGATGGCCCTGGCCGCCAGCCTGCCGGCCACGCTGTTCTTCACTGCGTTTCGCGGCTTCAATGTGGCGGTGTCCCGGCCAAAGGCGGTGATGGCCTTGCAGGTCGGCGGCCTGCTGCTCAAGCTGCCGCTGAGCCTCTTGCTGATTCAAGGCTTTGCGCTCGGCCCCTGGCAGGTGCCGGCCCTGGGTGCCTTTGGCTGCGGCCTGGCCACGGCCATCGCCATGTGGGCGCAGGCGGCCATCGCCTTTGCCTGGATGCGGCGCGACCCGTTTTACGAACCTTTCGGCCTGCGCCGCGGCGGCTTGCAGGCGCCGCACTGGCCGGACATCCGCGCCCTGCTCAAGCTGGGCGTGCCCATGGGCGGTTCCATCCTGATCGAGGTCACCGGCTTCACCTTCATGGCCATCTTCATCGCCCGCCTGGGCGCCACGCCGGTGGCCGGCCACCAGCTGGCAGTCAATCTGATCAGCCTGATGTTCATGCTGCCGCTGGCCCTGGCCAATGCCACCGGCACCTTGGTGGCGCAATCGGTCGGCGCCCATGACCCGGCCGGTGCACGGCGCCTGGGCTGGCATGGGCTGGAGATCGGCCTGGCCGTGTCCTTCCTGATCGGTGCCCTGGTGTTTTTTGCGCGCGAAGCGGTGCTGGGGCTGTACACCAGCGACCCGGTGATCCTGGGCGCCGCCCTGCCCTTGCTGCTCTGGGTCTGGCTTTTTCACGTGGCCGATGCCGGGCAGACCCTGGCAGCCTTTGTGCTGCGCGCCCACCACATCGCCACCGCGCCCATGGTCATTTACGCCCTGGCGATCTGGGGCGTGGGCCTGGGCGGCGGCTATTGGCTGGCCTTCGGCCACAGCCCGGCTGTGCCGGCGGAGTTTCAGGGTGCGCGCGGCTTCTGGTCGGCCGCCACGGCCGGCTTGGTGCTGGCCGCGCTGGGCCTGAGCGCCTTCCTGGCTTGGGTGCACCGGCAGGAAGAACGCGAGCAGGCGGCCGGCGCCCTCAGTTCGACGCTGAAGTCGCAGCAGGAAGGCTGAACACAAACACGCTGCCGCCTCCGGGCCGCGCTTCGCAGCGCACCTGGCCGTGGTGGCGCTGCGCGATCTGGCGCACCAGGCTCAGGCCCAAGCCCACACCGCCGGCTTGCTCGGCATGGCCGGGCAGGCGGAAAAAGGCTTCAAAAATGCGCTCGCGCATAGCCTCGGGCACGCCCGGGCCGCGATCGCTGACACGCAGCTCGGCCCGGCCTGCCGCATCTCGCGACAGCTCCAGCAGCACCTCCGAGCCGCCGTAGCGCTTGCCGTTCTCCAGCAGATTGCGCAGGGCGCGGCGCAGCAGGCGCTCATCGCCATGCACCAGCAGCTCGCTCAAGCCCGGGGCCGGCTGGAACTCGGCGCCGGTGCGGGCGGCCTCTTCCGCAGCCAGGCCCATCAAATCGACCTGCAGCGGCGTCTGCGCCATGGGCTCGGCGCCGCGCGCCGCCGCGTCCAGACGGCTGGCCAGCAGGACCTCCTCGACCAGGGCGTCCAGCTCGGTGATATTGGTGTGGATCTCGGTTTGCAGGCGGGCGCGCTGCTCCGGCCCGGCGTTGTCCAGCATGGCAAAAGCCATCTTGAGCCGGGCCAGGGGCGAGCGCAGCTCGTGGCTGGCATTGGCCAACAGTGACTGCTGGGCGCGCAGCAAGCTCTCGATCTGCGTGGCCGCGCGGTTGAAGCTGCTGGCCAGGGCCGCCACTTCATCCTTGCCACTCTCGTCCACCCGGTGGGCCAGTTGACCGGCACCGAATTGCTCCACGCCGGATTTCAAGCCCTCCAGGCGGCGCGTCAGGCGGCGCACCACGGGGTAGGCCCCCACGGCCACGCCGAAAAACAGCAGCACCAGCAAGACCAGCAAGACCTGGCCATTGGGGCGCGGCCCGAGGAAGGGCAAGCCCCAGGGCGCGGGCGGGCCCTCGTTGCGCTTGAAGAAGGGCCGCTCGGGGCCCATGCCGCCGCCACCTCCCAAGCCTGGGCCCATGCGAGCACCGGGACCGAAGCGGAAGCCGCCGCGCATCAGCAGCAGGCTGCGCCCGTCCTCCAGCGGCACGCGGATGGTCGGCGGGCCGGGAAAGACCTCGCGATCGAGAAACTCCTCAGACGCCGCCACACGCTCACCCTGGCGGTCCAGCAGCGCAATCGCCACATGCAGGCGCTGCCCCCATTCCTGCAAAGCCTCGGCCTGCTCCTCGCGCGGTGCACTGGCTGCCGGCAGCGCGCCGTGGATCAGCTCGGCCATGGCCGTCAGCCGGTCATTGGCCGAGGCTTCAAAATTGCCCCGCTCCTGCTCGATATGGCGCTGGAACAACCAGGCCGAACCAAAGGCAAAGGCCAGCAGGATGACCACCAGGGTCAGGTAGATGCGCAGGTAAAGCGATTTCATGCCAACGCAAGCACGACAGCGAGCTGCGAGCACTCCGACTCAGTGGCCATGGTCGGCATCCTGCTTGCGCGCAAACACATAGCCAGCGCCGCGCACGGTCAGCACCCGGCGCGGCGTTTTCGGGTCGTCTTCGATCAGGGCACGGATGCGCGAGATGTGGACATCGATGGAGCGATCAAAGGCATCGAGCGGATGGCCTTTGAGTGCATCCATGATCTGGTCGCGCGAGAGCACGCGACCCGGGCTTTGCGCCAGCACCACCAGCAAGTCGAACTGGTGGCCAGTGAAATCGAGGGGCTTGCCGTCCAGTCGCGCCATGCGGGCGGCCAGATCAATTTCCAGACGGCCGAAGCGCAGCACATCGTCGGGCGGCGTGTCCGGCTCGGCACGGCGCAGCAAGGCCTTGATGCGGGCCTGCAGCTCGCGCGGCTCGAACGGCTTGGCCAGGTAATCGTCAGCGCCGAGTTCGAGGCCGAGGATGCGGTCCATGGGCTCGCCACGGGCCGAGAGCATCAGCACCGGCAGGCGGCGCGTCAGCGCATCGGCGCGCAGCTCGCGGCAAAAGTCCAGGCCGTCGCCGTCCGGCAGCATCAGGTCCAGCACCAGCAGATCGAATACCTGCTCGGCCAGGGCGGCTCGCCCCTCAGCCAAGCTGCCGGCCACGCGCACCTCGAAACCGGCCGCACTGAGGTAGTCCCCCAGCATGGCGGTGAGGCGGGCGTCATCGTCGATCAGCAGCAGTCTGGAACTCATGGTGCTTGTGTGAAGAGGAAATGTCGGGGCCGCACGGCGCCCGCGCCGCAGAGGCGGCAGCGGGGCCGCAGGCCCTTCAGGAGGGCTGAGCATAAACGAGGAGGCCACGGGTCAAATCGCCTCAACCGCCATGCTTGCCGCCGCGCATCTCCATGTGCTTGGCCATGCGGGCCTGCATCTTCTTCATGCGCTCGGCCATCTTGGCGCGCTGCTCGGGCGTCAGCACGCGGGCAGCGTCGACCATGGCCTGGCTCATGCGCTTGCTGGCAGCCTCGTGCTGGGCGCTCATCTGCTGGCGCAGCGATTCGATGGCGGCGGCGTCGATGTTCGGCGCGGTGAACAAGGCCATGCCCTGCTCATGCAGCTTGCGGCTGCCTTCATGCTGGGCCTTCAGATCGGCGTGAGCGGCATCCATGATCTGCTTGATCTGGGCGCGCTGGGCATCGGAGGCATCGATCATGTCGAGCATGTGCTCCATATGACCGCCGCCCATGGGCATCATCGACATGCCATGGCCGCCACGATGGCCCATGGGGCCACCATGCCCCTGGGCTTGGGCCGCCACGCCGCTGAATGCCAGGGCTGCGGCCACCATGCCGGTGCTCAGCCAGGTTTTGAGTTTCAGTTGGGACATCACAGGACTCCGTCGGTGTTGGGGTGAATGAATCTTCAAGCCCCGACGTAAGCCGGCTGTGCCCCGGCCGTAAAGATCTGTGAATGCCCGGCACCAATGAAAAGAGCGCCCGCGGGCGCTCTTTCTTTTGACCTTGCAGCTGGCGCTGCGCGATCACTTGATCGGCTTGAAACGCATGCGCTTGGGGCGCGCGCCTTCTTCGCCAAGGCGCTTTTTCTTGTCGGCTTCGTACTCGTGGAAGTTGCCGTCGAAGAAGAACCACTGCGAATCGCCTTCGCAGGCCAGGATGTGGGTGCAGATGCGGTCCAGGAACCAGCGATCGTGGGAGATCACCATGGCCGAGCCGGCGAACTCCAGCAGCGCTTCTTCCAGCGCGCGCAGGGTTTCAACGTCCAGGTCGTTCGACGGTTCGTCCAGCATCAGCACATTGCCGCCCTGGGCCAGGGTCTTGGCCAGGTGCAAGCGGCCGCGCTCACCGCCCGAGAGGCTGCCGACCAGCTTCTGCTGGTCATTGCCCTTGAAGTTGAAGCGGCCGATGTAGGCACGGCTGGGCATGACGAACTTGCCGACCGTGATGTTGTCCAGGCCGCCGGAGACGTCTTGCCAGACGGTCTTCTCGGCATCCAGGCTTTGGCGGCTCTGGTCCACAAAGGCCAGCTTGGCGGTCTTGCCGATGGACACCTCGCCGCTGTCCGGCGTTTCCACGCCCTGGATCATGCGGAACAGGGTCGACTTACCGGCACCGTTGGGGCCGATGATGCCGACGATGGCGCCGGCCGGCACCTTGAAGCTCAGGTTGTCGATCAGCATGCGATCGCCAAAGCTCTTGGAGACGTTCTTGAACTCGATCACTTCATTGCCCAGGCGCTCTGCCACGGGGATGAAGATTTCGTTGGTCTCGTTGCGCTTTTGGTATTCGACGTCGCTCAGCTCTTCGAAGCGGGCCAGACGCGCCTTGCTCTTGGCCTGACGGCCCTTGGCATTGGAACGCACCCACTTCAGCTCTTCCTTCATGGCCTTGGCGCGGGCGTCTTCGCTCTTCTGCTCCTGCTCCAGGCGGCGTTCCTTCTGATCCAGCCAGTCGGAGTAATTGCCCTTCCAGGGAATGCCATGGCCGCGGTCCAGTTCCAGAATCCACTCGGCGGCGTTGTCCAGGAAGTAGCGATCGTGGGTGATGGCCACCACGGTGCCGGGGAAGCGCTGCAGGAACTGCTCCAGCCACTCGACCGATTCGGCGTCCAAGTGGTTGGTCGGTTCGTCCAGCAGCAGCATGTCAGGCTTGGAGAGCAGCAGGCGGCACAGGGCCACACGGCGCTTTTCACCGCCGGACAGCACGCCGATGACGGCGTCCCAGGGCGGCAGGTTCAGGGCGTCGGCGGCCAGTTCCAGCTGCAGATCGGTGTTCTCGCTGCCGGCGGCGGCGATGATGGCTTCCAGCTCGCCCTGCTCGGCGGCCAGGGCGTCGAAGTCGGCGTCCGGCTCGGCATAGGCGGCGTAGACCTCGTCCAGGCGCTTCTTGGCGGCCAGCACGCCGCCGATGCCTTCTTCCACCGCTTCACGCACGGTCTGCTCGGGGTTGAGCTTGGGCTCCTGCTCCAGGTAGCCGATCTTGATGCCGGGCATCGGGATCGCTTCGCCCTCGTACTCCTTGTCCACGCCGGCCATGATCTTCAGGATGGTCGATTTGCCCGAACCGTTCAGGCCCAGCACGCCGATCTTGGCGCCGGGGAAGAACGACAGGGAAATGTCCTTGAGGATGTGGCGTTTCGGGGGAACCGTCTTGTTGACGCGGTTCATGGAAAAGACGTATTGCGCCATGGCGGGAGTTTTCCTGGGATTGCTGAAAAGAGGCAGAGCTGCAGGCTGCTCGGCGGCAGCCGCGCCTCACCAAGCCGACGGGCCTGTGAGGGCAAACAACCGCGTATTGTCGCAGCTTCGGCCGCTGCTTCGCGTGACGGGCGGGCAAGATCGGTGAATTCAAGACCGGCCGCCACGCTGTCAGCGTCAACCCTAGCTGCAACCGCATCGCCAGGCTGTGCCACAAGCCCAGCCTGGGCCCGCGAGCGCCCGCCGTGCGCAGCCAGGCGGGGCACCTGCCAACAATGCCCGCTCGGCCACCCCCAGGCCCGGCCTATAATCGAAGGCTCGCCGCGCTTCTCAGTCTTGCGCGGCGTTTCCTTTTTCAGCTCAAGCACGCTCCTTAGCGCACCGAAGACTGGCGCCTGCTCACCGCGGCGCGGCTGCGCCCACAGGGCACCGTGCGCAAATCACACTCCATGAGTTTTGATTCTCTAGGCTTGGCCGCGCCTCTTCTGAAGGCCATCGCCGACGCTGGTTACACCTCCCCCACCCCGATTCAAGCCCAAGCGATTCCCGCCGTCTTGCAAGGCGGTGACCTGATGGCCGGTGCCCAGACCGGCACCGGCAAGACCGCCGGCTTCACCCTGCCCCTGCTGCACCGCCTGAGCGAAGGCGCCCCGGTGCTGAACAAGCGCGGCAAGCCCGCCATCCGCGCCCTGGTGCTGACCCCCACCCGCGAACTCGCGGCCCAGGTCGAAGAAAGCGTCAAGACCTACGGCAAATACCTGCCCCTGAAGAGCATGGTGATGTTCGGCGGCGTCGGCATGCAGCCGCAGATCAACCGCCTGCGCGACGGCGTCGACATCCTGGTGGCCACCCCCGGCCGCCTGCTCGACCACGCGCAGCAAGGCACGCTGGACCTCTCGCAGGTTCAGATCCTGGTGCTGGACGAAGCCGACCGCATGCTGGACATGGGCTTTGTGCACGACATCAAGAAGGTGCTGGCCCTGCTGCCCGCCAAGAAGCAGTCGCTGCTGTTCAGCGCGACCTTCAGCGATGACATCAAGAACCTGGCCGATCGCCTGCTGAACCAGCCCGCCCTGATCGAAGTGGCCCGCCGCAACCAGACCAATGAGTCGATTGCGCAGAAAGTCCACCCGGTCGGCCGCGAGCGCAAGAAGGAACTGCTGGTTCACTTGATCAAGAGCGGTGACTGGCACCAGGTGCTGGTCTTCACCCGCATGAAGCATGGCGCCAACCGCCTGACCGACTACCTGAATGACCAGGGCATCAGCGCCATGGCCATCCACGGCAACAAGAGCCAGGGCGCACGCACCAAGGCCCTGGCCGATTTCAAGAGCGGTGAGCTGACCTGCCTGGTCGCAACCGATATTGCTGCGCGCGGCATAGACATCGATCAGCTGCCCCACGTCGTCAACTACGAGCTGCCCAATGTCCCCGAGGACTATGTGCACCGCATCGGCCGCACCGGCCGTGCCGGCGCCCAGGGCGAGGCGGTCAGCCTGGTCTGCGTGGACGAGAACGGCTTCCTGCGTGAGATCGAAAAGCTGATCAAGCGCGAGATCCCCAAGGAAGTGGTGAACGGCTTTGCCCCCGATCCGAGCGAACGCCCGGAACCCATCGTGCTGGGCCGCATGATCCTGAACGGCAATGGCTCGCGCAGCGGCGGCGGTGGCCGTGGCAACTCGCGCGGCGGCGGCGGTGGCGGTGGACGCCCCGGCGGCCGACCCGGCGCCGGCTCGCGTGATGGCGGCTCGCGCGACGGTGGTTCGCGCGATGGCGGCGCCCCGCGCTCCTCGGCTCCGCAAGGCCGCTCGGGCCAGGGTGGTGGCGGTGGCGGCGGTGGTCGCCCGGCCTCCTCGGGTCGCCCTGGTGGTGGTGGCAGCGGTCGTCCCCAGGGCGGTGGCGGCGGCGGTGGTGGTAGCAATGGTGGTGGCGCCGGCCGCGGCCAGGGCGCACGCCTGACCTCGCCCAAGCGCTGAGTCCAACGCCATTCACCCCCGCGGTCCCCTGATCATCCCTCAGGGCCCGGGAGCTCAAGCCCAGCCTGCGCTGGGCTTTTCTTTTTTCCGCCCACGGCCCGCGGACGTAGGATGCGCAGCCATGAACCCGCCCCTGCCCCCCAGCACCTCGCCGTCCAACCGCCCTTTGCCCAAAGTCTGGATCGCCGGTGCGACCGGTCTGGTCGGGCGGGCCCTGCTGAGCCAGCTGCTGAGCCGGCCGCTGGAGGTCCATGCCCTGCTGCGGCGTGAGACGCCCGAGCTGGGTCGTCACCCGCGCCTGCACCTGCACCGGGTCAATTTCGGCCGCCCCGATCTGGGCCCGGCCCACATCCCGGCGCCCGACGAGATCTACATCACCCTGGGCACCACCATCGCGGCAGCGGGCTCGCAAGAGGCGTTTCGCGAGGTCGATTTCGAGGCCGTGCTCCATGTTGCCCGCGTGGCGCGTGCCGGCGGGGCACGGCGCTGCGCCGTGGTGTCGGCCCTGGGCGCCGATCCGGCCTCGCGGGTGTTTTACAACCGGGTCAAGGGCGAGATGGAGCAGGCCTTGAAGGGCTTGCATTTCAAGCGCCTGGTGATCGCCCGCCCGTCCTTGCTGGCCGGCGAGCGCGAAGCCCTGGGCCAGGCCCGCCGCCCCGGAGAGCACTGGGGCCTGCGCCTGATGCAGCCCCTGGGCTCGCTGATCCCGGCTCGCTGGCGGCCGATTCAAGCGGATACGGTGGCGCGTGCGCTGAGCCTTGCCTTGCATCAAGACGGGCCGGCCGCGCAGGTGCTGGAATCGGACGCCTTGCAAACCCTGGGAGCCCCGACATGAGCAGCACAAGCACCATGAAGCTGAGTTTTCTCGGCGCCGCCGACTGCGTGACCGGCTCGCGCCATCTGCTGGAGCTGGACCAGCAGCGCCTGCTGCTCGATTGCGGCCTGTTCCAGGGCTTCAAGACCCTGCGCGAACGCAACTGGGCGCCGCTGGGCGTGGCGCCCGCCAGCATCGATGCGGTGCTGCTCAGCCATGCCCATCTGGACCACAGCGGCTACATCCCGGCCCTGCGCCGCCAGGGCTTTCGTGGCCAGGTGTTTTCCACGCCGGCCACGCGCGATCTGTGCGAGGTGCTGCTGCTGGACAGCGCCCATCTGCAGGAAGAAGACGCGCGCCAGGCCAACCGCCACGGCACCTCCAGGCACGAGAAAGCCCTGCCCCTCTACACCGTCAACGAGACCAATAAGGCCATCGAGCATTTCGTCGGCATCCACCGCGATGGCCGGCTCAAGCTCGGCGCGGCCGAGATCCGCTTCACCCCGGTCGGCCATCTGCTGGGCGCCTGCGCCATCAGCGTGCGCCACGCCGGCCGCACCCTGGTCTACAGCGGCGATGTCGGCCGCAGCAATGACTTGCTGATGCCGGCACCGCAACGCCTGGAAGAGGCCGATGTGCTGCTGATCGAATCGACCTACGGCAACCGCCAGCATCCGCCCGAGGATGTGCAGGCGCGTCTGGCGCAAATCCTGCGGCAGACCTTCCGGCGCGGCGGCAGCGTGCTGCTGCCCAGCTTCGCCATCGGCCGGGCGCAAGCCCTGCTGCTGGTGCTGCAGCGTCTGCGCGAAGCAGGCGAGCTGGATCTGGACGTGCCCATCTACCTGGACAGCCCCATGGCCATCGAAGCCACCGAGCTGACGGTCAAGCACCAGAAGCTGCTGCGCATTCCGGCCTCGGACGCGCGCGGCCTGTGCGACGGCGTGCGCATGGTCAGCAAGGCCGCCGAGTCGATGAAGCTCGCCCGCAGCATGAGCAGCCCGCGCACCCCGCCCTCCATCATCATCTCGGCCAGCGGCATGGCCACCGGCGGCCGCGTGCTCAACCACATCGAGACCATGGCGCCGCTGCCGCGCCACCACATCGCCTTTCCGGGCTTCCAGGTCGGCGGCAGCCGCGGCGCCAAGATGGTGGCCGGCGAGCGCCAGATCAAGCTGCACGGCCAGTATGTGCCGGTCAATGCGGAGATCAGCCACCTCGAAGGCTTCTCGGGCCATGCCGATGCCGACGGCCTGATGGCCTGGCTGCGCGGCTTCAAGCGCGCGCCCGAAAAGGTCTTTGTGGTGCACGGTGAGCCCGCCGCCAGCGACGCCTTGCGCAGCCGCATCCAGGACGAACTCGGCTGGCGCGTGCGTGTGCCGCAGCACGGAGAAACGGTCAGCCTCGGATGAACCTGCTGGAACACGCATTCGGCGCCCAGGCCGACCTGGCCATGGGCTTGATGGCGGCCCTGGGCAGCGGGCTCTTGATCGGCCTGGAGCGCGAGCGCCACAAGGGCCGCGGCCACGCCGGCACGCGCGCGCAAGAGCCCGCGGGCCTGCGCACCTTCACCATTGCCGCCCTGGCCGGCGCCCTGGCCCATGGCCTGGCTGTGCCGGGGCTGGTGGCGGTGGGCGCGCTGGCGGTCACGGTGCTGGCGGCCATGGCCTACTTCCGCAGCAGCGAGCGCGATCCGGGCTTGACCACCGAGATGGCCTTGCTGGCCACCTATCTGATCGGCGTGCTCTGCGTGCAGGCGCCGCTGCTGGGCGCGCCAGCCGCCGTCACACTGACCGCCCTGCTCAGCGCCCGCACCGCCCTGCACCGCTTCGCCACCCGGGTGCTGCGCGAGGACGAGCTGCACGACGGCCTGCTGCTGGCCGCCCTGGCCCTGGTGGTGCTGCCCCTGATGCCGACCGAACCCCTGCCCTGGCTGGCCGGCATGAAGGCACATTCGCTGATGGGTCTGATGCTCCTGCTGCTGGCCCTGCAGGCCTTTGGTTATGTGGCGCTGCGCTTGCTGGGCGCGCAGGCCGGCTTGGCGCTCTCGGGCCTGATGTCGGGCCTGGTGTCCAGCACCGCCACCATCGCGGCCATGGGCCATCGCGCGCGGGCGGAGCCGGCCATCTTTCGCGCCTGCGCCGCCGGCGCTGTCATGTCCACGGCCGCCACCTGGTTGCAGGCCAGCCTGATGCTGCTGGCCTTGGCGCCGCAGGCCGCGATGCACTTCCTGCCCCTGGGCCTGGCCGGCGTGCTGGTGGCCGGCGGTGCAGGCTTGAGCCTGGCATGGCGCGCCTACCAGGACGGCGGCGCCGGCAAGACCGGCAGCGAGCCCCAGCGCGGTGGCCCGCTGCGCCTGAAAGAGGCGGCGCTGATCGCCCTGCTGCTGAGCGTGGTGACGGTGGGCGTCAGCTGGGCCGAGCGCCAGTTCGGCAGCTCGGGCCTGTTCGGCGCCGTGGCCCTGGCCGGCCTGGCCGATGCCCATGCGCCGGTGGCCTCCATGGCCGGCCTGGCCCAGGCCGGGCAGATCGACGCCCCGCTGATGTGCCAGGGCGTGCTGGCCGCGATTGCCAGCAACAGCCTGACCCGCATCATCACCGCCTGGCTGGCCGGCGGCCGGTCTTTTGCCCTGATCGTGGGCGCCGTGCTGCTGAGCTCGCTGGCCCTGGCGGCCAGCCTGCTGTGGCTGCTCGGGCCCCTCTTGTCCTCTTTGAACTGAGCATGAGTCGCAAGCCCCATGCCGGCCCACTGCAGCCGGCCCGCATCGATTTTTCCGACCCGCTGGCGCCCCTGGCGCCCGAGTTTGGCGATGTTTATCACAGCCGCGCCGGCGCCCTGCCGCAGTCGCGCCATGTGTTCCTGGGCGCCAACGGCCTGCCCGGGCGTTGGGCCGGGCGCGAGGAGTTTGTGATCCTGGAGACCGGCTTCGGCCTGGGCAACAACTTCCTGGCCACCTGGGATGCCTGGCGCCAGGACGCGGCGCGCTGCCAGCGCCTGGTCTTCATCAGCATCGAGAAACACCCGCTGCTAGGCGAGGATCTGCAGCGTGCCCACGCCGGCAGCGAGCTGCCCGAGCTGGCTGCGGCCCTGCACGCCGCCTGGCCCCCGCTGACGCCGAACCTGCACCGCCTGAGCTTCGAGGGCGGGCGCGTGCAGCTGCTGCTCTGCCTGGGCGATGCCCGCGCCTGGCTGCGCGAGCTGGTGGTCGAGGTGGACGCCTTTTACCTCGACGGTTTCAACCCCAAGCAGAACCCGGAGATGTGGGACGCCTACCTGCTCAAAGCCCTCGGCCGCCTGGCCGCGCCGGGCGCCAGCGCCGGCACCTGGAGCGTGGCGCCGCAGGTGCGCGAGGGCCTGGCAGCGGCGGGCTTCCAGGTCGAGCGCCAGCGCGGCTTTGCCAACAAGGGCGGCATGTGTGTGGCGCGTTATGCACCGCGCCATCAGCCGCAGAAACCCGCCGGCCGCCTGGCCCTGGCGCCGGGCGCGCGCCGCGCGCTGGTCATCGGCGCCGGCCTGGCCGGTGCGGCCTGCGCCTGGGCCCTGGCGCAGCGCGGCATCCACTGCACGGTGATCGATGCGCATGCGGCGCCGGCCCAAGCCAGCTCGGGCAACCCCGGCGGCCTGTTCCACGGCACGCTCAACCCCGACGACGGTGTCCATGCCCGCTTCAACCGCGCCGCCGCGCTGGAAACCGAGCGGGTGCTGCGCGAGCATGGGGCCGCCCTGCCCTGGCTGCAACACGGCCTGCTGCGGCTGGAGACCCGGCTGTCGCTGGCGCAGATGCAGGCCCAGCTGGCAGGACTGGGACTGCCGCCCGACTATGTGCAGGCGCTGGACATGACGGCGGCCGCTGAACTCAGCGGCCTCGCCTTGCGGCACCCGGCCTGGCTCTACCCCGGCGGCGGCGCCCTGCCGCCTCCGGCCTGGGTGGCCCATCTGCTGGCCGAGAGCGGTGCACAGCTGCGCCTGGGCCAACAGGTCGCGCAGCTGCGGCAAGCCGCCGATGGCGGCTGGCAGGCCTGGGACGAAGACGAGACCTTGATCGGCGAGGCGCCGCTGCTGGTGCTGGCCGGCGGCCACCGGGCCCAAGCCCTGCTGCAGGCACTGGCGCCCGATTTGCCTCTGCCCCTGCTGCAGCTGCGCGGCCAGCTCAGCCATGTGCCCGAGCTGCCCGCAGCGCTCAACACCCCCATGCGGCCACGCCTGCCCGTGGCCGGCCTCGGTTATGCCATCGCCGACACGGCCCAAGGCCTGTGGTGCGGCGCCACCAGCCAGGACGGCGATCTCGACCCCGATTTGCGCGAGGCCGACCATGCCCGCAACCTGGCCCAGTTCAGCGAGCTGGCCGGACTGATGCCCGACGATGGGCCGCTGCAAGCCCAGGGCGGCCGGGTCGGCTGGCGCCTGGCCACGGCCGACCGTCTGCCCCTGGTGGGCGGCCTGCCGGTGCTGGGCGATGGCGCCCTGCCCGATCAGCTGCGCTTCCTGCCCCGGCGGCCCGGCCTGGCCGTTTGCATGGGCATGGGCTCGCGCGGCATCAGCTGGGCCGCCCTGTGCGCCCAGGTGCTGGCCGCCCAGGTGACGGGCGCGCCACTGCCGCTGGAGGCCAGCCTGGTCGAAGCCATCGATCCGGCGCGCTTTCTGCTGCGGGTGCGCCGCCAGGCCGGATTGGCGGCGGCGTGAAGCATGCGCGCTGGTTCAGGTCCGCCCTCCATGCGCCCCAGCTTCCGGGTGCCGGCGAGCCACAAACTGAGCGCGGGAGCGCGGGCCTGCTTTAGCATCGGCCCTGTCCAGGCTTCAGCCCGACGTGCCCCATGAGCAGCTCTTCGAGCCCCAACCCACCACTCCCTGCCCAGCCGCCAGCGCATGGGCATGCGCGCGGGCATGGGCTGGGCCTCGCCCCCGAACTTTCGCTGGAGGCCGGCCTGCAGCAGCTGCGAGAGCTGGGCACCGGCTTCGAACAGGCTTTTTTTGCCGAGCGCCTGCAGGCCCTTCAAGCCCAAGCCTTGAGCGCAGCACATGAGCTGGAACTGGCCGCCTTCGAGCTGCTCGGCCGCTCGACCGCGCCGGCCGTAGATCCCAAGGAACTGCTGGTTCGGGCCCGCGACCTGCTGGATCAGGCCCAAGCCCAGGAATCCTGGCTCGCTTGCGCCGCCAGTTGGCGAGCCATCCAATGGATCCAGACCCGGCTCAAGCTGCATCATGCCGCGCTGGAAAGTGTGGCCCAGGCAGTCGCGCTCTACGAGAAGGCCGGCCATCCGGAACTGGCCTTGTTGATGCAGGCAGCGCGCTGCCCGGTGCTGTTCATGGCAGAGATGTACCCCGAGCTGCGCGAGGCCTGTGCCAAGCTGCTGCTGGAGCGTGAGCGCTTGCCGGTCGCCACCGTGCAGATGCTGCTCAACAGCGCCGCCTCCGCTGCCTACTACCTGGCCAATGAAGAACCCGAGCCCAGGCTGGCCCACGGTTTTTGGCAGGAATGCCTGCATCTGCACCAGGAAAGCCTGGCCCTCACTGAGCGACATGGCCTGGTCTACGCCGGCTCCCTGGCCCACCTCAACCTCTCTGTCGTGCATGCCACCCTGGGCCAGGGGCAAGCGTGCCGCCAGCACCTGGAGCAGTTGCGCGCCATGGCTGGCGACAAGCCGCTGCCCGCCTCCTGGCAGCTCTGGATGCGCTTGTGCGCGGTGTTGCTGGACTGCCATGAGGCCAGCGGTGGCCCGACCCAGGCCCAGGCCTGGCACGCCCTGCTGGCCGTCGACGCCGAGCTGGCCCAGACCCCGTCGTACAGCGTGGGCCACCGCGATGCCGTCTTGCAGGCCCTGCGCCAGTTCGGCGAACGCTGGGGCTATATGGACCAGGCCTTGCGGGCCGGCCTGACCCAGCTGCAGCAAGAGCGCGAGCGCAAGCGGGAACTGTCTCGGGCCCTGGGCGAAACCGTGCATGCGGTGATGGAGCGACCGCGCCTGCTGCAAGCCAATGCGCAGCTGACCCGCCAGGGCAGCGAACTCGAGCAATCGCTGGCCCAGCGCAACCAGGAGCTCAGCCATGCCCTGGCCAAGGTGCAGGCCGAGGCCAGCATCCGCGCCGCCGCCGAGGCCGCCTTGCAAAAAGCCCACGACGAGCTGGAGGCCCAGGTGCGCGCCCGCAGCGCCGAACTGGAGCTGGCCCTGCGCACTCTGATGCGGCAGGAGAAGCAGCTGGCCCTCTCGCGCATGGTGGTGGGCGTGGCGCACGAGATGAACACGCCGCTGGG
>NZ_JBXAGJ010000038.1:0-28694 GCF_058794035.1 Roseateles sp. GW835-FHT13E02
TCGGGCGAAAACTTCGGGGACTTCTTCATGGCTCCATTCTCCAGAGTTGGAGCCTCCTCGAAACCCGGGGCGATTCAGGCTGACGCCGCGGCTTCACTTCCGAAGATGAAAGGGATGGGAGCAAGCGAGCGCGCCTCAACGTTGAAAGACGCTGGCTTCCAACAGACGAAGGTCAGTTCTGGGGCGGGCAAGAACGAAACCTGGACTCATGCCGACAAATCTGAGGTCCGCGTGCACCCCTATGGGAATCAGGCTCAGGGAGCCCACAAGTCAGGAAACAATGCGCACGTACACAAGCAGGATCCCCAGGGAAACCAGTTGAACGACAGAGGGGCTGCTAGCACCGATAAGGCACAGACGCACATCGGGCTCCCCAATCCGAAGGACTTTGATACCGTTCGGAATCGGCCAAGCGGCTCGTGAGGACCATATGAGCTACGAATTCGAGATGCAATACGGTATGCACGAGAAGCCTGACCTCGAAAGGCTTGGCGTGGCATTACGTGCTCACCAGGACTATCAGGTCCTCAACGTTACTAGCGAAGTACTGCAAGGCGCATTCGGCGGGGTGATCGTTGATGCGAAATGGCCCGAAGACTTCACGGTTTCGGTGAATGATTCGATGAGGGTGCTCAGCATTCATGGCGGGACGGCACAGCAGCGCCAGCGGCTAGTCGAGGCCCTAAGAAAATTGCTTGAAGACCAAGGTGTCAACTGTGAGTTTGAAGAGTTGTAGGTGACTCGCATCAGGCAAGAGCGTCCAGGCAAGAGGGTCAAAAGCACTTGAGAGGGTCAAGCACTTGAGAGGGTCAGGCCTTAAATCCGAAGGCAAGACCTGACCCTCCACCGTTCTGAGTTTCCAAATTGACAGACCAGGGGCAAGAGGGTCAGGCCTTAAATCTAAAGTGGTCAAGAGGGTCAGGCCTTAAATCTAAAGGCAAGACCTGACCCTCCTCCGTTCTAAGTTTCCAAGAAGTCCAGCGAGCAGACAAACAAGCGCCGTGAGCCAGGTCGCCGACCTTGCATTCATGCATGCCTATCGCCAGACTGAATAGATAAATAGTTAGACAGGCAAACAAACAAATAGAGCGCGGCGCAAAGAAGAAGAAAAGAGAAGAAAAGAGCCAAGAGCAAGAAGGCAAGCAACCAAGCGCGCCCCAACCCCATTTCGGGAGGAGTTTTTCCAATGCAATCGCAATTGCAGTCTCACACTCAAGCTCAAAGCAGCGCCAGGCTTCGCGTCGCAGGCTGCTTTTTGCAATGCCTCATCCTTCTCCTCCTCCTGCTGCCGCTGAGCGCCGCCTTGGCGCCGCGTGCGGCGATGGCCCAAGTGCAGACGGACTACCGCTATGACGCGGCGGGCAATGTCAAGAGCGTCACCCAAAGACCCGTGGGTTCCAGCAACTTGCCGACCCTGTCTACCAGTCTGACCTTTGGCAACGTGGCGGTGGGCAGCAGTGCTACGGCGCAGGCCAGGTTGACCAACGCATCCGGTGACGCGCACGCCGTGCCCGCGCTGAATGCGGGCAGCGTGTCCGGGGATGGGTTTTCGTTTGTCTCGTCAGATTGCCCAGGGACCCTGCCGGATGGATCGTTCTGCTCGATCACGGTGCAGTTCAGGCCAAGCCTTGCGGGTGATGCGAGAGGCAGCCTCAAGGTGCGCATCGCCTCAACGGTTTTGGAAACGGCTTTGTTTGGGAAGGGGGTGGTGTTGACGTCCAAAGCCGTGTTGGTGGGAGGGAACCCGGTCTTGCCATCGCGTTGGTGGAAAGACGGCGCCGGCAATTCGATAGCGACGGTGACTTTGCGCAACGACGGCGGAGCGCCGATGAGCTTGTCGGGGCTGAGCGGTTTGCCCAACCGAGTCGCGGTCACGGGCAACAACTGCAGCTCGGTGGCGCAGGGCAACAGCTGCCAGATGACTTTGACGCTCCAAGTGAACGGGCCCTTGGATTCGTACGGAGACGGCGCCTTCGGTGTGCAGACCCTGGGCGCCCATGAGAACGCCAGCTTCACGGTGACGGCCGACTTGTATGCCGCAATCAGCCAGTGGGAGAACACGGTGCTGAACTTTGGCGATGTGCCGGTGAACAGCAGCAGCCCAGCGCAGGTCCGTAGAGTTCAGAACGTGGGCAACGGCACCATCAATTGGCGGGATGCGCCCTCGGGAGGGTTGAATGGCCAGTTGTCACCACGCTTCACGGCCAGCATGGGCGCTGACTGTGCCGCGGTTGCAAAGAACGGCTTTTGCACAGTCAGCTTGGGCTTCAATCCGACGGCGGTTGGCGTGATCGCGTCGGAAGGTGTCGCGCCCCGCGACATCAGCGGCGCACGCAATTACCTGACGGCGTCCGGAAACGGCGTTGGCAGCGTGAGCTTGATTCAAACCTACCCGGGCGCCGTGGCTGGTGTGAGCCCGGTGGACTGGGGCGTCGCCCAGGTGGGCTTGCCCACGGTGTCTGAGGTCTTTACGTTGCGCAACTCCGGTACCGCTTCGGCCACCAATGTGGAGTTGATCGTGAAGGGCGACGTGTTTGCCTTGCATAGCAAGACCTGCGCCCTGTCTTTGGACCCAGGCGCAACATGCACTTACAAGGTGAGCTTCACGCCTCGTACTTGTACGAACTACGAGGGCAGCTTGATCGCCAAGTCGGCGCAGGGTGAGGCAGTGCCCTTTGCACTCATAGGAAAGGGTGGGTTTGTCCCGCGTGAATCACCTCCTGCGGCGGGCAATGCAAGCAAGCAACCGGACAACCCGTGCTGACTGGGCGAACCGCGCGTGTCGAGGTAGTTGTTGCCTCAGTCATGCAGCCTTGAGCAGAGACTCCTTGCGTTTTGGTTCGTCTTCAACGACGGCGTTACGCTCTGGATTCAGGGTGACGACGCCGAACGGCGACCAGTTGCGGGTGTTCCCAGACCACCGCGCGGGATGCCGCAGCCGAGTCCGCTCTTGGAGCTGCGGCTCAGCGCTGTTGGCGAGCTGCTGGCGAGCCAGGTGCCGACTGCCTACGACAGCAGCTGGCGCAATGTCCTGGCTTGCGTGGTCAATTGAGGTGAACTGAGGGTCTGGGGTAGGTGCGGGCTCAGGGTGGAGCATTCGGCACTTTCAGCCCCAGGCCCCGCAAAATCGGCTCGATCTGCACCCGGTAGAAACGGTCCACCGGCGGCTGGTAGCCGGCGCTGCAGGCGAGCGAGACGCTGCGGCCATCGCGCAGGCCCAGCGCCACCGCCTGGGTCTGACGGCAGCTGTCGAGCAGGGCGCTCAGGGCCTGCGGGTCGCTGAACAAGACGCGGCCGGCCACGCGCCGGGCATACATGCCGGGTTGTAGCGTCTTGCAGTGCTCGGGCATGGCATCGAGGCCGATGCCATCCTCGGCCGGGTAGAGGCTGCGGCGGCCGCCGCAGTCTTCGCGCATCAGCTGGCTGATGGCGTGAATCATCAGCGCGCGGCGATCGTCGGCTGTGGGTTCGCCGGGCTGCAGCATGCCGGTCTCGCGGGCCAGTGCGGCCCAGACCTGTCCCATGGGCTCTTGCTCGCCCAGCAGGCGGGGCAGCCAGCGGGGCTGGCAATCGGCGCGCGGGCCGCCGCATTCGATGGCTTGGGCAAAGTCAGGCCGCGCCTGCGCGCGAACCTCACGGTAGAAGCTGTTGACGCGGGCAAACGACGGCGGCGCTGCGGGCGCCGCGCTGGCCGCAGCCAGCGCGATAGCCGGCAGGCCGCAGCGGTAGGCCAGGCGCGCGCCGCTGATGCGGCCCGGTGGCAGCCGGCCCCAGGCCAGATCGGCCGTGCCCAGCAGGCAGTCGCTCAAGGCCTGATCCAGATCGCGTGCGGCGGCTTCGGGGCTGAGCCAGCCCAGGCGCAGGCCCAGCAGCCAGCGCAGGAACTCGGCGCCGCCCTCGTGGATCAGGCGTTCGTCGCGGTAGTGCTGGGTGTCGAGAAAGGTCTGGAATCGGTGGCTGAACTCGTGCGAGACAAACTGCGTCAGCTCGCTGCGCCGCTCGGCATTCAGCGGCTCGTCCCAGTTGAACAAGGCCAGGCGCAGCACATCGGCGGCATCCCCTTCGTAGTGCGGCGTGCCGCCATTGCGGATCACGGTGGCCGTGATGATGGGCATGCGAAAGGGCGCGTCGGGCAGCTCCTGGCGCAGCAGCTCGATGGTGCCATCGGCCAGGCGCTGGATCAGGGCGATCGTGTCCGGGCTGAGCTTGGGGTCGAGCACGCTGGGCACGCCGCGCTGGCCCTGGCTGTCCGCAGGCTTCTCGCGCAGCAGCAAAACCGCCGTGTCGGCGCCGCGCGCCGGCGGCAGCGTCAGCCCGCCCGCGTGTATCTGGCCTTCGGCAGCCACGGCCGGGGCCCGCACCACCACCTGCAGTGGGCCGCAGGCCGGCGTGGTCGCGAAGTTGCTGGTGTGCGCATACACCGCGGCGTCGCCGATGGGGAAGGCCGGCTGGTAGGCCGGTGTGTGCTGGGTCGTCACCGGCACGCGGAAGCGGGCCGTGCTGCACGCCGCCCGGCTCAGCTGGATCTGGTCTTTGCCGGGATCGATGAGGCTGCAGTCATCGAGCGGCTGCCAGCTGGCGCGCAGAGGCGAATCGGCCGCGGTGCTCTGCTTGGCCAGCGTCAGCGTGCGGCAACTCCCGCTTGGCGTGTAGCGCAGCTCCAGGGCCCCTGGTGAAGCCAGCAAGATCTCAAGCTGCACATCGGCCCAGACCTGGGGGCTGGCGAGTGTCAGCGCGGTGGCCAGCAGCGTGGCCGGGGCACTCGCGCGCTGGCGTCGGCGTGGTGCGGTGGAAGTGGCAGCGGCAGCGGCAGCGGCGGGCTTGAGCGGGTGCTCCATCGTTCTCCTCCATCGGTCTTGTCGTGATCTCTTGCGCGCCGAAAGCATAGCGGCAGAAATCAGCGGGGCCTGCGCGCCCCGACGCTGTGGCGTTAACACTCCTTAAGACCTCGTCACCCGCCCGCATCGCATCATTCGGCCCCGTTTCTTTCCTGAGGCCTTGCGCGAGCGAGGTCTGCATCTTGATCGCTTCCCCATCCCCCACGTCTTCCTCCGCGGGTCTGCCGCCGAGGCTGGGCGCCCTGCGTGGCGCCGATCCCTGTCCGCCACCGCTGCGCCTCGAGCCGCGCCCCATGGCGCGCCGCTGGCCGGCCTGGTTGCGCCAGCTGCAAGGCCGGGCTGACCCGTCCAGCCTCAGCTACGCGGCCTTGCTCACGGCCATTCTTGCGCTGCTTTCGGCCATGCTGATCACAGCCTGGACGAGCTGAACGCGGCGGCCGCAGCAGGCTTTTCCACTCCCCAACAACCCGTCTGAAGTCTCTATGTTCAATCTGAAGCAACGCTACGGCGAATGGGCCATGATCACCGGCGGCAGCAGCGGCATCGGTGCCGCCCTGGCCCGCATCCTGGCGGCGCAAGGCATGCATCTGGTGCTGGTGGCTCGCCGCTCCGATGCCTTGATCGCCTTTGCCGGCGAGCTGACTCGCAAGCACCGTGTGCAGGTGCGCGTCCTGAGTGCCGATCTGGCCACGGCCGAAGGCAGCCGCCAGGTGCTGTCTGCGGTGGAGGACATCGAGGTGGGCCTGCTCGTGCCTTGCGCTGCCGTGGAAGAGCGAGGTTACTTTGTCGAGTGCTCCAACTACCAGCTGGAGTCCATGCTGCAGCTCAATGTGGCCTCGCCGATGATGCTGGTGCGCCGCCTGGGTGCCAAGATGGCCAGTCGCGGGCGTGGCGCCATCCTGCTGGTGTCCAGCCTGTCGGGCTGGATGCCTCAGCCCTATATGGCGCAGTACGGCGCCTGCAAGGCCTATATCGCGGCACTGGGTGCTGCGCTCCACGTGGAGATGAAGGATAAAGGCGTGGATGTCAGCGTGCTCTCTCCCGGCCCCACCGACACGCCCATGGCGGCCGGCACGGGCATCGACTTCGCCAAGATGGGCATGTCCAAGATGTCGCCCCACGAGGTTGCGATGAGTGGGCTTTCGGCGCTAGGTCGTCGTATGGATGCCATCCCCGGCCGAAAGAATCGCCTCATGGCCTGGATGATGAGCCGCCTCATGTCTCGTGCCCGCGCGGCCAATATGTTCAAGCTCATGCTGAAGCGAGCCACTTCGGGCGCTCCGAGCCGCTGAAGCGCCTCAGGGCCAGGGCCCATCCTTCGGGCAATGCTGGCGCGGCGGGACCCGGGCCGCCGTGTCGGCCGCAATCTGGCGCAGCTGGGTTTGCAGCGCGGTGCTGATGCCGTGGAGCTCGGGCAGCAGCGGCAGAAGTGCCAGGGCCGAGTCGCCGGTCAGGGTGGCGTAGAGCATGAGCGCAGCCAGGTGCGCGCCGGCAGCGGCCGAATGGTTGCCGTCGCTGGCATGCAGGCGCAGCTCGGGATGGCGTTGCAGGGCCAGGTCCCAGGCCTGGCCGATGGGCGCCACGCAGGCCGGCTGCTTGCGGGCGATGGACACATGGAGCTCGTAGATCCGAGCGGTCTCGTCGATGCCGCGCCGCGGCCATTCGGGGAAGAGCAGGGGCAGCGCCTGTTGGCGGCGCACCGCCTGCACCCATTGCTCGGCGGCTGCGGTGCTGTAGTGGTAGGCACCGCTGCTGCTGTACTTTTGCGCCTGCAGCACCACGGCCCGCCAGGGCTGGCTGCTCAGCAGCTTCTGGCTCAGCGGGTCGCTCAGGCGCTCGTCGAGAAACAGCCAGTTCGGCGCCTCCACCACAGCCACCGATTGGCCGGGAAATCGGGCCCGCAACAGGCCCTCCAACTGCTGCGGCAGGGCCTGGGCCGAGGTGTGGCTGTTGCCCAGCATCAGCACCGAGATCTCGGCGGCCGGCGGCGCGGAGCTGGGCAGCGCCGGCACCTCCAGCCCAGTTTCCGGGTGGCGCTGCGTTCCACCACAGGCGCTGAGCCCGCAGCAGGTGGCGGCGGCCAAGAGCCAGCCCAGAGCCGGGTGTGAGTGCGGGTGCGGGCGCTTCATGGCAGGTAGCGGTAGAAGGCGGCCGATTCACTGCCCACCGCGTCCGAGGGCTGGCCGAAGCCGCCCATCACGTAGAGGGCGCCTCCTGCCGCCACCGCGCCCAGGCCATGGCTGCGGTAGGGCATGTCGGCCAGGGTGGTCCAGGTCTGGCTGCTCGGCTCGTAGCGCTCCATCGCCGCGCTGACCTCCCCGCCCGGGCCCTCGCCACCCAGCGCGTACAGGCGCCCGTCCAGGGCTACGGCGGCCAAGCCGGCGCGTGCCCGCGGCAGCGGGGGCGCGGAGCTCCAGTGGTCTTCGGCGGGCGAATAGACATCCATGCGGGCCAGGCTGTGCTGGTCGTGGGCGCGTATGCCGGGGGCGCGCCCGCCCAGCAGGTAGAGCTGGCCGCCCAGCGTCACGGCGGCGGCGGCATTGCGCGCCAGCGGCAAGGGGGCAGCGCTGGACCATTGCATGCGGCTCGGGTCCAGCACCGAATGGCTGTCCAGTGAGGCGCTGTTCTGGTTGTTGTAGTTCCAGCCCCCCAGCACATGGACCTGCCCCTCCAGCACGGCGGCGGCCGAAGCAAAGCTGACCCGCGGCAGAGCGGCCGCCAGGCTCCACTGGCCGCGGCCTGCATCCAGCACCTGCAAGGCCAGGCGAGCTTCGCCGCCGATGGCCAGCAAGCGATCGGCCAGGGCAATGGCGGCGACGTTGTCGGTGCCGCGTGGCAGCTCGGGCCCATGACTCCACTGCTGGCTGGCGATGTCGTAGACCAGCACGCTGCGCCGCGTGTCGTAGCCGCCCAGCACATGGATCTTGCCGCCCAGCACCGCCACACCGAACTTGGCCAAGGGCAGGGGCATATCGGGCAGGCGGGTCCAGCCGCGTGTGCGTTCGCCAGCTGCGGCCTCTCTTTCGGCACCTTTTTCGGCACCTCTTTCGGCGCCCGGGGCCGCTTGGGCCCGGGCGGCGCCCCACAGTGCGCTGCCGGCCCAGAGCAGGGCGCTGGCGTTCAGTTGTCGTCGGTTCATGGGGTCTCCTGTCTATGGCTTTGCGAGCTGTTTTGCTGCGCTGCACCTCAGTAGGCCCAAGCCGCGCCCTGCGGGCAAGACGGCGGCGCGCTCGGCGCGCTCCAATCCATGTCTAAAAAATATTTCCTGAACGCTGACAAGCATTTAGTTGCGCTGAAGCTCGGCCTGGCGAGCCGGGCCGGGCCTCAGCGCAGGTGCATCAGATCCGCCACGGCCGTGTTGGACAGCTCCACCCAGGCGCTGCCGTCGGCGGCGAGGCTGAAACGCGCCAGCTCGGGGAAGGTGCCCAGCGGGTGAGCGCTCAAGACCGTTTGGCGCCCCTTGCCGAGCTCGAAGCGCCGGAAGCGCTCTCGGCTGCCACGGCTCAGCACGAGCAGGGCGCCGTCCGGGCTCAGCTGCCAATCCACCAGGCTTTCTTCCGGCGGCAGCCCCGGCAGGTCTCGCTCCTGCCCCTCGGCGCTGCGCAGGCGCAGGCGTTGGCTGCCGCGAGCCTGGTAGACCAGGCTTCGGCCATCGGCGGCCCACTGCACCTGGGGGCCAGGCACCTGCTCGGTGCGCAGCGCTTGCGGCGCCTGGCTGCCGTCGGCACGGAAGCGCCACAGCTGCCAGCCGCCACCCCGGTCGCTGGCGACGACGAACTCCCGCCCCCCAGGGTGCCAGCTCGCCCGGCCGTACTCGGCCGCATCGGCCGTCAGGGCTTGCACCTCGGTCCCGGCCCGCTCGAGGCGGCACAAACCCATGCGCTTGCCGGGCCCGCAGCTGCCGGCGAAGACCAGCTGGCTCGCGTCTGGCGAAACGGCCGGGCTGCTGCTCAGGCCTTCCAGCGCGGTCAGGCGGCGGGGCGGGGTCGAGTCCGAGTCGGCCCACCAGATCTCGGGGTGGCCGGTCCGGTTCGAGACAAAAGCCAGGCCCTGACCCGCGGCCGTAGGTGCGCGGTCATTGGCGACCGAGCTGATGGCGCGCTCCGGCACGCCCGAGCCCCAGCGCAGGCGGGCAATGCTGGTGTGCGCCCGTAGCAGGGCATAGACGATGCTGCCATCGGCATTGCGTTTGGGCGCACTGCCCTCCAGACCCAGCGGCCGGGCGCTGGCGCGGGCGGGATCCCAGTGCAAGAGCATCCGGCGGTCTTGCTGGGTGGCGGAAAACACCAGCTCTCGGCCCTGGCCGCGGTAGCTGATGCCATGCAAGCCGTAAAGCTTGAGCTGGCTGAGGCGTGTGAGGGCGCCTGAAGCCAGCGTCAGCTCATGGAGGTCTCGGCTGCCGTCGGCCGGGTCCTGGCGGGCAAAGGCGAGATGGCGGCTGTCGGCCGACCAGGCGGGCTGGTGGTCGGCCATGGCGGCAGGCGGCGCGCTGCTCAGGCGGCGCAAGCCGCTGCCATCCGGGGCAATCAGGAACAGGCCGCCCACGCCCTCGGCCGTGGCGCTGAAGGCCAGCCAGCGGCCGTCGGGCGACCAGTCCAGGGTGGGCGTGAACAGGGCCTGGCAAGCGGCCAGCGCCTGCCGGCTCTGCGTTGCCAGCCGGTAGATCCAGAGTGTGCAGCTGCCGTCGGACTGGGTGGCCACATAGGCCAGGGCCTGCCCGTCCGGCGCCCAGGCCAGGCCGCTGACCTCTTCGTCGATCGGGCTGATGGCCCGGGCCGCGGCAGCGCCGTCGGCCGCCGCTCGCAGGTACAGGCGACCCACGCCCTGACCCTGCCACCAGGCAAAGGCCAGCTGGCTGCCATCGGGCGAGAGCTGGCCCAGATACTCCTGCCCCGGGGCTTGGGACAGCGGCTGTGCCTGGGGCAAGTGCGATGGGGCCTCGGGCGTCTGGACGGTGTTGCTGTTGCTGCTGCTGGCCGTCAGGGTGCTCCAGGCCCACCCGCCCAGTGCGGCGAGGCCGGTGACCAGCAGGGCAGCCGCCCACCTCGGGCCGTGGCGCGGGCCGGTGGGTGGGGTGATTGCGGGGGCCGGGTCGACTGCTGCGACGGGTGGCAGGGAGGCGGAAGGGTCTGCCACCGTGGCGGTTTCCTCCACCCGGGTGATGGCCGACACCGGTGCGATCAAGCGGTAGCCTTTCTTGGCCACCGTCTCCAGATAGCGCGGCGAATCGGGGTCGTCGCCCAGCGCCTGGCGCAGGGCCCAGACCGCGGTGTTGATGGCCTTGGGGGCGACAAACTGATTGCCGTCCCAGATGCGGGCCACGATCTCGTCGCGGCTGACGGTTTCGCCCGGGTGGCGCGCCAACAGCACGAGCAAGGCCATGGCCTTGTGCCGCAAGGCGCGCGTCTCCTCGCCGCGCTGCAGGCGGTTGCCGGCGGCGTCGACGATCCATTCGCCCAGCTGGAATCGCTCGTGTTCGGGGTTCTTCAGCATGCTCAAACGTGGTGTCAGCGCCGTGCGCGCGCGCGTGCCGCGGACGGGGCGCTGCGACTTGGGCCCCGCATCCGGTGTGGTGGTCTCGCGCAGGATTATGGCCACTCGCCAGCTCGCCCTGGCCACGAAGGGCAGGGCGCTGTTCGGCCCGGCCGGTGTCAGATAGGCTGCACAAAATCGGCCAGACGCCGTAGAGTTCGAGCGCTAGCAGGCGATGCCAGGCAGGGGGGCTTTGAGTCCGCCATTCGGCACGCCCCGACGCTTCCGTTCTGAGCAAGCCCAGGGCCGCTCCCGGTGGGCTTGCGCTTTGACAGGCAGGTGGCTATGGCTGTGATCTCGGACGCCTTCGACTACCGCGAGGCCTTCTCGCGCAATTTGGGCTGGTTCAGCGAGGCGGAGCAGCAGCGGCTGCGCAGCTGCCGTGTGGCCATCGGCGGCCTGGGCGGCGTGGGCGGCAGCCATGCGATCACGCTGGCGCGCCTCGGGGTGGGGCAGTTCACGTTGTCGGATCTGGATGTCTTCGACTGGCCGAACATGAACCGCCAGGCCGGCGCCTTTGCGTCCACCATCGGTCAGCCGAAGCTGGACGCTATGGCCCGCACGCTGCAGGACATCAACCCAGAGGTGCAGTTGCGTCAGCTGCCCGGTGGCATCAACGAGGGCAATCTCGAGGAGTTCCTGGCGGGCGCCGATCTGTATGTGGACAGCCTGGACATCTTTGCGTTGCCCCTGCGTCGCCAGGTGTTTGCGCGCTGCCGTGCCCTGGGCATTCCGGCCATCACGGCGGCGCCCATGGGCATGGGCACGGCGTTCCTGGCCTTTCTGCCCGGCGGCATGAGCTTCGAGGACTACTTCTGTCTCGATGGCCACAGCTTCGAAGACCAGGTGTTGAAGTTCATCGTCGGCGTTTCGCCCTCCATGCAGCAGCGGCATTACCTGCTGACCGCTCGCACGGTCGATCTGTTTGAGAAGAAGGTGCCGTCCACCGCCATCGGCATCGAGTTGGCGGCCGGGGTGGCGTGTGCCAATGCAGTCAAGCTGCTGCTGGGCCGTGGTGATGTGCTGAGCGCTCCGCGCGGTCTGCACTTTGATGCCTACCGCAACAACTTCACAAGCACCTGGCGCCCCTTCGGCAACCGCCACCCGCTGCAGCGCCTGATGTTCTGGGCCATGCAGCGGCGGCTGCGTCAGGCGCGGGCCTGAGCGGCGGGGGGGCGACGCCCCGTTCGCACGCGCCAACCACGTTCTCCCGACACAGGGTTGGTGTCTCACTTGATCCGTCAGGCCGAGCTGAGGTCAAGCGGCGCGGGCCTCACGCAGTCTGCATGCGGCGCGCGCGTTGACGCCGATGCGCGCCCCAGGCCGTGTGGCTCAGCCAGAACAGCAGCAATGCCAGGATCACCAGCGCCGGCACAAACAGCAAGCCGGACTTCTGCACCGCCTTCGGGAAGACCTGGGGCTGACCCAGGAACAGCGAGTTGGCGGCGATGAACAAGGCGATCGTCATGCGCCAGAGATGGCGCGCCAGGCGGGTGGCGCCCGTGACGCCGCGCTGGATGATCAGGCGCAAATCCCCCACCGCCGCCAAGCTGCCGATGATCGCGAACAGGGCGAACGCAGCGCCCGGCTGGCCGTCCAGCATGCCGCGCGGGCTTTGCATGGCGAGCCAGAAGAAGTAGGCACCCGCGCCGGTGATGCCCAGCGAGGTCAGCAAGAGGCCGTGCTCGAAGCTGCCCACTTCACCTGGCTTGCGTTTGACAGCCAGCCACGAACTCAAGACCAGATAGAAGGTCAAGACGCCCGCAATCAGCGAGGCGCGCTCGGGCGTGGGCAAGAAGGGCGCCACGCAGGCGCCGATGCCGGACATGATCAGCATCGACGCGACAAACACCTTGCCGATCAAGCGATGCAGCGCCGTGCCCTTGCGGAACACAAAGGCCGCCGCGCCCGACGCGATCCCGAGGCTGCCGGCGCCGATATGTGCGTACAACAAGGCCGCTGCGGCGGCATGGACCAGGGGGGAGCTCTCGGGGCTGATGTAGAGGGTGGCCATGTTTGAAGAACGCTCAGTTGAGGTGTTTGGAGGAGGGCAGGAGGGGCTGAGGTGATCGGTCTGTCAGTGCTGCCGCGCGAAGAATTCCCAGATCAGGGCCGGGCCGTTCGGCGCCATCGGCGAGGGGCCCAAGAGCCGCGGGCGCTGCGCGTAGGGCTGTGGCAGACCATGTCCGCCGCCATGAATGGTCACCAGTTCCACCTCGGCCTTGCCTTCGCCGCCCTGCTTGCCGCTGCGCGTGTGGGCGGGGCTCCAGCGCTTGTGTTCGACACGAACACCGCCAGCGACCACGGTTTCCAGGGTCTGGGGCGCGCCGTTCAGATGCGCCCAATCGGCGAAGAACTGTGCCGATGCGCGCGATGAAATGACCGGGCCGCCTTGGTAGAACATGCCCAGCAGATTGATCTCGCCGCCGGCGTAGGGAACCAGCGGGTCCTCGCTGCCGTTCATGATCATCACCGAGGTGGCCTTTTGCGCCGCCGGCTTGCACTGGAAGTTCTGCGGCGCAGGCACATTGGCGACCACGGCTGCCACCGCCTTGTAGCGCTCCGGCTGCTCGAGCGCCAAGCGCATCACCATCGAGCCGCCGTTGGACACGCCGGCCACAAACACACGGGCCGGGTCCAGCGCCAGCTCGGCGACCAGGTGGTCCACCAGGCTGGCCAGAAAGCCCACATCGTCGCTGCTGACGCCGTTCAGCTCCTTGTCGCCGATGCGGCTGCAGTCGTTCCAGTCGAAGGCGAAGGATTTGGGGTAGACGAGGGCGAAGCCGTGCTGGTCGGCCAGGCGCTCGAAGGCGTAACCCGTGGCGACGCGGATCTGACCCGGGCCCTCGCCCGAGCCGTGCAACACCAAGACCAGCGGCGCGCCCGGTGGCAGGTCTTTGGGCACATAGCTCCGGTAGCTGCGTTTGACGCCGGCCACGTCGAGGGTGCCCTGGCTCAATTGGCCGGACAGCGGCGGCAGTTCGGGTTCGGGCGTGTAGAGGAAATAGCCGAGCAGGCCGGCCAGCAGGGGCAGCAGGGCCAGGAGGATCAAGCTGCCTCGCAGCAGCCAACGCAAAACTCTTTTCATGACAAGGTGCTCGCATGGGTTCAGGGGGCGACTGTGCCGGCAGGTTGGGGCCGCGGCCAAGCCATGCGGGATCGGCGACGCCCCTACCAGGATGAGTGACGCCCCGCCGCGACGAGTGGCGCCGGCGGCCACCGAGCGGCGCTTCGCGTCATTCATCCCCTCTCAACGGGCTTGAAAACCCGCAGCCCGTCGCTCGTCGGAGCGGCCGTCGGGGCACTTGGGTCGCTCAACACAATGGCCCCGCCTTCTTGCATCCAGCAGCAGCAAGCGTTGCCGCGGCCTGCTGCTCGTCGAACCCCGAAACAGCGAAGTCTCAGCCGATATGAACATCCATTTCCAGGCGCCACGCCAAGCCCTCTCGATTCGCGCCTCCTTGCTCACGCTGGCCCTGGCCGCGTCCCTGGGCAGCGCACAGGCCGCCGTCTTCAAGGATGCGCAGCTGGAAGCGCTGCAAGACGCTGGCAAGTACAGCGAGCTGGAGCAACTGGCCCAAGCGCGCCTGAGCACCCATGCGGTCGACGCTGAGGCCAGCGCCGCCCTGTCCTTGGCAATGAGCCTCAGCGCCGCTGGTGAGGCCAAGCGGCTCGACGCCGGCGCCAAGCAGGCCAGGCTCTGTGTAGAGCAGCATCCGAATGTGGCGGTCTGCCATCTCGCGATGGCACAGAACCTGGGTCAGCAGATGCTCAGCGTGGGCATGTTCAAGGCCATGCGCATGGTGGACAGCTTGAAGGCGTCCTGGATCCGCAGCTTGGAGCTGGACCCGAGCAGCTTCACCGGCCGCGTGCAACTGGCCAAGCTCTACCTGACGGTGCCCGGCATGATGGGCGGCAGCGTCAGCAAGGCCAAGGAGTTGGAGTCCGCCGTGCGCAGCAGCCAGCCCGAAACGGCGCGGCTGATCCGTGTCTTCATCGCCGCCGAGGCCAGGAAATGGGACGAGATGGAGCGCGAGTTGGCGCTGCTCAAGCCCAGCAAGGAGTCGGCCGTGCAGGACGAAGTGCGCGAAGCCACCCTGCAGCTGGCTCAGCAGTTTCTGAAGGACGGCAAAGACCTGGACAAGGCCAGGCGCTTGTACGAGGGCCTGCTGCGTGATCAACCCAGCAAGGCTGGCGGCCACTACGGCCTGGCCCGCGTGCTGGCCGCGCAGGGCCAGACAGACGAGGCGATTCGCTACCTGGAGCGGGCCAGGACGCTGGGCGGCGCTGACGAACTGCCCGTCGATCACCGCCTCGGTGATGCCTATCTGGCCAAGGGCGACAAGGCGCAGGCCAAGGCGGCGTACGAGCGTTTCATTGCCAACAAGCGTGCCAACCCGGCCAATGTCGAGGACGCTCGCAAGAGCCTGGCCAAGCTCGGCTGAAGACGAGGGACATGAGCATGAACCATCAAGACGTCCCGCTGTGGCGCCTGAATTTGTTGCGCGCCTTCTATTTGCTGGTCACGGTGGGCCTGGCCAGCAGCTGGGGGCCGAGCTTTTTGCAGCACAGCGAGCTGTGGGCCCAGCGCCGGGGTGAGCTGGGTGCGATGTTGATCACCCTGGCGCTGCTGTGCGTGCTGGGGCTGCGCTACCCTTTGCAGATGCTGCCGCTGCTGATGTTTGAGCTGATCTGGAAAACCCTCTGGATCCTGCTCATCGCCGTCCCCTTGTGGCAGGCGGGGGCGCTCACGCCGGGGGTGGAGGCCTCCTTCTATGCCTGCTTGATGGGTGTGGTGCTGACACCGCTGGTGCTGCCCTGGCGATACATTGCGCACCACTATTTTCGAAAGTCTGCAGAGCGCTTTCGCTAGTGCTTCAACAGCCCCTGGCCATGAAAGTCCTTGCTCGATGAGCTCCAGCCCACTCGCCCAACTCCAGGCGCTCGCCCCGCCGTCCAGCTGGCGCGCCCTGTTCGGGTGGCGGCGCGTGCGCACCGTCGCCATCATTTGCGCGCTCTTCGTGCTCTTGTTCAGCTTTGGCTGGAATGCATCGATGTGGCGTCTGGTCGCCCGGGTGTACGGCGTGGGCCTGGCGCTGCTGCTGGTCTTTGGCTTGTTTGAGCTGTGGCCGCGCCGCATGCCCCAGTGGCTGGCTCGTTGGGCCTTGCAAGTGGCGGCCGTGGGGTTGACGGTGCCGCTGGCCTTTTTCGTGGCCTTTTGGCTGAGCACGGCAAGCGGCGCCCCGCCTTTCTGGAAAACCAGCCGCCTGGAAAGCTACATGACCTTCACCTTTCTGGGCATGCTGGTGGCGCCCTGGACGGCCTTGGCGGCCCTCTTGCGCCACCGTGAAGCCAAGGTGGAAAAGCTCTCGATCGACTTCGAGCTCGAGCGCAGCGAGCTGGCACGCCAGGCGCTCGACGCCCGCATGCGCCTGCTGACGGCCCAGGCTCAGCCGCATTTTCTGTTCAACACCCTGGCCAATGTGCAGGCCCTGGTCGAGGCCGGCTCGCCGCGCGCCCCGCGGCTGCTGCAAAGCCTGACTGACTATCTGCGCGCCGCCGTGCCGCGCCTGGACGGCTCGGCCAACACGCTGGGCCAGGAGCTGGAGCTGGTGCGGGCCTATCTGGAGCTGATGCAGATGCGCATGCCGGACCGCCTGGCCTTTGCGCTGCACATCGGTGCCGGGGTGCATTTGCTGCGCTGCCCGCCGATGACGCTGTTGACGCTGGTGGAGAACGCGGTGCAGCACGGCATCGACCCGAGCGAAGAGGGCGGCCGCATCGATGTGCATGCCGAGCGGCTGGACGGCGGCCGCTGTCGCCTGCGCGTGGTCGATACCGGCCTGGGCCTGCAAGCCACCGGCGGCGGCCTGGGCACCGGCCTGGCGGCCTTGCGCGAACGCCTGCTCTGGGCCTATGGCGGCAGCGCCAGCCTCGAGTTGCGCGAGGTGGCGCCCCATGGGGTGGAAGTGACCATTGAATTCAGCGAGCCCAAGCCATGACCCCCACCGCTTTGATTGCCGACGACGAACCGCTCCTGCGTGAGATCCTGGAGGCTCGCCTGGCCGCCGCTTGGCCTGCGCTGCAGATCGTTGCGCAGGCCCGCAACGGCCGACAGGCGCTCGAACTGTTCGAGCAGCATCGCCCCACGATCTGCTTTCTGGATGTGCACATGCCGGGCTTGAGCGGGGTCGATGTGGCCCGCCAGATCGGCAAGCAGGCGCATCTGGTCTTCGTCACCGCCTTTGATCAATATGCCCTGGAGGCGTTTCAGCATGGCGTGCTCGACTATCTGGTCAAGCCGGTCACCGCAGCCCGCCTGAGCGAAACGGTGGAGCGCCTGAAAGCGCGCCTGCAGCAGGCCCAGCCGGCGGTGCACACCGAGGCGCTGCTGGCGCAGCTGGCCGAACGCCTCAAGCTCGACTCCAAGCCCGAGACGCTGCGCTGGGTGCGCGCCAGCGTCGGCGCCTCGCTGCGCATGATCCCGGTCGATGACATCGATTACCTGAAGAGCGACAGCAAATACACCTTGGTCGCCTACCGCGACGAAGGGCAGCTCGCCGAGGCCTTGATCCGCATGCCGCTGAAGGACCTGCTCGCGCAGCTGGACCCGCAGCAGTTTGCCCAGGTGCACCGCTCGGTGGTAGTCAATCTGCGCTCGATCCGCCGCATCACCCGCGGCGAAAACGAGACCGCCGACATCGAGCTGAAAGGCCGCAGCGAGCGTCTGCCCGTGAGCCGCAGCTATCTGCAGCTGTTCAAGGAAATGTAGACCGGCAGGGGCCGGGACTGGCCTGGCTTAATGTGTCGGGCGGGTGCCCGCCGCCGCCCGCGCCTGCCGCGTGCGCCGCAACTGCTGGTCGGAGCTGAAGCCGGCCGCCAGGGCCGCATCGCTGGCGCTGGCGCCGCGGGCCAGGGCCTGTTCGGCGCGCTCCAGACGGATGCTTTGCAGATAGCCCAGCGGGCTGATGCCGGCATGTTCTGCGAAGAGGCGGCTCAGGTGGCGCGGCGTGACGTGGGCGCGGGCGGCCATGGCGTCCAGGCTCCAGTCGCGCGCGGGCTCGGCGCAGATGGCGTCTTGCAGGCGGTGCAGGGCGGCGTGCAGGTGGTGGCGGTGGGCCAGCAGGGGCGAGAGCTCGGGGTCCTTGCTGCTGCGGCGCAGGTAGACCACCATGGTCTGGGCGACGCTGGCGGCCAGGGCTTCGCCGCAGTGCTGGGCGATCAGATGCAGGCTGAGGTCGATGCCGGCGGTGATGCCGGCGCTGCTGGCGATCTGCTCATCAGGCCCGTCGAGCACGAAGACGCGGTTGTCCACGACCTGGGCCTCGGGCGCCAGCGCGCGCAGCTGGTCCAGCATTTCATGGTGGCTGGTGCAGCGCACGCCGCGCCCGAGCAGGCCGGTGCGCGCCGCCAACAAGGTGCCCGAGCAGATGCACACCAGGCGCCCGCCCTCGCGCAGCAAGACCTGACCCTGCCGGGCCAGCCAGCGCTCGCCGGCCAGCTCTTGCGCCAGCTGTTCGCTGCTTGGCGCCGGCTCATCGGGCGCCTTGCTGCGGCAGCCGCTGAGGATCAGCCAGCTGCCCGGCGCCAAAGCTTCAGGCGGCGCCTCGAGGCCGCTGAGCTGCAGGCCGACCGAGCTGGCGCACTCGGCCGCCATGCCGATGAAGCGCAGGCGAAACGCCTCGGGCTGCTGGCGCCGGCGCAGGGCCTGGTTGGCCAGTCGAAAGGCTTCGGCCGGCCCGGCCAGATCGAGCAGCAAGGTGCCGGGCTGCACCCACATCAGGACATCAGTCGGTGTGGACATGAAGCGAGCTTAGCGCCTGGGGCCGGTCTCAGGCCGAGACGGCAGCCGCCGCCGCGCGCGCCAGGGCCTGGTCCACCGTGCAGATCTCGGCAAATCGGTCCTGCAGCACGGTCTCGGTGCGCAGCTTGATCTCGGCCGGGCTCAGCGTGGCGCCGCTGGCGTGTTGCATGGCAAAGGTCAGCGTGGCCTCGGTCACGTAGTCGACCAGCCAGCCTTCGTCGCTGGCGTGGCGGGTGGTGGTCTCACAGCATTGCTCGGTGCGGATGCCGCTGACGATCAGGCGCTGGATGCCCTGTTGATGCAGCCAGATGGCCAGGCCTGTGCCGGCCAGGGCGCTGTGGCGGTGCTTGATGACTTCCAGCGCCGGCTGCAGAGCCGGCAGCTCCTCCAGCGGCCGTACCAGGCCCGAGGCCAGAGCGAAGGCGTTGTCGGCCGTCTCGGGGCCGTCGCTGTGGAAGACGCGCACGATGGGCAGGCCTTGGGCCTGCGCGCCTTCGATCAGGCGGCGGCTGGCGTCCAGAAAGGCTGGCAGCTCGGCCGTGCTCCAGTAGGGGCGTTGGCGAAAGGATTCTTGAACGTCGATCAGCAGCAGGGCGGTTTTCATGGGCAGAGGCTCCGGGTTGAAGGGCTGGGTTTCAGTGCCTCCACTGTGCCGCCATCGCAAGGCCGCGTCGCGCCCGATCCGGTCCGGTTTCGGTCAAATCAGGACATGGCGCTTCATGCCCTGCGGAGCTCAGCCGCGCGCCTTCAAGCCGAGTGCCTTCCAGCCCTCCAGGCCCAGCCTTTCGAGCGTGGCCATATTCGCCTCGTAGATGGCGTCGGTGTCGGCCATGGTCTCTGTCGCTCGTTCGATGCTGCTTTCGCGCAGCAGGTGCAGGGTGGGGTAGGGCGAGCGGTTGCTGTAGTTGCTGATGTCGTCGATGTCGGTGCCGGCGAACTGGTAGTCGGGGTGGAAGCTGGCGACTTGCAGGATGCCGTCCAGTTCCAGGTCCTCGACGAGTGCGTCGGCGGCGCCGAGGAAATCGTTGAAGTCCAGGAAGTCCGTCAGCACGCGCGGGTGGATCAGCACGGCGGTCTCGATCTCGTCCGGGTCGGCCCGGTTCAGGGCCAGCAGCTCGCGGGCCAGCTCTTTCAGCAGGTCTTCGGGCGTTGCGGCCTGGCTGACCACATAACGCAGGCGGTTGTTGACATGCACGCTCTTGGCAAAGGGGCAGAGGTTGAGGCCGATGACGGCCTTTTCCAGCCAGTGCTGGGTCTCCTGGCGGATGGTCTCGATCTCGGCGTCGCTGAGTGCGGGGAGAGGGTTTGGGGTTTGGGCTGGGGCGCTCATGGGGATTCAGTCAAATCAAGGGTGTGGGGCTGTGCTCAGCCCGGCCAGGGCCTGCTGCGCCGCTTCGCGGGCCTGCGCCAGCAGCTGGGTTTTCCAGTCCGGGGTGTCGATGTAAAACGCATCGCGGATCTGGCGCTTGATGGCCTGCGCCTGCTCGGGCGGCGCCTCGGGGTGGGCGGCCAGCCAATGGTCGGCGCGCAGGGCCAGAATCATCTCGTCCAAAGGCAGGGTGCCGAACTCCAGCGCGATGCCGGTGCAGCGCGCGCCGGGCGCCACCTGGGCGCACACCGATTCGGCGACCGACCACATCAGGCCCTGCAGCGGTGCCGAGCTGGAATTGCCCTCGCGCAGCGAGGTCACGCCGGCGCCCCACCATTGGCGCGCTCTGGCCAGGCCTTCGTCCGCGCCCAGGCCGGTGTCGATGCGCTCGCCATGGCCGCAAGGCCCCAGGCCCGTGTGCAGATCGATCCAGGCCAGCTCGCGCACGCCGGCCAGGTGCTCTTCCAGCACATGGCGCAGGGTGATGTGGCTCCAGGTCGGCGTGTGGCCGCCGTAGAACAGGCCCAGCTCCTGCGTGTACTGGCCACCGCTGACAGCCTGCTGCCAGGCGGCCCGGCCGTGGCGGGCGATGTAGTCGCTCAAGCGCGCCTCGTTCTCGGCGCTGGGCGGCCACTGGCGGGGCAGCAGGGCGCTGGCCAGTTCCTCATAGCCCGGGTTGGCGGGCAGGGGGCGCTGGTGAAAATCGAGGAAGTTGCGGTTCAGGTCCACGCCCTCCTGCGTGACCCGCCGCCACCAGGAAAAACCATGCGGATTCAGGCCGTGCAGATAGAGCACGCAGACACCGCTGGCGCGCACGGCGGCCAGCCATTCGGCATCGGCCAGCAGGCCGCACTGGATGCCCGAGCCCGCAAAGCCCTCCACGCCGTGGCAGGCGCTGCTGAGGATGAGCAGGCGCTCGGCCCGGCCGCGCGCCGGGCCCTGGCGCAGCACATCGAGGGCCAGGGTCTCGCCCTCGCGGCCCAGCAGCGGGTGGCGATGCGGCTCCGGGTCCAGGCCCGCGGCCTCGGCCGTGGCCAGGAACTTGGCGCGCGCCTCGGCATAGCTCTGCGCGAAGAAGGTTTCGGCCGGCGCCGGCATGTCTGCGTCTTTCTTTCCTCAGGGCCGCGGCTGGTTCAGCCAGGCCTCGGCCAGCTGCACCCACATCGAGCCGCCCAGGGGGATCAGCTCGTCGTTGAAGTCGTAGCTGGGGTTGTGCAGGGTGCAGGGGCCCATGCCGTGGCCGCCGATGCGGTGGCTGCCGTCGCCATTGCCGATCAGGAAATAGCAGCCCGGTTTCTCCTGCAGGAAGAAGCTGAAGTCCTCGGCGCCCATGGTGGGCTCGAACTCCTGCACCATCTCGGGCCCGACCATGGCGCTCAGCGTCTGGCGCACGAACTCCGTCTCGGCGGGGTGGTTGATGGTGGGCGGGTAGTTGCGGCGGAACTTGAACTCGCAGCTGACCTCGAAGGCGCTGGCGATGCCCTGCGCCATCTCCTCCATGCGCCGCTCGATCAGGTCCAGCAGCTCCAGGGTGAAGGTGCGCACCGTGCCCTCGATCACGCAGGCGTCGGGGATGACATTGGTGGCCTCGCCCGCATGGATCATGGTCACCGAGATCACACCGGCCTCGGCCGGGCGCTTGTTGCGGCTGATGATGGTCTGGAAGGCCTGCACCAGCTGGCAGGCCGCCGGCACCGGGTCCACGCCCAGATGCGGCATGGCCGCATGGGCGCCCTTGCCGCGCAAGGTGATCTTGAACTCATTGCTGGAGGCGAACACCGGCCCGGTCTTGAGCGCAAAAGCGCCGGCCGGCATGCCCGGCCAGTTGTGCGCGCCGAACATGGCCTCCATGGGGAAGAGCTTGAAGAGCCCGTCCTTGATCATCTCGCGCGCGCCGCCGCCGCCTTCTTCGGCCGGCTGGAAGACCAGGTAGACGGTGCCGTCGAAATTGCGGTTCGTGGCCAGATGCTTGGCCGCGGCCAGCAGCATGGCGGTGTGGCCGTCGTGGCCGCAGGCGTGCATCTTGCCGGGCTGGGTGCTGGCATGCGCAAAAGTGTTGTGCTCCGTCATCGGCAGGGCGTCGATGTCCGCGCGCAGGCCCACGGCCCGCTCGCTCGTGCCGTTCTTGACGATGCCCACCACCCCGGTCGTGCCCAGGCCGCGGTGCACCGGAATGCCCCACTCGGTCAGGGTCTGGGCGATCAGGTCCGAGGTGCGCTGCTCCTGGAAGCAGAGCTCGGGGTGGGCATGGATGTCGCGGCGCAGGCGCTGGATCAGCGGCGCATCGGCCAGGATGGAGTCGATGAACTTCATGGCGGCATGGCCAGGTCGGCCCGGTGGGTGGTTGGCTGAGGGGTGAAGGGGGCAGAAAGACTGCAGGGCCTCAGTCTAAACCGCGGGGGTTTCCGAGTGGCCGCTGCGTGCATTGCTCACAGCAGGGCGGCTCTTGGTGGCAAAGCCGGCGTTTCATCCCCGGGCGGCGGAGATCAGCCCCTAGACTCGGCCCTCCTTTGGCCACTTTCGCTGCAGCGGCTGCTTCTCTCGGCCCGACTGCCCCTTGCACATGACACATGAACCGGTTCGCCTGCCCTTCGTCTCCGCTTGGCTTTCTTCCGGGCCGGCCATCGTGCTTGGGCGCCGCGCCGCTGCCGCGTTGGCCGCCCTGGCTTTGCTGGGCCTGGGCGGCTGCGCCAGCATCAAGACCGCGCCGGCCGGCGAGGACAGCGCTGCCAAGCGCTTCGAAGCGCCGGCCGGCCTCTCGCGCATCTACATCTACCGCAATGAATTCCTGGGTACCCTGGTCGGCCTGGACCTCAGCGTGGACGGCCAGGTGGCCGGCACCACCAAGGGCAAGACCTTTGTGATCGCCGATGTGCCGCCGGGCGAACACGAGATCGTCTCCAAGGGCGAGAACACCCACCAGCTGCGCATCAGCACCCAGGTCGGCCAGCCCAGCTTCGTCTGGCAAGAGGTCAAGATGGGCTTGCTCAGCGCCGGCTCGCGCCTGCACGCCGTGGATGCCGCCACCGGCCGGGCCGGCGTGAACGAAAGCAGCCTCGTTCACAGCCCGCTGATGCAGGTGGCGGCCCCGGCTGCATCGAAGCCGGCGCCTGCTGCAGCTGGCGCTCCTCCCGTCGCCGCCGCCAAAGCTGCGGTGCCGAGCGTGGCGCTTGCTGAGCCAAGCCCTGCGCCTGCAGTGCAGCCATCGCCCGCCATCGCTCGGCCGCCGGCCAAAGCGGAAGCTGTTGCCAAGGTCGCAGCCCTTGCTGCTCCGGCGTTGGCGCCAAAGCCCGCGGCTTCAGCCAGCGCATCAGCTTCAGCCCCGGCCAGCCGCTTCGAGTTTGAAGCCGAGCGCACCGCCATGGAACAAGCGGCCTGCCGCGGCCCCGGCGGCATCCGCCCCAGCGCCCGTTTGCTGTCTCGCCAAGGCCATGTCGAAATCTTCGAGCTGTCCTGCGCGCCGCTGCGCGTGCGCTGCGATACGGGCATGTGCCAGGTGCTGAATTGAAGTTCTGAGGCCGGGGCTTTGTGCGCTGCGTGCCCGGCCCCCCGGGCAGCTGTGCAATAGTCTCGCCATGCAAGACCTTCTCGCCCCCACATCCCTGCCGGACCGCGCCTCGCCCCATATCGTCAAGGGCGCCTGCCCGCACGACTGCCCCGACACCTGCGCCCTGCGCATCACGGTCGACCAGGGCCGGGTGATCAAGATCCAGGGTGCGGCGGATCACCCGAGCACGCATGGGGCGCTGTGCACCAAGGTCTCGCGCTATGCCGAGCGCACCTATCACGAGGAGCGGCTGCTGCAGCCGCTCAAGCGGGTCAGCCGCAAGGACGAGGCGCCGCGTTTTGAGCCGGTCAGCTGGGCCGAGGCTCTGGCCGATATCTCGGCGCGGCTGAAGTCCATTGCCGCGCGCGACCCGCAGGCCATCCTGCCTTACAGCTACGCGGGCACCATGGGCCTGCTGCAGGGCGAGGGCATGTCGGCGCGTTTTTTCAACAAGTTGGGCGCCTCACAGCTGGATCGCACCATCTGCGCCTCGGCCGGTGCGGCAGCGCTGACGGCGACCTACGGCCACAAGGTCGGCATGCACCTGCCGTTCTTCGCCGAGAGCCGCCTGATCCTGATCTGGGGCAGCAACTCGATCGCCTCCAATCTGCATTTCTGGACCTACGCCAACAAGGCCAAGCGCGAGGGCGCCAAGCTGATCTGCATCGACCCGCGCAAGACCGAGACGGCCGACAAGTGCCACCAGCACATCGCCCTGCTGCCCGGCACCGACGGCGCCCTGGCCTTGGGCCTGATGCATGAGCTGATCGTTCACGACTGGCTGGACCACGACTACATCGCCCGCCATGTCGATGGCTGGGAAGAGCTGAAGGCCCGCGCCATGAACTGGCCGCCCGAAGCGGTGGCTGAGGTCTGCGGCATCACGGCCGAGGAGGTGCGCGGCCTGGCGCGCGACTACGCGCAAACAAAACCGGCGGCCATCCGCCTCAACTACGGCATGCAGCGCGTGCGTGGCGGCGGCAATGCGGTGCGCCTGGTGGCTCTGCTGCCTTGCCTGACCGGCGCCTGGCGTTCGCGTGCCGGTGGCCTGCTGCTGTCCAGCTCGGGCTGGTTTGCGCCCTTCAAGAACATGGCCGCGCTGGAGCGGCCCGAATTGCTGGCCGGCCGCCAGCCCCGCCTGATCAATATGAGCACCATCGGCGACGATCTGCTGCGAGAGGCCTCGCCCGAGTTCGGCCCCAAGATCGAGGCGCTGATCGTCTACAACAGCAACCCGGTGGCGGTGGCGCCCGAGTCGCCCAAGGTGGTGAAAGGCTTTCAGCGTGAGGACCTGTTCACCGTGGTGCTCGAGCACTTCATGACCGACACGGCCGACCTGGCCGACTATGTACTGCCGGCCACCACGCAGCTGGAACATCTGGATGTGCACACCAGCTACGGCCACACCGATGTGCTGATCAACGAGCCGGCGATTGCCCCCATCGGCGAGGCCAAGCCCAACACCCAGATCTTCCGCGAGCTGGCCGCAGCCATGGGTTTCGAAGATGCGTGCTTTCGCGAGAGCGATGAGCAGCTGGCCCGCCAGGCCTTCAGCGCCGAGATCGATTTCGAGGCTTTGCGCGCCCAGGGCTGGCAAAGCCTGCCGCTCAAGGAAGCGCCGTTTGCTGAAGGGCGCTTCCCTACGCCCAACGGCCGGGCGCAGGCGGACGGCGCGGACTTCGTGGCCAACTACGAAAGCCGCCGGTCCAGCCCCGAGCTGGCGGCGCGTTATCCGCTGGCCATGATCTCGCCGCCGGCGCGCAACTTCCTCAACTCCAGCTTCGTCAACGTCAAGAGCTTGCGTGACATCGAGGGCGAGCCCCTGGTCGAGTTGCATGCCGAGGATGCCGCCGCGCGCGGACTGCAGGATGGCGCCATGGTCCAGGTGTTCAATGACCGTGGCAGTTATCTCTGCCGTGCCCGCATCAGCCCGCGTGCGCGGCCCGGGGTGGTGAACGGCCTGGGCGTGTGGTGGCGCAAGCTGGGCGCCGGTGGCAGCAATGTCAACGAGGTGACGCACCAGCGGCTGACGGACATGGGCCGGGCACCGAGTTTTTACGACTGCCTGGTCGAGGTCAGGGCCGCCTGAGGTGCTGAAGAAGAAGGCGATGAAGAAGCGCTGGCGCTGGTCCTTGCTGGCGGCTGCGGCCGTGGGCGTGCTTGCCTCGCTGGGCGGCTGTGCGCAGATCGGCTATCTGGGCCAGTCGGTCGGCGGCCATCTGCGCTTGGTTTCCGCCGCCAAGCCGGTGGACGAGTGGCTGGCCGATCCGGCGCTCAAGCCCGCCCTGCGCGAGCGCCTGCAGCAAAGCCAGCGCATGCGTGATTTCGCCGTGCAGCAGCTGCACCTGCCGGACAACAACAGCTACCGCCGCTATGCCGACCTGGGCCGCTCGGCCGCAGTCTGGAATGTGGTGGCTGCGCCCGAGCTGAGCCTGACACTCAAGACTTGGTGCTTTCCCATCATGGGTTGCGTGGGCTATCGCGGTTACTTCAACCAGGCCGAGGCCGAGGCCTATGCCGCCGAGCTGCGCGCTGAGGGCTATGAGGTCATGGTCTACGGCGTGCCCGCTTATTCGACCCTGGGCTGGAGCCGGCTGCTGGGCGGCGACCCGCTGCTCAACACCTTCATGAACCAGCCCGAGGCCGAGCTGGCCGGGCTGATCTTCCATGAGCTGTCGCATCAGGTCGTGTATGCGGCCGATGACACGCAGTTCAACGAGTCATTTGCCACCGCGGTGGAGCGGCGTGGCGCCCTGGCCTGGTTGCAGGCCCAGGGCAGTGCGGCCGAGCGCGAGCGCTACCTGGCGCGGCAGTCGCAGCGTGTGCAGTTCCGCGCCCTGACCCAGCGCTACCGCGAGCGGCTGGAAGCGCTGTATGCCCAGCCCCTGGGCCTGGAGGCCAAGCGTGCGGCCAAGGCGCAGCTGCTGGCCGAGATGCGAGCCGAGCATGCGCAAGTCAAGGCGGCGCAGTGGGGCGGTGACAGCGACTATGACGCCTGGTTTGCGCGCGCCAACAACGCGAGCTTTGCCCTGCTCTCGGCCTACACCGAGCTGGCGCCGCAGTTCGAAGCCTTGCTGGACCGCGAGGGCGGCGACTGGCCGCGTTTTTACACGGCCGTGAAAGCCTTGGCCGAGTTGCCGCCAGAGCAGCGCAGAATGCGCCTGCAAGAGCTCAAGAATTCTGCAGAGTGAGAAAAAAAGAGAAGGAAAGAACGCACCATGGCCGACATCCGCATCCACCGTGACCATGCCCTCGGGCTCAAGCGTGCCCGCGAGATCGCCTGGGCCTGGGCCGAGCAGGTCGAAGAAAAGTTCGACATGGAATGCACGGTGCTGGAAGGCAAGACCAGCGACACCGTCGAGTTCACGCGCTCGGGCGTCAAGGGCGAGCTGATCGTGACCGCCGAGCACTTCGAGCTGCACGCCAAGCTGGGCCTGCTGCTGGGCGCCTTCAAATCCACCATCGAAGGCGAGATCCAGAAGGAACTCGACGGCCTGCTGGCGGGAGAGGCGGGCGGCGGTAAAAAGCCGGCGGGCAAGAAAAAGCCGGCGTGAAGCCGGCTTGAAACACGTGTCCGAGCCCGCATCACGCAGGCTCGGGGGCTGTCTCGATCACTTCAGCGATTCGATCAGGTCGATGTAGCTTTGCATCGCTTCGTCGCTGCTGGTGCCCTTGAGTTCGTTCCAGGCGTCCCATTTGGCGCGGCCGACCATGTCGGTGAAGCCCGGGCGGCTGCCGTCCACATCGCCGCTGCTGCCTTGCTTGTAGAGCGCGTAGAGCTTCAGCAGGGTCATGTTGTCAGGACGCTCGGGCAGGTTCTTGGACTCGGCCACAGCGGCTTCGAATTGGTCTTTCAGGCTCATGGTGTCTCCTAGATGGCGGTGAGTGCCGATTGAACTGGTAACAATCGGGATGGACGCCAACGATGTTACCCAGCATTGTCTGGACAAGACACTCTAATTCCTCAAGGAGACTGCATTGGCCACTGTGACGGAACGCATGTCCAAGGTCGACACCGCCTGGTTGCGCATGGACACGGAGTCCAACCTGATGATGATCGTCGGGGTATGGATCATCTGCCCCGGCATCAGCCTGGCGGCCTTGCGCGAGCGCGTCGAGGCGCGGCTGCTGCAGTACGGGCGCTTCCGTCAAAAAGTGGTGGAAGACGCCATGGGTGCGCAATGGGTGGAAGACGATGACTTCGACATCACTCACCATGTGCAGGCCGAAGAACTCTTGCCCCGGCGCGGCCAGAGCCGGCAGGATTGCCTCAAGGAGCGCGTCGGCGAGCTGGCGGCCGAGCCGCTGAACCCGGCCCACCCGCTCTGGCAGTTCCAGCTGATCGAGGACATGGGCGATGGCACGAGCGCCCTGGTCGCCCGCATCCACCATTGCATCGGCGATGGCATCGCCCTGATCGCCGTGATGCTGTCCATCACCGACGGCGGCAAGGCGCCGCCGAAGCGCCTGCAGCAGCCGCGTGACGACCAGGACTGGCTGACCGATGCCTTGCTCAAGCCCATCAGCGCCATGACCATCAAGGCCATCCGTGTGGCCGGCGCCGGCATGGCCAAGTCGGTGGACACGCTGATGCAGCCGCACCACCCGCTCGACAGCTCCATGGACTTGGCGCGCATGGGTTATCAGGCGGTCAGCGATGTGGCGGCGTTTGCCCTGATGTCGGACGATTCGCCGACCCAGCTCAAGGGCAAGCCGGGCACGCAGAAGCGCGTCGCCTGGGACGATGGCCTGCCGCTCGATGCCGTCAAGGCCGTGGGCAAGGCGCTGAACTGCTCGATCAACGATGTGCTGCTCAGCTGTGTGGCCGGTGCGATTGGGCGTTATCTGCAGGCCAAGGGCGAAGATGTGGCGGGCAAGGAGATCCGCGCCATGGTGCCGGTCAATCTGCGGCCGATGGAAAAGGCCTACCAGCTGGGCAATCGCTTTGGCCTCGTGCCGCTGGTGTTGCCCATCGGCATCGAGAACCCGGTCGAGCGCCTCTACGCCGTGCGCTCGCGCATGCAGGATCTGAAAGGCAGCTTCCAGCCGGTGCTGGCCTTTGGCTTGCTCTCGGTGGCCGGCTTGCTGATCAAGCCGGTGCAACAGGCCATGCTCAATGTCTTCGCCAAAAAGGCGACGGCGGTGATGACCAATGTGCCGGGCCCGGCGGAGTCCCTGCATTTCTGCGGCTCGACCGTGGAACGGGTGATGTTCTGGGTGCCGCAGTCCGGGGACATCGGCGTGGGCGTCAGCATCCTGACTTATGCCGGCCGCGTGCAGTTCGGCCTGATCACCGACAGCACCTTGTGCCCGGACCCCGAAGGCATCATCGAGCAATTCGCCCCCGAGTTCGACAAGCTCCTGGTGCTGGCCTTGATGCTGCCCTGGGGTGAAGAGGGCGCGGATTTGTAAGTCAGGGGGCTGGGATTGGTTACTTGCGATCCCCGCTGTGTTGTTCCTGCTCGCTGCGGTGGCTCGGCCCGCCGCCGGGCTCATGGTTCGCGGGTCGGCTCGGACGAGCCGACTTCCCTCGGTGCTCACTCCGCGGCTCAGCGGCGCCAAACTCCCTCCGTTCGCTGCGCTCACTGTGGTCAAACAGTGGCG
>NZ_JBXAGJ010000039.1:0-22768 GCF_058794035.1 Roseateles sp. GW835-FHT13E02
TCGGCCCGCCAGGGCCGACCCCGGAACCATGAGCCCGGTGGCGGCACGGGCTGCAGGGCCTCACGAGCAAAACCAAGAAGCTGCACTGTGCCGATCGCGGTCGCTGAACGATGGACGGCGCGAGGCGGTGCATCCGCACCAGGGGCGTGCCCGAATTGCACCAAGCGAGGGCCAGGGCCGCAGGGCGCGCGCTCAGTGGAACTGCAGGCTTTGCAACTGGCCGCTGGCGTCGGTGTAGCTCAGCTCGTGGGCCAGGGTGGCGAAGTTCACATGAAGAGTGGCTTGCTGGGCGCCGGCTTGCCAGCGCAGGGTCAGGTCTTGCGGGCTGGTGGTCTCGCTGCTGAATTCGCCGGCAAACGCAGGGTGGCTGTTGCGCAGGCGGATCAGCTGGATTAGCTGCTGCACCACGGGGCGCTGCAGCTCCGAGGCAATCTCGGCCTCGTCGTAGTAGTGGCGATTGATGTCGCGGCCGACGCCGCTGCGGGCCAGCAGCTCCATATCGTTGTGGCCGGCCAGCAGGCCGACGTAGTAGACCTGGGGCACACCGGGTAGGAAGAACTGCAGCGCGCGCGCCAGCAGGTAGCGCACATCGTCGCGGCCCAGGGCGTCGTAGAAGGTGCAGTTGACCTGGTAGAGATCGAGGTTGGAGGCCGCAGCGCCCGTGGCCTGGCGGCTCTCGCCGCCGCTGTTGCTGTGGATGCGCTCGACCAGGGCGTCCAGCTCGGCCGGCGGCACCAGGCCCGGCTGACCTTCGCGGTCGCTGGCGTCGGCACCGATGTCGATGATGCCGATGCCGTCGTGCGTGTCCAGCACCGTCAGCGCATTGCAGGGGCGCTGCGCGATCCACTGCTGCAGCGGGCCGGATTGGGCGAAGAAGAAGGCATGCAGCACCAGCGGCGGCAAGGCGAAGTCGTAAACCCAGTCTACGCGCGCGGCGATCTCGATCTGGCGCTGGTAGTAAGCATGGATCTCGACCAGCACCTCGATGCCGAGGCTGCGCGCCTGTGCCGCGAACTCATCGATGAAGGCAAAAGTCTCCGGCATCATGAAGCAGCTGGCGCCGGCCTTCTTGATGGCATAGCCCACGGCATCGAGGCGCACCATGCGGATGCCCTTGTCGGCAAAGGTCTGCAGGATGCTTAGCAAGTAAGCGCTGCCCTGCGGGTGGTGCACGGCGATGTCGATCTGGGCGGCGGTGAAGGTGGTCCAGAGCAGTTTTTTCTGGCCATTCTTCAGCGTGGCCATCTGCACCGGCAGACCGGGGCGCGGCCGGTAGACGGCCAGCAGATCGGATTCCGTGGCGCCCTGCGGAAAGACCGCATCCAGAGTCAGGAACAGGCCGGCATAGGGCGAGGCGTCGCCGCGCGCCGAGTAGTCCAGGAACTGGGGCGAGCTGCTCGACATGTGGTTCACGATCACATCCCCCATGACGTCGAGGCTGTCCGTCAGGTCTTTGATGTCGTCCCAACTCCCTAAGCGCGGGTCGACCTGGGTGTGGTCGATCGGGTCGAATCCGGCGTCGGCGCCGTCGATGGCATGGAAGAAGGGCAGCAGGTGCACGCCGCCGAAGACCTCGCCGAGCGCGCCGCCCGGGCCCAGCAGGCGGCGCAGGCGTTGCAGGTCCTGGCCGTCGAGGCGGCCACCGAGGCGGTCGACGTAGGTGATCAGTTGGACTTGGTTCTTCATGATTTCAATTCGGACGGGGAAGGCTGGGGCGTGGTCTGCACGCGCAGCATCGCGATCGCGGCGCAGACCAGCAGAGCGCCGGCCAGACGGATCACATGGTCCGGCCGGCCGCCCAGCAGGCTGTGATAAATCAGCGGCAGCGTCACCATCTGGATCAGCATGGGGATGACGATGAACATATTGAAGATGCCCATGTACACCCCGGCGCGTTCGGGCGGGATGCTGCCGGCCAGCAGCACATAGGGGTTGCCCATGATGCTGGCCCAGGCCAGACCCACGCCCAGCATGGGCAGCAGGAGCAGCCAGCGGTTCTGGATCTCGGGGATGGCCCACATGCCGGCGCCGGCCAGCACCAGGCACAGGGCATGCACGCGCTTGGGGCCAAAGCGCCGGGTGAAGGGCACCATGGCAAAGGCCGCGAGGAAGGCGACGAAGTTGTAGAAGCCGCCGATCTGCCCGTTCACCAGGCCGGCCTCGCGAAAGCCGGCGGAATGCGGGTCGCTGCTCTGGAACAGCGTCAGCGCCAGGGACGGCACGATGTAGATCCAGTAGCACATCATGGCGTACCACTGGAACAGCTTCATCCACCAGAGCTGGCGCATGGTGCGCGGCATCTCGCGCAGCGCGCTCCAGATCTCGCGCAACGCCGCGCCCAGGCCGCGCGGTTGCCGGCGCATCTGCGCCAGCTCCTCGACGCTGAGCGGCAGCTCGGGCACCCGCCGCACCGACCACCAGACCGTGCTGATGGAAAACACGGCACCGATGAGAAAAGCCGTCAGGGTGATCTGTGGGATGTTGTTGCTGCCCAGCGCATCCTTGTCCATGCCCATCAGCACCAGCAAGGTGGGTGCGAGATAGGCCAGGGTCTGGGCCAGGCCGGTGAAAGCGCTTTGGGTTAGGAAGCCCAGGGAATGCTGGCTGGCGTCGAGCCGGTCCGAGACGTAGGCGCGGTAAGGCTCCATGGTCACGTTGTTGGCGGCGTCCAGGATCCAGAGCAGGCCGGCGGCAAACCACAGCGTCGGGCTGAAGGGCATGGCCAGCAGGCCCAGGCTGCAGAGCAGGGCGCCGATCAGGAAGTAGGGCGTGCGTCGGCCCCAGCGGCTGACCGTGCGGTCGCTGAAAGCGCCCACCAGGGGCTGCACCAGCAGGCCGGTCATGGGCCCGGCCAGCCACAGCAAGGGCAGGCTGGCTTCGTCCGCGCCCAGGTACTGGTAGATCGGGCTCATATTGCTCTGCTGCAGACCGAAGCTGAACTGGATGCCGAAGAATCCGATGTTCATGTTGACGATCTGCCAGAAGCTGAGTCTGGGTTTGCTGGAGAGATTCATGCGGCCTCGCCCTTTGGCATTGCGGGCTTCAAAACCTGCCGCCAAGGCAGGAAGAAGGCGTCGTCCTCGGGCATGGGGCCGCGCTCGCCACACAGTGCCGCGGCGTAGCCATTGGCCAAAGCCAGGCTGTGTTCCAGGGCTTGCCCGCTCAGCTGGGCGGCCAGCAGCATGGCGCTGAAGGCATCGCCGGCGCCGACGGTGTCTATCATGCGTGGCAGGCTCAGGCCGGGCCCCTGCGCCATCAGCGCACCGTCCGCGCCGAAGGCGGCATAGCCCGCACTGCCGCGGGTCAGGATCAGCCGCTGCAGGCCGAAGCGTTGCATCAGCGCTGCCACGGCGGGGCTCAAGGCATGGGCCTCGCCCAGCGGGTTCAGTGCCGCATCCCCCTCGCGGCCAAACCAGCGCAGCAGCAGGGCCAGTTCCTCGTCATTGACCTTGAGCCAGTCGGCCTGGGCCAACGAGGCGGCGGCCAGCTCGGGCGTGTCGGTGCCGGCGCGCAGGTTCAGGTCCAGGTAGCGTGTGCACCCCAGGCTGCGGGCGCGCTCGGCCAGGGCCTGGATGCAGGCGCCCGAGACTGCACCACGCTGGGCCAAGGTGCCGAAGTAGAAGAAGCGCGGCCGCAAGGCTTCGAGCGCGGCCAAGGCCGGCTCGGCGGCGATGAAGTCCCAGGCGGCCGGCGTGTGGATGTGAAAGCTGTGGCCGGCCGGACTGCCGTCGGCAGCGAACTGCTCGCTGACGGTGACACGGCCGGTCGCGTGCGTGGGGTCGATCTGCACGCCTTCGGTCGCCAGGCCGAAGCGTTGCAGGCTGGCGCGGATCAGGGCACCGCCGGCATCGTCATGGCCGATGCGGCTGACCAGGCAGACCGGGGTTGAGTCACCGCCGTCCCCGTCGGCCAGCAAGGCCCCCAGCGAGCGCGCCACATTGAAGGGCGCGCCGCCGGCGATCTGGCGCTCGTGGAACTCGTCCACCAGCGCTTCGCCCACCAGCAGGATGGCGGAGTTCAGCTCCTTGTGCATGGGGCCGCCGCGATCAGAAGTTGTACTTCAGCGTGGCGCGCAGGCTGCGGCCGTTGAAGGCGCGTGCGGCATGGCCGTCGCCCTCGATCTCGGTGTAGGCCAGGGTGTTGAACAGATTGTTGGCCGAGAGCGAGAGCTGGGCCTTGTCACCCAGGGGCACATTCACAAAGGCATTGACCAGGGTGTAGCCCTTCATGGTGATGGTGTTGGCATCGTCACCGTAGGACTTGCCCGAGCCGACCAGGGCGGCGCCCACCTCGATCTGGCCCAGCATCACGCTCGGTGCCAGCTGGTAGACGAAGCTGGCCTGACGGCGTGGCTTCTTGCCGACGATGGCGGCGTCGTTCGAGGCCTTGATCTTGGCGCTGGTGAAGGTGGCGCCACCGCTCAGGCTGAAGTCGCCCCAGCTGTAGGCTGCTTCCAGTTCCAGGCCGCTGGCCTTGTACTTGTTGGCGCTGAACTTCTGGGTGGTGACCTCGAAATTGCTCTCGGTCGTGCGGGCGTTGAACACGGTGGCGAACAGGCTCAGGCCGGCCTGGCGCCATTTGAGGCCGCCCTCGACCTGGTCGATCTCGTTGACGCTGATGGGCACCGAGCCGTCCAGCGGATTGCCGTAGAGCAGGCGGTCGGCGCTGAAGGACACGCCGTTGCTGACGCGGGCGAAGCCGGCCAGATTGGGCGTCACGCTGTAGTTGGCACCCAGCGAGTAGGAGGTGTGGCCGACTTTGTAGTTGACCGTCTTCTGGCTGGCTGCGTCCCAGGTCTTGGCCGTGTTGTTGCCGGACAGGGTGTAGCCGCTGGCCTTTTGCTCATCGCGGCGCAGGCTGCCGTCGAGTGTCAGGCTGCCCAGGTCGACCGCAGCCGCGGCGTAGGGCGAGGTCTGGGTGTATTGCACATCAAAGGTGCGCGTGCAGCAGCCGCCCCAGGTGGTCCAGCCTTCGGCGATCGGGCCGGTGCCTGGCTGGCCGGCGGCGTTCAGCACCTGCGAGCCAAGGCCTTGCATGCTCAGCTTGTACTGGTTCCAGAACCAGGTCTGGGCCACGTTCTGCACGCCGTAGAACAGTCCGGCGACCAGGGTGGTCTTGACGCCGTCGCTCTGCATCACCTTGCTCAGCTTCAGGTCGTTGAAGGTGTTGTCGAAGTTGTCCAGCGACGTGTTGAACAGGGTGCCGGTGAAGGAGTTGGCCGCGCCGTTGTTGCCGTTGTCAGCCGGGAAGAGTGCGATGAAGCGGCCCGAGTTGCTGGCCTTGCGGAACTTCTCTTCCACGCTGAAGCCGTTGCCCAGATCCAGGCCGGCCTCGAAGCCCAGGGCCAGGCTCTTGATGCGCAGGCCGTCGCGGGTGTTGCTGGTCGTGGTGCCGCCGTCCTTGTTGTAGCCGGTGTCCTTGGCCAGGCTGGGGGTGATGAAGAAGGCGGTGCGCGGGTCTATGCCGGAGATGGTGCGGATCGTGCCCTTGTCCACAGTCACGGGCACCGGCATGAAGGAGGGCGTGCGGTCGTTCAGGGCCTTGAGGCTGACGCTCACATAGCCCGCGTCGATCTTCTGCGTCAGCTTGGCGCGGATCTGGCCGCCGTTCTCCACATTCATGCCGGTCGGCCGGCCGCCTTCGCCGATGCGCTGGAAGCCACCGATGTGGAAGCTGGTGCCGTTGCCGATGCTGCCGCCGTAGTCGGCGTCGAGGCGCATCAGGCGGTCGTCCAGGCCCACGCTCAGGCCGATGGCGCCAGCGGGCTTGCCGGCGCCGGTCTTGCTGATGAAGTTAATCAGGCCGCCGGGCGAGTTGGACGCCAGGGTGGAGGCCGAGCCGCCGCGCACCACCTCCAGGCGGGCCGTGCTGTAGTCGGCGCGCAGGAACTGGTCGGCGGTGCCGAAGGAGATGTCACCGAAGAGCAGCACGGGCAGGCCGTCTTCCTGCATCTGCACATAGCGCGAGCCGCCGGCCGACAGCGGCACACCGCGCACAGTGACGTTGGCATTGCCCTCGCCGCCGGTCGATTCCGAGCGCAGGCCTGGCACGCTGCGCAGCAGCTCGGCCGCGTTGCTGGCGCCGGTCTTGGCAATCTGCTCGCTGTCGATGGAGCTGACCGAGAGGCTTTGCTTCATCTTGGTCGTGCGCACCGAGCTGCCGGTCACCACCACCTGGTTGAGTTTCAGCTTGTCCTGTTTATTGTCCTGGGCCGCTTCGGCCTCGCCGGCGGGCGCGGCCGCTTGCTGGGCCAGGGCCGGCAGTTGCAGCAGGGCCAGGGTGATGGCGGCCAGGGCCGGGCGGGCGGCTCGGCGAGAGAAGGTGGCGGTGGTGAACGAGGGCTGGTGCTGTCGCATGGTGTCTGTCTCCTTGGAGGGGCGGGTCACGCTCAGGGAAGGCGGCGCGACCCGCGGAACATCGAGACCGCTGGCGGGCTTGCTGCCTTTTGGGGCATCGTGCACCACTGCCGTCTTCTTGGGCACCATTCTGGAACTTTTTGCAATCGATTGCAAACAAGGGAAAACGCGTATCTGCCTTGAAGCAACAAGGTTTTTGCAAAATTTATTGCAATCGATCGTCAGGCGGCGCTGCGCCGGACGATCAGGCTCACGCCGAGGGTGCGTGAGGGGCTGCGCTCGCCGCGCAGCTGGGCCATCAGCGTGGCCACGAGTTCGGCCCCGGCTTCGGCCACCGGCTGGTGCACGGTGCTCAGCGGCGGGTCGCAGTAGGCGGCCAGAGGCATGTCGTCATAACCGACCACTGCCACGTCTTCCGGCACGCGCCGGCCCGCCGCGCGCAGGGTGTGGATGGCCTGCAAGGCCAGCAGATCGCTGCAGGCCACCACGGCGTCAAAGGCCGGAGCCTGGGGCAGCCAGCGTTCCAGCGCCGCGCGGGCACCGCCGGGCTCAAACGGCAGGGCCAGTTCCAGCGCGGGGTCGGCCTGCAGGCCGGCTTCGCGCAAGGCCTGCTGGTAGCCCTCGCGGCGCAGCCAGACCTCGGGCAGGGCGGCGTCACCGAGGAAGGCAATGCGGCGCCGACCCAGCTGCAGCAGATGGCGGGTGGCCTGCAGGCCGCCATCGCTGTTGTCGCCGCCCACGGTGCAGTACAGCTGTTGGGGCATCGCTCCACCCCAGACCACCAGGGGCAGCTGGCGTGCGGCCAGGGCGTTGAGCTGGTCGTGATGGCGCCACTGGCCCACCATGATCACGCCGATGGCCTTGCCCGAGTCGTAGAACTGCGCGGCCAGGTCCAGGTGCTCGGCGTCCACGCGTGAGAGCAGCATGTCGTAACCCTGGTCGGTCAGCGCATCGGCAATGCTGCCCACCAGGGCCAGGAAGAAGGGGTCGGAGATGTGCTGGCGCGAGGCCGCCTCGAACGGCACGACCACCGCCACGGTGCGGTTCTTCTGCAGGCGCAGATTCTGGGCGCCGAGGTTGATCGAATAGTTCAGCGAGCGGGCCAGCTCGGCCACGCGCTGGCGCGTCTCGGCATTGACCAGCTTGCTGCCGCTGAGCGCGCGCGACACGGTCGACACCGACACCCCGGCCAGGCGGGCGATGTCGGCCATTTGCAGGCGGCGTTGTTCGGCCAGACCGCCCGCGGCGGCGGTGCGCGGCGCCGGGCTGGCGGCGGGAGATTCAGCGGCAGCCCCGGCCGGCGGCGAAGCCGGTGAGGCCGAAGGCAAGGAGCGCTTGGACATGGGCCGGGATTGTGCCGCAGCCCCCGTGGGCCCTGCGGGATCGGGGCGAGCTGCGTTGCCATTCGCCAGGGCCGGCGGCCACGCAAGGCATCGCTTGCGGGCCCGAAAAGCAAGGCCAAGGCGAGCTGCGCTTCTGTTGTGGGCGCAGATCGCGCCGTTCGGCGGGCCGCCGTCCCGTCCGCCGCGCCCGGGCGTTCCACCCGCTGCGCCTTTCGCCCCAACCCCAGCAAACACGGGGTCTGTACGGTGGAATTGCAATGTTAAGCATTGTTAAGATTTGCTGCGGTTTCAATTTGATACACCTATCGCCCAGCTCTGAGGCCCCGGATATGTCGCTCGCCAGCCCTGCTTCCAGCCCCGCGCTCACCATCGTTCACGTGGTGTTTTCCTCGCGCATCGCCGGCGGCGAACGCCACTGCATTGATCTGGCCCAAGCCCAGGCCGCGCTCGGACACCGAGTGCACGTGATCGGCAGCCGCGGTTCGGCCGTGGCCGCTGAGCTGGGCCCCGGCATCCAGTTCCATGGCCTGGCCCTGCCGCTCTTGCGTGCTTGCCGCGTGCGCCGTCTGGCCCGTCGCCTGGGCGCCGATGTCTGCCACGGCCACCTGGGCCCGGCCTGCAAGGCGGTGGCCGAGGTGCGCGGCGCGGCCCGTGTGGCCACCCTGCATGTCGGCTACAAAGCCCATCACCATGCCCGCCAGGACGGCCTGATCTGCGTCAACCGCACGCAGGCCCAGCAGCTGCCGGCCTTCGACGGCGCGGTCAGCGTGATTCACAACTGGGCGCCCGAGCGTGCGCCCGCGCCCCTGTCGCTGTGCCTGCGCCGCGAGCTGGGCTTGCGCCCCGACCAGCCTCTGGTCGGCTCGGTCGGGCGCCTGCATCCGAGCAAGGGCATGGACTTGCTGATCCAGGCCTTCCGCGACCACGCGCCGGCCGATGCCGCCCTGGCCATCCTCGGCGAAGGCAAGGACCTGGAGGCCTTGCAGCGCCTGCGCGGCGGCGATGCCCGTATCCATCTGCTGGGTTACCGCGCCGATGTCGAACAGGCCTTGCAGTCCATGGATCTGTTCGTGTCACCCTCGCGTGAAGAGGCTTTCCCGCTCGCCATCCTGGAAGCGATGCGGGTCGGCCTGCCCATTCTGGCCACGGCGACTCAAGGCCCTTCGGAGATGCTGGCTCAGCAGCCGGCCACCCTGGTGCCAGTGAACGACGTTGCGGCCCTGGGCCGCGCGCTGCGTGAGCGGATCGAGGCCTTGCGCGCGCAGCCCGGCCAGGCCGTGGAGCGCCAGCGGGTCGAGTATTGCCTGCAGGCCTACCAGCGCCCGCAGGCTGTGGCCCGTGTGATCGCTTTCTACCGCGATGTGCTCAGCCGGCGTGCCAAGGCGCCGCGAATGCAGCCGCGTCTGCGGAGCGGCGCGGCCCATGTTTAAGCGGCCGCGCACCGATTTCTGGCAGGTCGGCATCGTGCCGGCACCGATTGAGGCGCTCGACGCCACCCGTTTGCAGGCCCTGGCCGGTGCCATCACCTGGCTGCCTTCGGCCGGGCCCTGGCGCTATCTGGCCGATCCCTTTGGCCTGCGTCGTGGTGACACCCTGCATGTCTTCGTCGAGGCCTTCGACTACCGGACCAAGCACGCCGTGATCGAGCGCCACGAGCTGGGCGCGGCCGATCTGCAGTGGCGCAGCCGGCGTACCGTGCTGGCCCGGCCTTTTCATCTGTCCTACCCCCAAGTCTTTGAGCATGAAGGTGCCACTTTCATGGTGCCCGAGAGCGCCCAGGCCGGTGAGGTGGCGCTCTACCGCGGCGACGACAGCCTGAACCACTGGCAGCGCGAATGTGCCCTGCTCAGCGATCTGCCCGTGGCCGATGCTTCGCTGATCGAGCATCAGGGCCGTTGGTGGATGTTCTTCTCCCTGGTGGGGCCGGGCGCGCGCGACCAGCGCGAGCTGCATCTGGCCCATGCCCCGGCGCTGACCGGTCCCTGGAAACTCCATGCCGGCAACCCCATCCGCGTCGACCGCAGCGGCGCGCGCCCGGCGGGCCGGCCCTTCCATGCCGCCGATGGTGCGGTGATGCTGCCGGTGCAGGACAGTTCGCGCAGCTATGGCGGCGCCACCCGCATGCTGCGCTTCGAGCATCTGGGCCTGGACCGCGTGCACTGCGCCCCCACCGGGCTGCATCTGCATGGTGGCCTGGCGCGCGCTGACCATGCAGACGGCTTGCACACCCTGTCCGCCTGTCAAGACCTGACCCTGATCGATGTCAAGCGCTTCGACCACTCGCGGGCCAAGCAATGGCTGGATTTGAAGCGCCGAGCCCGCCGCCTGATCGGGCGTCCGGCACCGCTGCCGCCCTCCGTCTGATCTGAAGGCGGAACCACGGCGCCACGGGCGCTGGCGCCGCGAGAAAGCCACACCGTGCTGCTGTGGCATGCCTGCAAGTTAGCCCTGCGCCGGCGGGCCGGCGTACCATGGCCTGCAGTCTTACCCGGAGCGAGCAGGCTGAAGTGCAAACCTTGACCCGACTCGAGTCGCTCGACGCCCAAGCCCTTTGTGCCTCCCTCGACCACGCCTTCATGGGCCTGGTCTGGGTCGATGGCCAGGGCTGCATCCGCCACGCCAACCGTTTCTTCCTCGAGCGCGCCGTGCCGGCCGATCGGCTGGCGGACTGTTTTCCCGACATTCTGGACAGCTGCTGGCAAGCCTTGCTCGACCCCAGCCGCGGCGCCCAGCGGGAGAGCTTTCATGCCCAGCTGCGCCTGGCTGCCGGTGGCCTGGCGAGTTATGAGCTGCAAGTCCAGGCCCAGGCCCAGGGCCAGGAGCCGGCGCAGGCCGGGGCTGGGCCCGGCATCCTGACCCTGCTGGCCCTGCGCCCCATGGACGAGCGGGGTGAGCGTGAAAGCGTGGCCATCCTGCAGCGCCAGGTGCTGGAGGCCGTGGCCCTGGGGCGGCCGCTGCCCGTGGTGATGGATCTGCTGTGCCGGCGTGTCGAGTCGCTGGCACCGGATGTGATCTGCTCGGTGCTGGCGGTCGATGCCCAGGGGCGGCTGCGCCCCTTGGCTGCGCCCAGCCTGCCGTCCAGCTACAGCAATGCGCTGGACGGCCTGCCCATCGGTCCGGCCGTGGGTTCCTGCGGCACGGCGGCCTGGCGCAAGCAGGCCGTTGAGGTGCGCGACATCGCCGAGGACCCGCTCTGGGCCGACTACAAAGGCCTGGCCTTGTCGGTGGGCTTGGGGGCGTGCTGGTCCACGCCCATCCTGCTCGACGGCACGCGTGTGGCCGCGACCTTTGCGCTCTACTACCGCGAGTCGCGCGAGGTGGCGCCCTTCCACCGGCGCATGGTCGAGGCCTGCGCCCAGCTCTGCAGCGTGGCGCTCAAGCATGACGAGCACCTGCGCCAGATCGAGCGCCTGGCCTATTTCGACGGCGTCACCGGCCTGCCCAATCGCAGCCTCTTCCACGACCGCCTGGGCCAGGCCCTGCCGGTGGCCATGCTCAGCGGCAGCCCGGCCGCGCTCTTGCTGCTGGACCTGGACCGCTTCAAGACCGTCAACGACAGCTACGGCCACGCGACGGGCGACGAGGTGCTGCGCCAGGTCGCGGCCCGCTTGCAGGCTTGCCTGCGCGAGGCCGACACCCTGGCCCGCTTTGGTGGCGATGAGTTCGTCGCCTGGCTGCCCGGCTGCAGCGGCAGCCAGGCCATGCAGGTGGCTGACAAGCTGCTGGCCGCCTTGCAGCCGCCCCTGCAACTGCCCAATCAGGCACCCCTGCTGATCAGTGCCAGCATCGGCATCAGCTGCTTCCCCGAGGATGGCCAGGACCCCGAGCTGCTGTTCAAGAACGCCGACATCGCCATGTACGAGGCCAAGCGCGCCGGCCGCAACTGCGCGCGCTTCTTCCTGCCGGCCATGAACCAGGCCCTGGATGAGCGTGTGGCTTTGGAGGGGGCGCTGCGCCAGGCCCTGTCCACCCAGGCCCTGCGCCTGCATTACCAGCCCAAGCTGCGCTTGAGCGACCGTGCGGTGGTGGGCGCCGAGGCCTTGTTGCGCTGGACCGATCCGCAGCGTGGCGCGGTGCCACCGGACAAGTTCATTCCCGTGGCTGAGGAATGCGGCCTGGTCAATGCGCTGGACGCCTGGGTGCTGGAGGCCGCCTGCGAGCAGCTGGCCCGCTGGCGCGAGCAGGGCGTGGCCATCCGCGCGGTCTCGGTCAATGTCTCGCCCACCCGCTTCCAGCAGGACGATGTGGCCGCGCATGTGGCTTCGCTGCTGGCGCGCCACGGCCTGCGGCCCGAGCAGTTGACATTGGAGGTGACCGAGCGCCTGCTGCTGGATCACGACCCACGCACCGCCGGGCAGCTGGCCAAGCTCTTCGCCATGGGCGTGCGTCTCTCGCTCGATGATTTCGGCACCGGCTACTCCAGCCTCGGCTACCTCAAGCGCCTGCCGGTCAGCGAGCTCAAGCTGGACCGCAGCTTTGTGCGCGATCTGGAAACCGATGCCGACGACCGCGCCCTGGCCAGCGCCGTGCTGGGCATCGGCCGGGCCCTGGGCCTGGCCGTGGTGGCCGAGGGCGTGGAGACCGAGGGCCAGCGCCAGATCCTGATCGAGCTCGGCTGCGAGGAGGCTCAGGGTTATTGCTTCGGCCGGCCCATGCCGCCGGCCGAGCTGCAGGACTGGCTGGCCGCGCGGCGCTGATCAAGCCAGCCCGAGGGCGGCGTCACAACTCCCACTGCGGGTGCAGCTGGCGCAGACGGTTCAAGGCCATGGCCGCCGCCGAGGTGCGGGTCTCGACGCCCAGCTTGGCGAAGACGCGCTCCAGATGCTTCTTCACCGTGGCCGGGCTGGCGCCCAGGATGTCGCCAATGTCGCGGTTGATCTTGCCCTTGACCACCCAGTAGAGCACCTCGGCCTCGCGTGCGGTCAGCCGAAAGTTCAGGCCCATGGCTTCGATCAGGGCGGCGTCGCTTTGCTCGCGCATGACCAGCAGGCATTCATCGCCTTCGTCCACGTTCTCCAGGCCCGAGGGGTGCAGGGCAAAGCTGAGGCGGCAGGCGCCTTGCTCATGCTGAAAGCGCGGTGGCTCGCGCATGGGCTCCTGAGCCTTGAGCGGCTGCCGGGCCAGCCATTCGCGCACCGGCGCGGGCAGCAGGCCGCCGGGCTCGGTCGGGAAGTGGCGCTGCAGCAGCTCGCGCGCCAGCGGTGTCTGCCACATCAGGCGGCCGTCACTGAGGCGCACGGTGACGCTGGCGTAGCCGAAGGCATCGAGGGCCCGCCGCGTCTGCACTGCGCCCTGGGCTTGCGCGGCCGCGCGAAGATGGACCTGCATGCGCGCCAGCACCTCCTTGGGTTTGATGGGCTTGGTGACGTAGTCGGCGCCGCCAGCTTCCAGCGCGGCCACCAGATGCTCGGTCTCGGTCAGGCCGGTCATGAAGATCAGGGGGATGCCGGCCGTGGCCGGCGTGGCTTTGAGCCGGCGCGCCAGCTCAAAGCCATCCATGCCGGGCATCACCGCGTCCAGCAGCACGATGTCGGGCTGGGCCTGGCGCGCGCGGTCCAGGGCCGCCTCGCCGCTGGTGGCGACGTAGACGGTGTAGCCCGATTCATCCAGCGCGTCGTGCAAGAGGGCCAGGTTGTCCGGCACATCGTCAACGATCAGCACGCGCTCGCTGCGCGGCCCCTCCGTGCCGCTGAATGTCGACGTCAGCATGGCGTAGCCTCCAGGTTCAGCAGCATGGCTTCGAACTGGAACTGCCGCGCCTGCTCGCGCAGCTGCTCCACACGAGGCTGGCAGTCGGGCTGGCTGGCTTGCATGCGGTCCAGGGCGGCCAGCACGCCACGGTAGTGGCCCAGCTCCAGGGCCTCGCGCAGGGCCGGCAGGTGTTCAGCGGGCAGGGGCTGTTGGGCCAAGGCGGGCGCTGGCCTCGCGTCGTTGGGCTTCTCCAGCCACTGCAGCGCCAAAGCCTGGCCCAACCAGTCCAGCAGCTCGGCATGGCGCACCGGTTTGGTGATGAAGTCGCCAGCGCTGATGCCGCCCTCATGCTCCTGTCCTTTCTCGAAGGCATTGGCCGAGACGATGGCCACGCGAGGCGCCTGGGGCAGGTTCAGGGCGCGCAGGCGGCGCAGGGTCTCCCAGCCGTCGATGCCGGGCATGGCCAGGTCCAGCAGGACGGCGTCGGGCCGCAGCCCGCCGCTGACGATCAGGTCCAGCGCATCATGGCCGCTGCTGGCGCTGCGCAGCTCAAAGCCCAGCGGCGCCAGCAGCTCGATCAGCAGCTGGCGGTCGGCCTCTTCGTTGTCGACCAGCAGCAGCAGGCGGCGCGGCCCGGCATAGCCCAGGCGCGGGCGGGGCGCGCGCGCCGGCGGCAGGGCGCTGTCCGGCAAGGCCGGCAGGAACAGGCGCACGCTGAACACCGAGCCCTGGCCTGGCGTGCTGCGCGCGTTCAGCTCGCCGCCCATCAGCCGCGCCAGCATCTGCGCCATGGTCAGGCCCAGGCCGGCGCCGACGGTGGCGCCGGTGCCGCGGCTGCTGCCGCGGGTGAAGGGCTCGAAGATGCGCGCCAGCTCGGCCGCGTCCAGGCCAGGGCCGCTGTCCTCCACCTCGATCAGGGCCAGCTCGCGGGCATGGCGCACGCGCAGGGTGACCTGACCCCGCGGCGTGAACTTGATGGCATTGCCGATCAGATTGATCAGGATCTGACGCAGCCGCCGCTCGTCGCCGCGCACGCAGGCTGGCAGCTCGCCCTGCACCTCGAAGCGGAACTGCAAGCCCTGGGCGGCAGCCTGGGGCTCGAACATCTCGGCCAGCTCGTGCATGCAATCTTCGAAGCGCAGGGGCGCCAGCTCCAGACTCAGGCGGCCGGCTTCGATGCGGGCCAGGTCCAGGGTGCCGTCGATCAGGCTCAGCAGGTGCTCGCCGCTGCGCTTGATCACCTGCACGGCCTGGCGCCGGCGCGGTGACAGCTCGTGCGTGTCCTCGGCCATCAGCTGGGCATAGCCGAGGATGCTGTTGAGGGGCGTGCGCAGCTCGTGGCTGATGGCGCTGACGTAGCGGCTCTTGGCCTGGTTGGCGGCCTCGGCCGCGGCTTGCGCGCGCTCGGCCAACACGCGGGCCGCCTGCAAGGCCTCGTCGGTGCGGCGGTGCGAGGCGATCTCGCGCATCAAGGCCTCGGTCTGGCGGTTGGATTCCTCCTGCGCCACCTCGCGGCTCTGGTGGGCCAGCACCAGCCACCAGGCGGCAATGCCCAAGCCCAGGCTCAGCAGCACATAGGCCTTGAGGAAGCCGGCGCGCAGGCTGGCCGGCGTTTCGCTCGCCCCCAGGCTTTGCAACTCCTGCTGGTAGAGCAGGCCGAACAGCGCCGCCAGCAGGGGCAGCAGCACGCCCATCAACAGCAGGAAATGGCCCAGGCCTTTGTCCAGCACCGGCCAGAGCGGCCGCGGCAGCAGGCGGCGCAGCGCGCCCGACCATTGCGCCGAGAGCCGGGCCTGGGGCTTGCAGAGATCACCGCAGCGCGCGTCCAGGCTGCAGCAGAGCGAGCAGATGGCGCCCTGGTAGGCAGGGCATTGGGCCATGTCCGGGCCTTCGTACTCGCGCTCGCAGATCACGCAGCGGCGGGCGCTCAGGGGGCGGCCTTCGTCTGGGTCCTCGCCGAACGGTGCACGGGCCAGGTAGTAGCCCCCGCGCGTGGCCCAGGCAATCAAGGGCGAGGCGAGCAAGGCTGTGGCCAGGGCGATCAGGGCCGAGAAGGCCTGTGCATCCGGCCCGAACAGGCTCAGGTGGGCGCTGACCGACAGCGCCGAGGCCAGGGCCATGGCGCCCACGCCGACGGGGTTGACGTCGTAGAGGTGGGCGCGCTTGAACTCGATGCCCGGCGGCGACAGGCCCAGGGGCTTGTTGATCACCAGATCGGCCACCACGGCCATGATCCAGGCGATGGCCACATTGCCGTACAGGCCCAGCACGGCGCTCAAGGCCTCGAAGACATTCATCTCCATCAGCAAGAAGGCGATCAAGGTGTTGAACACCACCCAGACCACCCGCCCCGGGTGGCTGTGCGTCAGGCGCGAGAAGAAGTTGCTCCAGGCCAGCGAGCCGGCATAGGCATTGGTGACATTGATCTTGAGCTGCGACACGATCACGAACAGCGCCGTGGCCGCCACCGCCCAGCCGTAGTGCGGGAACACATACTCGTAGGCGGCCAGGTACATCTGGTTGGGGTCCACCGCGCGCTCGGCCGGCACGGAGTGGCTCAGCGCCAGCCAGGCCAGCAAGGCGCCGCCCAGCATCTTGAGCACGCCCAGCAGCACCCAGCCCGGCCCGCCCACCAGCACCGCCGCCCACCAGCGCCGCCGCTGCGCCGGCGCGGCATCGCTCGGCAGGGCGGGCATGAAGCGCAGGTAGTCGGCCTGCTCGCCCATCTGCGTGATCAGGGCGATGCCCACGGTCAGCGCCGCACCAAAGTGGCGCAACTCGAAGCCAGCCGTGCCCGAGAGTGCGCCAGCATGGTGCAGTGCACCGGCAAAGGCCTGCGGCTCTTGCCAGAGCACGGCCGCGAAAGGCAGCAGCAGCAGGACCAGCCAGAGCGGTTGCGTGACCAGCTGCAGGCGGCTGATGACCGACACGCCGTGGGTGACCAGGGGAATCACCACCAGCGCGCAGATCAGATAGCCCCAGCGTGGCGGGATGTCCAGCGCCAGGTCCAGGGCGTAGGCCATGACGGCCGCTTCCAGCGCAAAGAAGATGAAGGTGAAGCTGGCGTAAATCAGCGAAGTCAGGGTCGAGCCCAGGTAGCCGAAACCGGCGCCGCGGGTCAGCAGGTCCATGTCCACGCCGTAGCGGGCGGCGTAGATGCTGATGGGCAGGCCGGCCAGAAAGATGATCAGGCCGGTGGTGACGATGGCCCAGGCCGCATTGGCCCAGCCGTACTGCAGCAGCAAGGTGGCGCCCACGGCCTCCAAGATCAGGAAGGAGGCCGCGCCGAAAGCCGTGTTGGCCACCCGGAAGCCCGACCAGCGGCGAAAGCGCTGCGGCGTGAAGCGCAAGGCGTAGTCCTCCAGCGTTTCGCGCGCCACCCAGGCGTTGTAGTCACGCCGGATCTTGATGACGCGCTGCGGCGCCGGGCCGCCTTCAGGCGGAAGAAGGGGCGGATGCAGGGGCGGATGCAGGGGCAGCGGCACATCGTGGGGCAGGGCGCTCATGGGCGAACTGCGAGCAGGTTTCGTGCCGCCTGCGCGCTGCGGTCTCCAAGTCGGCACGGGACTTGCAAACAGCCCTCGCAACACCCGAGCAGGACACCATGGAACTGACGCCGAGAGAGAAGGACAAGCTGTTGATCTTCACCGCCGCCCTGCTGGCCGAACGCCGCCGCGCCCGCGGGCTCAAGCTCAACTATCCCGAGGCCGTGGCCTTCATCAGCGCCGCCGTGATGGAAGGCGCCCGCGACGGCAAGACCGTCGCCCAGCTGATGAGCGAGGGCCGCGAACTGCTCGGCCGCGCCGATGTGATGGACGGTGTGGCCGAGATGATTCCCGACATCCAGGTGGAAGCGACCTTCCCGGATGGCAGCAAATTGGTCACGGTCCACCAACCGATTGTTTGATCGCCCTCATCCATTTCAACGACACCGACAGGAACCCGCCCTCATGAAACGCGCCCTCGTCTCCGCCCTCGCTGGCTTGCTGCCCCTGGTGGCCGTGTCGCACACCGGCGATGCCGCCCATGGCCATGACTTCATTACCGGTTTCTTCCACCCTTTGAGTGGGGCCGATCATCTGGCGGCCATGCTGACCGTGGGCTTGTGGAGCGGCCTGGCCCTGCGCCGGCCCTGGCAGGCGCCGCTGGCTTTCGCTGTGCTGCTGCTCGTCGGCGCGCTGTTGGGCTTGAGCGGCCTGGAGTTGCCGGCGGTGGAACCCATGATCGCCGCCTCGGTGCTGGCTCTGGGCCTGCTGGCCGCCACCCGGCGCGCCCTGGCGCCGGCCCTGGCCATGGGCCTGGTGGGTTTCTTCGCCTGCTTCCACGGCGTGGCCCATGGCCGCGAGCTGGACGGCGGCCTGGCCTTGCTGGGCATGGTGCTGGCGACCTGGCTGCTCCATGTGGCCGGCCTGGGCCTGGGCCTGTGGCTGCGCCGCACGCAGGCGCGCTGGGCCCTGCCGCTGAGCCGCGTGCTGGGTGGCGGCATTGCGCTGCTGGGCCTGGCCCTGATGACCCGGGTGGTCGGCGCATGATTCCCGGCGAGCTGTTCACGCCCGAGGGCGAGCACCTGCTCAACCCCGGCCGGCGCACGCTGAGCCTGGTGGTGCAGAACGCGGGCGACCGGCCCATCCAGGTCGGCTCGCACTACCACTTCGCCGAAACCAATGCGGCCCTGCAGTTCGATCGCGCCGCGGCGCGCGGCATGCGGCTGAACATCGGCTCCGGCCTGGCCGTGCGCTTTGAGCCCGGCCAGCAGCGCACCGTGGAGCTGGTGGACCTGGCCGGCGCGCGCATCGTCCACGGCTTCCGCGGCCTGGTGCAAGGGAGCTTGTGATGGCCACTCTGGGACGACGCGCCTATGCCGAGATGTATGGCCCCACCGTGGGCGACCGCCTGCGCCTGGCCGACACGGAGCTGATCATCGAGGTCGAGCAAGACCTGACCCTGCGCGCGGGCGGCTATGGGGAGGAGGTCAAGTTCGGCGGTGGCAAGACGATCCGTGACGGCATGGCGCAGTCGCAGCGTGCTCGTGATGAGGGTGCTGTCGACACGGTCATGACCAACGCCCTGATCCTCGACCACTGGGGCATCATCAAGGCCGACATCGGCCTCAAGAACAGCCGCATCGTCGCCATCGGCAAGGCCGGCAACCCCGACACCCAACCCGGCGTGGACATCATCATCGGCCCCGGCACCGAGGTGATCGCCTGCGAAGGGCTGATCGTCACTGCCGGCGCGGTGGACACCCACATCCACTTCATCTGCCCGCAGCAGATCGAGGAAGCCCTGGCCAGCGGCGTGACCACCATGCTGGGCGGCGGCACTGGCCCGGCCACCGGCACCCTGGCCACCACCTGCACGCCCGGCGCCTGGCATCTGGAGCGCATGCTGCAGGCCGCCGATGCCTTCCCCATGAACCTGGGCTTTCTCGGCAAGGGCAATGCCAGCCAGCCACTGGCCTTGCAAGAGCAGATCGAAGCCGGCGCCATCGGCCTCAAGCTGCACGAAGACTGGGGCAGCACGCCGGCCGCCATCGACAACTGTTTGAACGTGGCCGAGGCCACCGACACGCAGGTCGCCATCCACACCGACACGCTCAACGAGAGCGGTTTTGTCGAGGACACGGTGGCCGCTTTCAAAGGCCGCACCATCCACACCTTCCACACCGAGGGCGCCGGCGGCGGCCATGCGCCCGACATCCTCAAGGTGGTGGGCGAGGCGAACGTGCTGCCCAGCTCCACCAACCCGACCCGGCCCTACACCATCAACACCCTGGACGAGCATGTCGACATGCTCATGGTCTGCCACCACCTGGACCCTGCGATTGCCGAGGACCTGGCTTTTGCCGAGAGCCGCATCCGCCGCGAGACCATTGCGGCCGAGGACATCCTGCACGACCTGGGCGCCATCAGCATGTTCAGCTCCGACTCCCAGGCCATGGGCCGGGTCGGCGAGGTAATCCTGCGCTGCTGGCAGACGGCGCACAAGATGAAGGTCCAGCGCGGGCCTTTGCCTGGCGACGGGCCTGCCAATGACAACGCGCGGGTCAAGCGTTATGTGGCCAAGCTGGCCATCAACCCGGCGATTGCGCATGGCATCAGCCACGAGGTGGGCAGCGTCGAGGTCGGAAAATGGGCCGATCTGGTGCTCTGGAAGCCAGCCTTTTTTGGCGTCAAGCCCAGCCTCATCCTCAAGGGCGGCAGCATCGCCTTGGCCGCCATGGGCGACCCCAATGCCTCCATCCCGACGCCCCAGCCGGTGCACTACCGGCCCATGTTCGCGGCCTTCGGCGGCGCCCTGGCGCGCAGCTCATTGAGCTTTGTGTCGCAGGCCGGCCTGGCGGCCGGGGTGGGCCAGCGCTATGGTTTGCAAAAGACCCTGGCTGCCGTGCACGGCATCCGCGGCCTGGGCAAGCGCGACATGATCCACAACGATTACGCGCCGCGCATGGAGGTCGATGCGCAAAGCTATGCCGTGCGGGCGGATGGCCTGCTGCTCAGCTGCGAGCCGGCGCAGAACCTGCCCATGACCCAACGCTATTTCTTGTTCTGATGTCCCCACTTGCCATGACCACCGAAACCGACCTGCTGATCCGCCTCGATGACCTGAGCGACCCGCGTATTGCCGCCTTCATGGAAGAGCATATGCAGGACATGCGCGCCACCTCGCCGCCGGAAAGTGTGCACGCGCTGGACATGAACAAGCTGCGCCAACCGGAGATCGCTTTCTGGACGGCGTGGCTGAACGAGCCCGCAGGCCCGGTGCTGGCGGCCACCGCCGCGATCAAGCGCCTGGATGCGGAGCACGCTGAACTCAAGTCCATGCGCACCGCGGCCGCGCTGCGTGGCCGCGGCCTGGCGCGCCGCATGCTGCGCCATGTGCTGGCCGAGGCCCGTCAGCGCGGCTATCGCCGCTTGAGCCTGGAAACCGGCACGCAGGCATTTTTCGAGCCGGCCCACCAGCTCTACGCCAGCGAGGGCTTTGTCGTCTGCGAGCCCTTCGGCAGCTACCGGATCGACCCCCACAGCTGCTACATGACCTTGGCGCTGGCATGAGCGCCGCAGCGCTCTTGCAAGTGGCCCGTCTGATCCCCCAAGGCCAGGGCCTGGCGCCGGTGCTGCTGCGCCGTGCGGCCTGCCTCAGCCTGGACTGGGACACGCGGCAGAAGAGCCGCTTTCAGGCCGAGGACTCCAGTGGCCGAGTCTTGGGCGTGTTCCTGCCGCGCGGCACCCAGCTGCGTGGCGGCGATGTGCTGCTGGCCGAGGATGGCAGCCTGATCCGCGTCGAGGCGGCGCCCCAGGCGCTGCTGCGCATCAGCGCCTGCGCGGAGCACGGCTCGCCCTTTGACTTGACCCGCGCGGCCTACCACCTGGGCAACCGCCATGTGCCCATCGAGCTGCAGCCCGGCTATTTGCAGATCGAGCCCGACCATGTGCTGGCCGAGATGCTGCGCGCCCAGCCGCATCTGCAGGTGCAGGCGCTGGACGCGCCGTTTGAACCGGAGGGCGGGGCGTATGCGGCGGGGCATGGGCACAGCCATGACCATGGGCAGGACCACGGTCATGCTCACCCCCCTCACCATCATCATCACGCCCATCCATGAGCGCCCTGCTGCAACTGCTCTGGCTGGCCTCGCCGGCTTTGCCCATCGGCGGCTTCTCCTATTCCGAGGGCATCGAATCGGCCGTGGCCCATGGCTGGGTGCATGACGAAGTCAGTACCGCGCACTGGCTCTCGCAGCAGCTGCGCCTGAGCCAAGCGCGCGGTGACCTGTCCTTGGCGGCCCAGGCCTTGCGAGCCTGGCGCGAAGACGACCGGGCGACTCTGCGCCGCCTCAACGATTGGCTGTTGCAAACCCGCGAGAGTGCCGAGCTGCGCCTGCAGTCCGAGCAGATGGGCCGTTCGCTGTTGGACTGGCTGCGCAACCACGACACCGCCACGCCGGCACAGATCGCGCAGTGCCAGGCTTTGGGCCAGCCCTGCTACCCGCTGGTGATGGCCCTGGCCCTGGCAGCCAGCGAGGCCGCGCCCGAGGATGCGCTGCTGGCCTACGCCTTCGCCTGGGCCGAGGCCATGGTCGGCGCGGCCATCAAGTCGGTGCCCCTGGGGCAGAGCGCCGGCCAGCGCATCCTGGCCCGCCTGGCCGCCGAGATTCCCGCGGCGGTGGCCGAGGCCATCGCCACCGATGAATCTCGGCGTCAGGCCTTTTCTCCCATGCTGGCGATTCTCTCGGCCCGCCACGAAACCCAGTACTCCCGACTGTTCCGATCATGAATCCAAGCACCTCGCACCCGACCCCGCTGCACCACATCCCCGGTCGCAGCAAGCGCCTGCCGCCTCTGCGCGTGGGCATCGGCGGCCCGGTCGGTTCGGGCAAGACCACTTTGCTGGAAATGCTGTGCAAAGCCATGCGCCAGCGCTGGGACTTGGTGGCCATCACCAACGACATCTACACCAAGGAGGACCAGCGCCTGCTGACCCTCAGCGGCGCCCTGCCGGCCGAGCGCATCCTGGGCGTGGAGACGGGTGGCTGCCCACACACCGCCATCCGCGAAGACTGCTCCATCAATCTGGAGGCGATCGACCGCATGCTGGCGCAGTTCCCCGATGCCGATGTGGTCTTCGTCGAATCGGGCGGCGACAACCTGGCCGCCACCTTCAGCCCCGAGCTGAGCGACCTGACGATCTATGTCATCGACGTCGCCGCTGGCGAAAAAATCCCGCGCAAGGGTGGCCCCGGCATCACCAAGAGTGATCTTTTTGTCATCAACAAGACCGATCTGGCCCCGCATGTCGGCGCCAATCTCGAGATCATGGAAGGCGACACCCGCCGCATGCGCGGCGCCAGCAAGCCCTTCGTGATGAGCAACCTCAAGACCCTGGCCGGTGTGGCTGAGGTGGTGCGATTCATCGAAGAGCGGGGGATGTTGGCCTCCGGCGGGTGAACGCGCATGTTGTCGGTATCGTGATACCAGAGTCGCGAGGGGCAGGCTTCGGCATGTAGCGGACCTCCGCTGTGCTGTTCTTTCTCGCTGCGGTGGCTCGGCCCGCCGCCGGGCTCATGGTTCGCGGGTCGGCTCTGCGAGCCGACTCCCCTCGCTGCTCACTGCGCGGCTCAGCGGCGCCAAACTCCCTCCGTTCGCTGCGCTCACTGCGGTCAAACAGGTGGCGCCGAGTCAGCGCTTGAAGCGCGCGGGTACGCGCGCCTGAGCCGCTCCGCTGCGCCCTCGGCCGCGCACAAATCGCCCGGCGGCGGGCCGAGCCACCTTCGAGTGCGGCGTTCTCTGCCGTCGAAGGGCACATCGATCGCGATGCAAGCGCCCTGCAGCCCGTGCCGCTGCCGGGCGATTTGTGCCGGGCCGAGCAGCACAGCGCCTC
>NZ_JBXAGJ010000040.1:0-18356 GCF_058794035.1 Roseateles sp. GW835-FHT13E02
TCGGGCGAAAACTTCGGGGACTTCTTCATGGCTCCATTCTCCAGAGTTGGAGCCTCCTCGAAACCCGGGGCGATTCAAGCAAGAATACTAAGAGTCGGCTTGTTGTCCGAGAACGCCGCGACTTCCGTAAGGCTGGTCGCCGAATAGACAAGGGTTAACGCTAGGCATCTAGGTCGCCCCCCCTTTTGTGGGGCGAGTTTTCGAACGCTAAGGTCGACACATTGTGTAACACTCCGCATCGCAAGGCACATTACTAGCTACCGATACCCTCTTCAAAAAGAGTGGCGATGTCGTTTCGGTTTGCACCCGGATTCAAGCATCAGCTAGAACCTGTGGCGGAGCTGGGGTAGCGGAGCTACACCAACATGTTGGAAAAGTTGCTGCACGACTACTGTGCGGCGAACAGAGTATCAGTGTCGGGCGATTCGGAGACCGCAACCGAGTCAGATTCGAATAAATAAATCACTAGGGTCGAACGGGAGGACTATGCCGACGTACAACAACTATGAAGGACAACTAGCGGCGAGACTGGACGAATTCCGCGCTCGCGGCCAGAAAGAGGGTTCAAAGAACAGGCCTCCCCCACACGCGCAAGCTCCCGACCAGAACGAGTCAGAGCTTCGTGCAGAGGGCGAGAAGTGGCTGGGAAACGAACAACGAATCTTTGACGCTTCTCTCACAGAAGCGTCAAAAAGCGCGATGGAAGCGCGGCAGAAGGTCGTCGAGCTTCAGACGAGCTATGAGCAACTAGTTCGCGAAGACTCCGCGCTCGCCGCTGTGAATGCAGAACTAGCGGGAGACCGGCCGCAGCTCGTTCGCGCGACGGCTGCCCGATTGCGTGCCGAAGCGGACATCCGATACTTCCGAGCGACCAACGATATTCATGAGGAGGCTGTGTACCCGGAAAGCCGCTACATGCACTTCGGCATCATCGCTGTTCTGGCCATATTGGAAGTTGTGGTCAACGCTTTCTTCTACGAGAACAGCCAAGGCCTTCTAGGCGGCGTGACCGTCGCTCTTGGCATCGCAATCATCAACATCGCCCTGGCAGTTGTCCTTGGTGCAGCGTTCCGGTACAAGAACCTTGCGGCACCCAGCTTAAAAGCCCGTGGCTGGATTTGCTTTGCGTTATTTGTATTCGTTGTCATCCTGTGCAACTCGTTGTTTGCCTCCTTCCGCAGCGAGTATCAGGTGGTGGTGGATCCATCAGAGCCAGCGCAAGTCGCGGCTGCTTTTCAACGGGCATGGCCCGACGCCTGGCTCATCTTCAAACTTGAGCCGCGTTTCCAAGACCATTGGAGCTTCATTCTCTTCGGAGTGGGCGTCATCCTAAGCATTGGTGCGTTCTTCAAGGGCTACACCATGGATGACAAATTTCCAGGGTATGGGCCCAAGGACAGAGCGTACAGGGCGACCATTGAGGAAGAACATCAGCAACAGCAAAAGGCTCGGCAAAAGGTGAAGGAGCTGCTCCATCACCGGAAGGCGGCTATACAAGCTGCGTTGCAAGAGCCGCTCACCCAAGTTGCAATGATTGCTCGGCGAATTGCCGACCTCGGTCACGCACGTCAGTCTCTCGAGTCGCAGGCTGCTGCAGTCCATAGAGACCACTTGCTAGTTGCTGAATCCTATCGGCATGCCAACACGGCGGTACGATCCGTCACCGCGCCTGAGTACTTTGGGCAGAAATCCGCGTTGTCAACCGTGGTCAATGGAAGTGCTGCGGATGCAGTCAGTGCGGATTTGACGAACGTTCAAGATGAACTGAAAGTCCTTGGCGACAAGCACCGCGAATCGCTTAACGCAAAACTTAAGGGGCTTCAGGAAGACACCAACTCAATTCTCACGCAGTCTGTCGCCGCATATCTCGCGGACGTGCGCAGCGAAGCTGAGGATGAAATCGCTTCGTTGTCCCACACCCTCCACAGGCCTGTGGCGGTGTAAGCATGGCGCTGTCGAAGAAGGACAAGCACGGCGTGCTATTGATGTGTGGCGCGGGCGCGGTCGCCATTGTGATGCTCGGCGCGACTATGGTGTTGGGGAAGAAGCCGAAACCGGATGCAGACGGATGTATTGGAACGCCAGTCGCCAACACCGTAATCGTCCTTGACCATAGCGAGTCATTGGCGGACCAAACCCGCGCGGAGATTTCCGCTCGGGCAATGAGCTTCGTGCAAGATAGGGTCGTGACCAATGAGCGGGTGTCGGTTTTTACTATTTCGAGCATTAGCCGGAAGTCGCTCACGCCAATTTTTTCCCGTTGCAAACCGCAACGCGAAGGGAATCGACTCTATGAGAACACCAAAGGACTGGAAAAGGCTTTCGATAAGCTTTTCATAAAGCCGCTGGAGGAGGCCCTGCGTAGTCCTCCTGAGAACTCCAAAGAGTCTCCCATCGCACAGGCTCTCATCGACGTGTCACTGTCGCAGTACCTTCGCGGTGGACATAGCTCGTTGCTGGTTTTCTCGGACCTAATGGAACATACCCCACCCAAATTCTCGCTCTACAGCTGCGCCGATGCTGCGCGCACTGTGGCCTCTTTTCGAGATGCAAGGCGCGGAGCCCAAGAGAGGCCAAAGTTTGCGGGAACAGCGGTCTATTTGAACGTCGTTCCACGGATGGACCTGCCAAAGGCAAGCTTGAAGTGCCGAGATCAACTCTGGCCATGGTTCTTCGGCGACAACGAAGGCGCTGGCGCGAAGACCGAAATCGACTTTTTGCCCGGTGCGTGATATGTCTGCAATTCATTTGATTCCGACCACTATGAAGAGCGGCGATGGATTCTTTTCTGTGTTGTGGAGAAGCGCAGTTACCTCGCTTCTACTGCTTGTCGGAGCTACCGCTCTTCATCTTCCGCCCTGGGTGTCGATGCTTGGGGGAGGAGCCCCGCTAGTCTGGTATCACTGGTCCTACTTGGCGCCGCGCGCGAAGGGCGGCCTAAGTCAGACTGCTATTGACAGCGTCTACTACTTTGGCTTTCTCATCACTATTGCTGCATTGGGCGTCAGCGCCGTCAGTCTTGCACTTAGCGGTGGCAATGAGCCGCTTGCAGGCATTGCATTCCAGTTCGGCCTGGGTTTGCTAGCAACAGGCTATGCGGTTTTCGCGCGCATGCACCTATCTAGCATCTCAAAGCTAGTCGACGATGCAAGTCCTGAGGCCGTGCTGGACAAGTACGTGCAGCGTTCGCGAGAACTGGTCACCAATGTTGAGTTGGCGTCAACGCAGTTCGCCGAGCTCTCAAACAGCCTTATTCTTAAGTCACAGCAAGTGGCAGAAACCGCACGCATCACCACAGAGAAGGCGATGCTGGATATGGCCCGGGCTTTCGATCAGGAGCTTCGCGGGACACTCGCATCCGCCCGCCACGGATTGACTGAAATTCGTGGCCTTGTGAATGAGACCTCGTTCGTTGAAGAGCGGGACGCACTTGCGCGAAGCGTCCGGGAGACGCTTGACTGTGTAACAACGCTCAATGCTGCCCTGGCGGAGTTCGCAAAGCGCGCTACTGAGGGAGCCATCACGGCGGAGGGCGTAGCAGTTTCCCAGTCGAAACTGACCGTATCTGTGAAAGAGCTAGACCAGAATCTTCAACAAGTCGGCAGCAGTGATGGACATCTACTCACCTCTTCGCGGGCTGTTATTGAAGCTCAGCAAGTGCTTGCCGATGGAACCAGAGTGTTGGGGGAGGCAGTGGGCGAGCTCGGCGACATTACCGCCACAGTGTCGGGGATGGGGCTCACGTTCAAGAACATCAAGACGCTCACGCTGAAGGCCAATGAGCAGATGGTGGCTCTGGTGGAGACCTCTGAAAAATTGGATGACGCGACGCGCCATTTTGCAAACTCAGCCAATACGACTGACCGCCTCGCACAGAGTGTGGAGCGAGTGACAGCCGCCTTGCCGAAGCTAGAAGGCGGCATCCAGTCGCTCGACGGGCAGCTCCTTGGCTTGAATGCGACCGTGGGGAATGTCAACCGAGACCTGTCGACACTTCCCCCGGCAGGAGAAGAGGCTATCGAGCTCAGTCTGAAGTTGCGCGAGGCGCTGTCGGCTGTTCAGCACTTACTGCAGGCCTCTGAATCAAATGCGAGTCAGCTTGCAGCACACGCGAGCGCGCACGCATCTGCGCTGGAGAAAGGGGCGAGACTCGCCGACCAGGTTGGAAGAGTTGAAGAGGCCGGCGAAAGCATCGGTTTGGTGTTGAGCAAACTCGGTGGCTCCGTCGAGGCATTGCAAGCCCGGCTAGGTGTCTCTGCTGGAAACTTGAGCAACGTCATGGCAACTGCAACTCAGTCGCTGGAAGACGATATCAAACGTTCAACCGATGTAGCTCGGATGTTTAGCGAGCGCCTCACGAACGTTGCTCAAATCATCATCGACCGAACGCAGCAGGGGGCCCGGCCGACATGAGACGTAGCGACGACGTCTTCTTCTTCACGCTAATCGACTTTCTGCTGCAGGTCCTGTTCTTTGGCCTGCTGCTATTCGTGGTGTGGCAGATACAACAGCAAGAGAAGAAAGCCAAGGCGCTCGCAGAGGTCGAGGCGACTCAAAGGTTACTGGTAGGCGCAGGAATCTCGAGTATCACTGAGCTAACGGACTACCTCACGAAGATGGTGCCACTGGACCAGCTTAGAGGGACCAGCGAATTTGTCGCCCGCAACGGCGGGCCGGACGTGGTGAAAGGTGCCGTAGCTGCGGCCAGCGCAGCTGGCGGTGTTGACAAAGTTTCCGCGCTGGCGGGTCAAGTGAAGTTGCTGAGTTCTCGGGTGACTGAGCTCGAGGGTGGATGGGGAAAAGCTTCGTGCCTCCCCAATGTCGTTGTGAACGGGAAGCTTCAGCCGAAGTCGATTGCCCGTGTTGTGGTTGAGGACGCCTCTGTAACGCTCGAGGAGCCGGCACCTGAAATGCTCGAGCTTCTGCGCCGGCACGGCTTGAAATTCGACGACGTGCAAAGACTGAGTCTCGCTAGCTTTAGACAGACTTTCGCGCCTGTGGTGGCGAAGCAGCCCGAGTGTCGGTACTTCTTGTCTGCTGTTACAAGGACCCAGTACCTGGAGCCGATGAGGGCAGTATGGTCTGCATTTAGAACGCAATGAGAGGTCTCAATGCACCAGCATGACGCCTTGAAGGCAAAACTTGATGAACTGGAACGAGTGGTTCTTGCGTTACTGGAGCGACAACGGGGTATTGGAGAGGGGCTACCACCTTTCGGGCAATCTGAGCCCACTAACCCAAACATGCAACGAGCTCCGCATTCAACAGGCGCGGTTGCCGCGTTTTTGAGCCGGCTGTTCGGAGGGCGGAGGTAGTCTCTATTCAAGATTTGGGAGCTCCGAGGGGAGCAGGCGCAGAGCAGCCGTTGGTGAATTTCCGCAATCGTTTAGGTTTCTCCGACACCTGCCCGGCGAGCAGCACAGGTCGGCGCGTCGTGCCGATCTGAGGGCGAAAGCTTGATCCCAGCCTGCTCGACAGCAGACGACAGACCAAGGGGAGGAGGGTCAAGCCTTGAATTTCAAGGCCTCGTTCCTTATTCGGTGCCTTCACTTGAGGGTGTCCAAACATGGGTGCCTCGCACAAAAGCGTTCCGCCCCGCTTCGGCAACAATGCCCCCCTGACGCCCCCACCCGCCCCAGCCGACGCCATCGCCCTCCCATGACGCCCCCCTCCCCACGTTTCTCCCTCAGCCTCCCCACCGCCGCCCTCGCCCTGCTCCTCAGCGCCTGCGCGACGACCACCTCCACCCCAACCGAACCCACCGGCCCCAAGATCGACCGCAGCTATACCTCCGTGGCGCAAGACAGCCGGGCGCTGTTCATCGTCTTGCACTACACGGCGCTGGATTGGGAGAAATCGCTGAAGGTGCTGGCCACAGGCGGGCAGGTGAGCGCGCATTACCTGGTGCGGGACGAGCCGGCGGCGATTTACCAGCTGGTGGATGAGAACCGGCGGGCCTGGCATGCGGGGGCGAGCTTTTGGGCGGGGCACAGCAATCTGAATTCGGCGTCCATCGGCATCGAGATCGTCAACCCCGGCTACAAGGACACGGAGCTGGGCCGCGTCTACCCGCCCTACCCGCAGGCGCAGGTGGACGAGATCATTGCCCTGGTGCGCGACATCGCCAAGCGCCACAACATCCGGCCCGAGCGCATCATCGGCCACTCGGACATCGCACCCGGCCGCAAGCAGGACCCGGGCCCGAGCTTCCCCTGGAAGCAGTTGGCAGATGCCGGCCTGATCCCCTGGCCCGACCCGGTGCAGGTGGCGGCCAAGATTCCGCTCTACGCCGCCCTGCCGCCGGACGCGGCCTGGTTCCAGGACAAGCTGACCCGCGTGGGCTACAGCACCTCGCGCAGCGGCATCGAGGACGAGCTGACCAAGGCGACGATTGCCACCTTCCAGAGCAAGTACCGCCCGCGCGACTGGAGCGGCGCCATGGACGCCGAAACCGCCGCCCTGCTCGATGTGGCCACCAGCCCGGGCGGTATGCTGCTGGCCAAGTCCATGGCGGCGCCGGCGAACGAGCCGGCCAAGCCGCTGAGCTCGCGCTTCTGACTGAACACGAAGGACCGCGCCGATCTGACAGAAACCTGAGCGGCAGCCACCAGCGGCGCTCGGACTGCATGAGACCCTGATGACCCCGCTGGCACCCACCACTCTTTCGACACCGATCTCCCGCCCCTCGTGCTGACCTTTCTGCTCAAGCGACTCGCCACCCTGCTGCCCACGCTGCTGGGCATCACCCTGGTGGCCTTTGGCCTGATCCGGCTGGTGCCGGGCGACCCCATCGAGATCATGATGGGCGAGCGCCGCCTGGACGCGGCCACCCATGCGGAGCTGATGGCCCGCATGGGCCTGGACCAGCCCCTGCATGTGCAGTACGGCCAGTACCTGGCGCAGCTGGCGCGCGGTGACCTGGGCCTGAGCCTGGTCAGCCGCGAGCCGGTGGCCAAGGAGTTTGCGGCCCTGTTCCCGGCCACGGTGGAGCTGGCCCTGGCGGCCCTGCTGCTGGCGGTGAGCCTGGGCCTGCTGCTGGGCGTGACGGCGGGGCTCAAGCGCGGCTCGCTGCTGGACCAGGGCGTGATGGGCGTGGCCACGGTGGGCTACTCCATGCCGGTGTTCTGGTGGGGGCTGATTCTGATCATGTTCTTCTCGGTGCAGCTGGGCTGGACGCCGGTGTCGGGCCGCATCGGCATCGAGTACGACGTGCCGGTGCGCAGCGGCTTTCTGCTGATCGACAGCTGGCTTTCGGGCGAGGAGGGCGCCTTCCGCTCGGCCTGCCTGCACCTGCTGCTGCCGGCCACCGTGCTGGGCACCAGCACCATGGCGGTGGTGGCGCGCATGACGCGCTCCAGCATGCTGGAGGTGCTGCGCGAGGACTACATCCGCGCCGCCCGCGCCAAGGGCCTGAGCCCGGCGCGCGTGGTGCTGCGCCACGGCCTGCGCAATGCGCTGATCCCGGTGCTGACGGTGATCGGCATGCAGACCGGCAGCCTGCTGGCCGGCGCGGTGCTGACCGAAACCATCTTCTCCTGGCCCGGCATCGGCAAATGGCTGATCGACTCGATCGCCCGGCGCGACTACCCGGTGGTGCAGGCCGGCATCCTGATCTCGGCCCTGACCTTCATTGGCGTGAACCTGCTGGTGGATGTGTTGTATGGCGTGGTCAATCCGCGCATCAGAAGTGAGCGGTGAGGAAATGACGACCCCTTCGACACCGACACCGCTGACCCCCAGCGCACAGGAAGAGGATCAGCTGCTGGTGCAAGAGCAGCCGCCCGGCCCGTTGCGCGAGTTCTGGCAAGGCTTTGCCGCGAACCGCGGCGCCCTGGCGGCGCTGGCCGTGTTTGCGCTGATCGCCCTGGCTGCGCTGTTCGCGCCCTGGGTGGCGCCGCACAGCCCGATCGAGCAGTACCGCGATCACATGCTGCAGCCGCCGGTCTGGGCCGAGGGCGGCAGCGCGCGCTTCCTGCTCGGCACCGACGAGCTGGGCCGCGACATGCTCTCGCGCCTGCTGCATGGCGGGCGGGTGTCGCTGGGCATCGGCCTGGCCTCGGTGCTGCTGTCCTTGCTGCCGGGTGTGCTGCTGGGCCTGCTGGCGGCGTTTCATCAGCAATGGCTGTCGCCGGCCATCATGCGGGTGATGGACATCATGCTGGCTCTGCCGGGCCTGCTGCTGGCCATCTGCGTGATCACGGTGCTGGGCCCGGGCCTGGTGAACACGGTGATCGCCATCGCGATCGGCGCCCTGCCCGGCTACACGCGGCTGACGCGCGCCGCCGCCCTGGCCGAGATTCACAAAGACTATGTCACCGCCAGCCGCGTGGCCGGCGCCGGCCCGCTGCGCCTGATGTTCAGCGCCGTGCTGCCCAACTGCATGGCGCCGCTGATCGTCAACGCGACGCTGAGTTTTTCTTCCGCCATCCTGGAAACCGCGGGCCTGGGCTTTCTGGGCCTGGGCGTGCAGGCGCCCACGCCCGAGTGGGGCACCATGCTCAGCGCCGCGCGCGACTATATGCAGCGCGCGCCCTGGGTGGTGACGCTGCCGGGCCTGACGATTCTGTTCAGCGTGCTGAGCATCAACCTGATCGGCGACGGCCTGCGCGACGCGCTCGATCCCAAACTGAAACGGACGCGTTGAGCCATGGCCGAGGACGCATTGCTATCGCCACCGTCATCACCCTTGCTGCGCATCGAAAACCTGCGGATCGAGTTCGGCCGCTTCCCCGCCGTGGACGGGCTGGACCTGAGCCTGGCGCCGGGCGAGCTGCTGGGCATCGTCGGTGAATCGGGCTCGGGCAAATCGGTGGCCATGCTGGCCTTGATGGGCCTGGTGGACGCGCCCGGCCGCGTCAGCGCCGACCGGCTGGAGTTCCAGGGTCAGGACTTGCTGCGCTTGAACGCGCGGGAACGCCGCCGCCTGATCGGCCGCGACATCGCCATGGTGTTCCAGGACGCGCTCTCCAGCCTGGACCCGAGCTACACCGTGGGCGCGCAGATCGCCGAGGTGCTGCAAACGCACCTGGGCCTGCGCGGCGCCGCTGCGAAAAAGCGAGTGATGGAGCTGCTGGAGCTGGTGGAGATCCCCGATGCGGCGCGCCGCGCCGAGGCCTACCCGCATCAGCTCTCGGGCGGCATGAACCAGCGCGTGATGATCGCCATGGCGATCGCCTGCGGCCCCAAGCTCCTGATCGCCGACGAACCCACCACCGCCCTGGACGTGACCATCCAGGCCCAGATCATGGAGCTGCTGCTGCGCCTGCAGCGCGAGCAGGGCATGGGCTTGCTGATGATCACCCACGACCTGGCCGTGGTGGCCGAGATGGCCCAGCGCGTGGCCGTGATGTATGCCGGCCAGGTGGTCGAGACCGGGCCGCTGCCGGCCCTGTTCGACGCGCCGCGCCACCCCTACACCGCCGCCCTGCTGGCCGCCATCCCCGAGCACAACCGCGGCGCCCGCCGCCTGGCTGCCCTGCCCGGCATCGTGCCCGGCGCGCTGGATCGCCCGGCCGGCTGCCTGCTGAGCCCGCGCTGCGCGCAGGTGCAGGGGCGCTGCCGCGGCGAACGCCCAGCCCTGACCAACGAAGGCGTGCGCTGCTTCTTCCCGCTGACGCCTGCGGCCCGATTGGAGGCGCAGCATGAGCAATGAACACGTGAGCCAACCGGTGCTGCTGCAAGCCGAGAACCTGAGCCGCCACTACCGCGTCAGCCAGGGCCTGTTCCAGCCCAAGGCCACGGTGCGTGCGCTCGATGGCGTCAGTTTTCGCCTTCGGCCGCGCCAGACCCTGGCTGTGGTGGGCGAATCGGGCTGCGGCAAATCGACCCTGGCGCGCCAGCTGACCCTGATCGAGCCACCCAGCGCCGGCCGCCTGCTGCTGGGCGGCGAGGCCACGGCCGGCGCCGACGGTGCGCGCCTCAAGGCGCTGCGCCAGCAGGTGCAGATGGTGTTCCAGAACCCCTTCAGCTCGCTCAACCCGCGCAAGAGCATTGCCGCCACGCTGGACGAGCCGCTGCTGATCAACACCGCGCTCAGCAAAGCCGAGCGGCGCGAGCGCATCGAGGCGCTGATCACCCAGGTGGGCCTGCGCCCCGAGCATCTGGCGCGTTACCCGCATATGTTCAGCGGCGGCCAGCGCCAGCGCATTGCCATTGCCCGGGCCATGATTCTGCAGCCGCGCATCGTCGTGGCGGACGAGCCGGTGTCGGCCCTGGATGTGTCCATCCAGGCGCAGATCCTCAACCTCTTCATGGACCTGCAGGAGCAATCCGGCACCAGCTACGTCTTCATCTCCCACAACCTCAGCGTGGTTGAGCATGTGGCCGACGAAGTGATGGTGATGTACCTGGGCCGCGCGGTGGAGCTGGGCGAGAAGCGCCGCATCTTTGCCCAGCCCCTGCACCCCTACACCCGCGCGTTGATGAGCGCCACGCCGGCCCTGCACGCGGCCGAGCGGCGCGAGCGCGTGCTGCTCAAGGGCGAGCTGCCCAGCCCGCTGAACCCGCCCAGCGGCTGCGCCTTCCACAAGCGCTGCCCGATGGCGGTGGCGCGGTGTGCGCAAGAGGCGCCGGTGCTGCGTGAGGTAGAGGGCAGGCAGGTGGCTTGCCACCAGGTCTGAAGCGCGGCGAGCCCGGCTGACACCCCCAGTCTCGGCTTTCACCGACAATTTGCCTTTGTTGCGCAGCCCGCTGTTTGCGCATTCCACACCCAAGCCTCACTCACGCCATGCTGACCGACCTGATCGCCGCCTCCGCCGAAGACGCGACCGTGATTCCCCTCACCCCGGGCCACGCCAACATCTGGCCCACGCTGGAGGTCTCGGGCGTCGAGCCCACGCAATGGGCCAGCCTGCGCCTGATCCTCAAGCAGCAAGCCACGCCTGGCGCCATGGACGCCGCCCCGGTGGCGCTGAGCCACGCCATGCAAGATTTCGAGCGCGTGGGCCCGGCCGGCGAGCAAGGCGACCCCTGGCTGGTGGCCCTGCCCGAGGAACTGGGCACCCTGCTGGCCCAGCTCTCGGAAGACCAGTTCCCCGCCCTGGCCCGCGCCTGGCTGACGGCCGAGGCCGAACGCCGCCCGCATTGGGAAGCGGAAGCGCTGGAGTTTCTGGTGGCCGATCTCGCCGCGTTCTCCGCAACTGCAGTGGCGCAAGGTCACCGCCTGTTCTTGTGGATCTGCCCCTGATCGCTCCCTGATCGCGGCAGTGCCGGGCTTTGTTGAATGGAGCGCACGACGATGAGCCACTTTGCTTTTCTCAGCCAGAACGCCTTCATGGGCTTGTCGCCCTCCCAACAAAGCAGCAGCGACACACCCTTCGGCCTCGCTGGCATCGCCTGGGACGGCTGCGTCACCAACCGGCCCGGCGCGCGCTTCGGGCCCTCGGCCATCCGCCAGGCCAGCCAGATGCTGTGCGACGGCATCCACCCGCTGTTCGACACCACGCCCGAGGGCCAGCTCCACGACCACGGCGATCTGGCCCTGCCCAACACCAGCCTGGAGGCCATGCGTGCGGCCATGATGCCGCTGATCGCCCCGCTGATCGCGCGCCAGCACATGGTCTGGCTGGGCGGCGACCACAGCATCACCCTGCCCCTGCTGCGCGCCTACCGGGCGCAGCAGGGCCAGCCGCTGGCGGTGATCCATTTCGATGCGCACTGCGACACCTGGGTCGATCATTTCGGCGAGCCCAGCGGCCACGGCACCTGGGTCTATGAGGCGATTCAGGAAGGCCTGGTGCGGCCCGAGTGCTTTGTGCAGTTCGGCATCCGCTCGGCCGGCCAGCGCGAGGCGCGCGAGTACGTGGCCGACCAGGGCGGCCTGATCTTCAACGCCCGCGCCCTGCGCGGCCTGGACAGCCCCGCCCAGCTGGCGCCGCTGCTGCAGCAGGTGCGCGAGCGCATGGCCGCCCACGGACACCCGCCCGTCTACCTGAGCCTGGACATCGACTGCCTGGACCCCGCCTTCGCTCCCGGCACCGGCACACCCGAGCCCGGCGGCATGAGCAGCAACCAGGTCTTCAGCATCCTCGAAGAGCTGGTGCCCCAACTCAACTTCGTCGGCATGGATTGCGTGGAAGTTTCGCCGCCTTACGACCACGCCGAACTGACCAGTTATGCAGCTGCGCAGTTTGTCTGGACGTATCTGTGCGCGCGGCTGGCAGCTCGCAGCACAAGCGTCGGCGCCGACTGATCCCGCAGGGCGGAATGACGACCAGGGCGCTGGGCGGAGCGGTCATGGCCTGCCGGCAGGCGACGGAGCTTGGATGCGCAGCATATCGGCGTTACGCTGCGTCGTCGGCAAACGGCCGAACGCCACGACCGCCCCAGCGCGGCAGCCGCCATGAGCACCCCCTACCTGATCGTCAACTCGGCCAGCCTCGCCCTGGCTTTTTACAAAGACGTCTTCGGCGCCGAGGAGAAGGTCTGCCTGCCCCTGCCCGACGGCAAGATCGCCCATGCGGAGCTGCGCCTGCCCGACGGCCTGCTGATGTTGGCCGACGAGTTTCCCGAGCAAGGCTACCGAAGCCCGCGCAGCCTGGGCGGTTCGCCGGTGTCCATCTATCTGCGCGTCGCTGATGTGGACGCCGTTTTCGCCCGGGCCCTGGCCGCCGGCGCAAGCAGCCTGATGGACGTGGCCGACCAGTTCGACGGCGACCGGCGTGGCAGCCTGATCGACCCCTTCGGTCATGTCTGGCTGATCGCGACCCGCAAGGAGCAGGTCAGTGACGAGGAGCTGGTCCGGCGCTTCACGGCGGCCATGCAGCAGGGCTGAGGGCAGGGCCTGGACGGATCATCATGAGCAAGTTCGTTCCCGCGCATTTCAGCGCCCCTGAGTCCGCCGCGCTGGGCGGTCTGTTCCTGCTGCAAGGCCTGGGCCCCCAGCATGCCGACGCCGACTTCGCCGCTGTGCGCGACAGCGCCGATCACATCCGCCATGTCTTCGGCCCCGACAACGGCTGGCCAGACGCCTCGCTGAGCTTCGAGGAGAACCTGGCCGATCTGCAGCGCCATGCCCAGGAGTTCGAAGAGCGGCGCGCGTTCAACTACGCCCTGCTCTCAGCCGAGGGGAATGACTACCTCGGCTGCCTCTACATCAAGCCCATCAAATCGCGCCTGGCCGTGGACGCCCGGCGCGAGCGCTTCCAGGCCCAAGCGTTTTTCTGGCTGCGCCACCCCCTGCCGGCCAGCAGCCCAGACCTGGATGCCGACACCGTGCTGCGCCAGCTGCAAGCCTGGCTGGCCCGCGACTGGCCTTTCCGCCCCGGGGCCGTGGCCTTTCCCGGCCGGATTCAGGGCTGGGCAGAGTGGGCGGCGATGGCTTCGGGCGCCAATGTCTGTGGGGCGGCGGGCGACTGAGCGGCAAAGTCAGCGCCGCTCTCCGCTCGGTAGCGGACCACAAAGGTCTTGCGCACACGCTCCGACTTCAGCACATACCAGCTCCAGAAGGACAGCACCACAGCAGAGCGGATGAGTTCAACAATGTCCTTGCTGCTGCTTTGATCCTCCAGCACCGGAATCTGAGCCAACAACACTTGATCCAAGGTCGCGAAGCACACGACCGCCCACATATAGCCCAGGTAGACGGGGACAGCGCTGGCTCTGCGCTTGAAGAACAGCAAAGCCAGCAAGCACCATCCGACCGCCTGGGCCAGCAGTGCGACCATTTCCAGCAGCAGCATGGGAGCCATCATCGGGTGGTAACGGGCACCGCCCGGCATGGTGAACATATGCCAGGTCTGCAGGCCATAGGCCGGCCATGCGCTCCAAGCCCCATAGGCCACATAGCCACCTTGGATCAAAATGCCCAAGGCCAGCAGCCACAAGAGCCCACCCAAGGGCTCGCCCGCGGCGCTGAGGGTGTCCCCCGGCTTCCTGGCGGGGTCCCAGCGGTACAGCCGCAAGGCAAGGTGCACCAACAGAGCCAGCGTCAAACCACCGAGCAAAAGCACAGGCAGGTTCAGCCCGGCCGATTCGCTGGAGACCTGATCCCCTGCAGCACTCGCGCCGGGGTCGGTCTTGTAGACCACATAGCCCAGCATCTTGCGCGCCTTCTCGACATTGGCCGCATAGGCCGCGGTTGCATCGGCGGGCACATGGTCCGCCAAGGAGCGGTAGTGGTCGCGAATCAAGAGCCGCTGCCCATCGCCCTGGATCTCGCGGCTCAACTCAAAGGCGCGATCTCGAACTTCCTTCACTTCATTCTTGAAGGTCCAGGATTCAGGCAGGAGCAACTCCACCTCGTGGCGCATGTCCTGCGGGTGCGGCAAAGCCAGCGGCGCGTTGCGGATGGTGTCGCGCGGCGACTGAAGCAGGGCCAGCAACTCGGGCACCTCCAATGAGGCTTCGAGGCGCTTTTCTGCCTCCACGCGGGCAAAGAAGTCCTTGACCCGGTAGCGCTCAAGCACCTGGATCTTGTTCACGGCGGGCTGCTCGTCGCGAACTTCGAAGGGTCGGTCCACCACGATGCCAGGGTAGTAGCGCGCGTAGTAGTTGAGGTAGCGCTGCTGAAGTTCCGCTGCGTTTTCAGCCGACAGGTTGGCGCGCATCTGCTCGGCGCTCAGGCCCTCCACCTGGGTTGTCACCTCCATGAGCGCGGCTTCATTCAAACCGGCTCGCGCATCCAGGCGCACGCTCACCTGACGCTTGCTCCACATGGCTGGCCCCGACTCCATGGCTGTCAAGGCCTGCGTGGACGGGTCGACCACCAGAGCCAGTGCATAACTGGACTGGCCCAGGTCGTCCAAAGGCCCTGGCTGGCTGCTGCGCGTGGGATCGAGCCAATAGGTCTTGCCGTCGACCTCGGCACGCACGATGACGTGGTTGAAGGCACTCGGTCGAGGCAGAACCTGGGCCAATGCCTGCCTCTGCTGGGTGTGAACCAGCGCGGCACGAGCCGGCACACCCAGATGATGCAAGAGCGTCAAGGTGAGCAGCGTCTTGTCTTTGCAGTCGCCAAAGCGGCGCTTGAAGACGAGCTCGGGCGGGTTGGGCGCATGGGAGCCGGCGCCCACCTCCACCCCCAGGTAACGCACTTCTCGTTGCACCCAGCGCAAGGCCTCGGCCGTGCGAGTCTTGGCATCAAGCCCCAGGCCGGAGATGCGCTTCACCTCGGCGCGCAAGCCAGCGGGCAGTTGCTCTGGAACCTTGTACAAGGGCAGTGCCCAGGCGGCCACGTCCGACCACTTGCCAAAGTCGCCCCATTGCACCATGGCATAGGGGTCGTACCAGGCCGGTGAGTCCGGGCTCAGCTGCAGGCCCTCTTGGCCCTCCTTGTGCCACACCAGCTCCTGCTGATCACCACGCTGAACACGCCGAGGTTCCGGTGCGCCGTTCAAGGGCCGCAGGTTCAAGGGGCGACCGGCCGGCCAGAGCAGGCGCGCATGCAGCCTCTGGACGGGACTGCCCCATTGCAAATCGAAAGTGCCAAAGAAGCGATCGCCAAACACCGGGTTGCTGCCGCTCACGGTGTAGGCGTACTCGACCACATCTCCGACACGCACGTCGTCCAGGAAGGCATGTGCGGTCTTGCTGCCGTCGTAGATCAGGTAGTCCAGCTCTTTTTCACGTTGAACCACCCGCCACTCAACCGCAGGAAGCCGCTCATGGCGACGCCCCTGGCGATGAACCGCAACCGAGTGCACCACCAGCTGCTCGTAGGCGGGATCAAAGCGGATCTCCAGATTGGCGGCGCTCTCGAGGCCCTTCTCGTTCAGGGCCTTCAAGGCGTAATGACGAAACATCTGGCGCTGCTTGCCATCCACCCGCGCTTGCACGTCGGAGAGCAGGTACTGAATGCCCTGCCGAGACTGCTCCGCACCGGATGCACTGCCCTTGGGGACTTGGACCTCGCTGACCCATGATGGGCTTGGTCCGCTCAGCTGCTGAAGCACCTGACCCGCCGGAGGCGCCTTGGGCGCTTGAGCCAGGGCTGGATTGCCGCCGCTGAACAGCCCGCACACGGCCAGCAACGCGCACGCGCGCAAGCACCACGAAGTCAAAACCTGGCCCATCAGCCTCCCCTTCCGTACTCATGTTCTTGTGCCGGCACGGCATCTGCCGCACCTGGCCGCTCAGCGGCTTTGCTGGCCGAACTATTGTCTGGGTGGCGCGTCTGCTTCGCCCTAGGGCTTGCCCGCGACAGGCAGAATTCCCTTTCACCTCCCTCACAACGCCGCTGCCAACCCTCGCTCATGTACCGACTCACCATCTCCGAGAGCTTCCAGGTCCAGATCGAGGGCCAGCCGCCGCGAACCTGGTATGCGCTGGAGGGCGCTTTTGACGGCGAGCATCAGCTGCCGGCCATCGGCAGCCTCTTGCTGGTGCAAACGCCGGACGGCCGCAGCGTGGCGGCGCAGCTGGCCGCCCGCTCCATCTTCGAGCGCGAGGCCTCGTTGCGCTTTCATGCGCTGGAGGAGCAGGGCTTTGCGCCGGGCTCGCTGGTGCTGTGGCGGCAGGGCTGAGGCCGCATGCCGGCCGGTGAGCCCGAGCTGGCGGTCTATAGTTCCCGCCAACCCTGATTGCCTCGACCGATGAACGCGCCTGCCTTCTCCCCACTTTCTCGCCCCGCCTCCTCCTTTCGCATCGCCGGCCTCGCGCCGCTGAGCCTGGCCCTGGCTGCGGCCCTGCTTGCGGTGCCGGCCCTGGCGGCCAAGCCGCTGATCTTCTGCGCCGACGCCAGCCCCGAGGGCTTTGACCCCGGCCTCTGGGACAGCTCGACCACCAACAACGCCAACCGGCAGATGTTCCAGGGCCTGCTGGCCTTCAAGCGCGGCAGCACCGAGCTGGTGCCCAAGCTGGCCACGGCCTGGCAGATGTCGCCCGACGCCAAGACCCTGACGCTGACCCTGCGCCGCGGGGTGCAGTTCCACAAGGCCCCGGGCTTCACGCCCAGCCGGGCGATGAACGCCGACGATGTGCTCTTCACCTTCGGCCGCTTCCTGAACCCCGAGCACCCCTTCAACAAGGCCTTCCCGGCCACCTTCGTCTATCCGCAGAACATGGGCCTGGCGCAGATGGTCGAGGGCCTGGACCGGGTGGACGAGCACACCGTGCGCTTCCGCCTGAAGCAAGCCAACGCCAGCTTTGCGGCAAATCTGGCCATGGTCTGGGCCTCGATTCATTCGGCCGAGTACGGCGCCCAGCTGCTCAAGCAGGGCCGCGCCAACCAGATCAACAACCAGCCGGTCGGCACCGGGCCCTATCGCTTCAAGTCCTACGCCAAGGACGATGTGCTGCGCATGGAGCCCCACCCCGAGTACTGGGGCAACAAGCAGGCCGGCGCCCTGGTCTTCAGCATCAGCCGCGAGGCCAATGTGCGGGTGCAAAAGCTGCTGGCCGGCGAATGCCAGGTGGCCGCCGCCCTGCGCGATGTGGACCTGGCAGCACTCGACGGCAAGTCCGACATCACGGTCATGAAGACCCAGGCGCTGAACATCTCCTACCTGTCCTTCAATCTGAAGAAGGCACCCACCGACCAGCGCGAGGTGCGCGAGGCCCTGGACATCGCCATCGACCGCAATGCCATCTTCAAGGCCTTGTTCCCGCGCGGCGATGCGCTGCAGGCAGTGAGTGCGTTCCCGCCCTCCATCCCCGGCTACAACAGCAAGCTCAAGAACGAATACAACCCAGCCCGCGCCCGCGAACTGCTGGCCAAGGCCGGCCATGCCAAGGGCCTGGAGCTGGACCTCTGGGCCCTGCCCGTGGCCCGGCCCACCAACCCCAACGGCCAGCTGATGGCCCAGCTGATCCAGCAGGACTGGGCCAAGATCGGCGTCAAAGCCAATATCAAGACCTACGAGTGGGGCGAGTACCTCAAGCGCGCCAACCAGGGTGAGCACAGCGTCTACATGAGCGGCTGGAGCGGTGAGACCGGCGACGCGGATGAGTTCCTGACGCCCAATCTCAGCTGCGCCGCCAACCAGAGCGGCATCAAGTTCTGCAACAAGGAATTCGACGCCCTGATCGACGCCGCCCGCGCCACCCCCGATGCCAAGAAACGCCAGGCCGCCTACGAGAAAGCGCAAGAGATCTTCAAGCGCGAACGCCCCTGGATCACCATGGCCCATTCGGCCATCTACATGCCGGTGCGCCGCGACGTGAGTGGCTTCATCATGGCCCCGAACGGCAGCGTCGATTTCGAGAACGTGCAGCGCAAGTAAGCGGACAGCGGCGACGAATCAGCACAGAGTGTCCGGGTTCGTCACAGAACAGCCGACGGTTTTGCTCGTGAGGCCCTGCAGCCCGTGCCGCCACCGGGCTCATGGTTCCGGGGTCGGCCCGGGCGGGCCGACTTCCCTGCGCTGCTCGCACCTCGGGGCTGGCGCATAACTCACTCCGCTCCCTGCGTTCGCTTCGTT
>NZ_JBXAGJ010000041.1:0-9255 GCF_058794035.1 Roseateles sp. GW835-FHT13E02
GACCACAGTGAGCGCAGCGAACGGAGGGAGTTTGGCGCCGCTGAGCCGCGCAGTGAGCAGCGAGGGGAGTCGGCTCGAAGAGCCGACCCGCGAACCATGAGCCCGGCGGCGGGCCGAGACACCGCAGCGAGAACGACAAACCCTACGGAGGTGAGCAATGTGCCGACAGCCGCCCGCAAGGTCAGCAGCAGCGGCTCATCCGCCCATCCGCCCCGCCGTAGCGCGCCGCCTGGCGTTCGCGGAAGAACTGCTCGTAGGTCATGGCCGGCTGGTCCGGGTGGGTGCGGGCCATGTGTTCGCGGTAGGTGTCGAAGTCGGGGAAACCGACCATCAGGCGCAGGCCCTGGGCCAGGTAGCGGCCGGCTTGGCCGACACGCTGGCGCAGTTCGCGCGCCTGTTCGATCACATCGTCAGCAGCAGCCATGGCTTGACACTCAGCGTGCCGCAGCGGCAGCCGACAAAGCCACGAAGGGCGTTTCCTGCGCCGTGGGCTTGGCCGAGGCCCGCGCGGCCAGGATGGCGCGCACGCTGTAGATCAGCACGCTGATCACCACGAACATGAAGAGCACGCACAGGGCAGCGTCCAGGCGGTCGTTGAAGACCACGCGGCTCATGGCCTCCGGTGTCTTGGCAGGGGCCAGCAGCTGGCCCTCGACCAGGGCCTTGCTGTACTTGCTGGCGTGCGCCAGGAAGCCCACCTTGGCGTCGGACGAGAAAATCTTCAGCCAGCCGGCGGTCATGGTGCAGATCAGCAGCCACAGGGCTGGCAGGGCCGTCACCCAGGCATAGCGCTGCTTCTTCATCTTGAACAGCACCACGGTGCCCAGCATCAAGGCCACGGCGGCCAGCATCTGGTTGGCGATGCCGAACAGCGGCCACAAGGTGTTGATGCCGCCCAGCGGATCGACCACGCCCTGGTAGAGGAAGTAACCCCAAGCCGCCACGCACAGCGCGGTGGCGATCAGGTTGGCGGGCAGAGAATCGGTGCGCTTGAGCGCAGGCACAAAACTGCCCAACAGGTCTTGCAGCATGAAGCGGCCGGCGCGGGTGCCGGCGTCCACGGCGGTCAGGATGAAGAGCGCCTCGAACAGGATGGCGAAGTGGTACCAGAAGGCCATCATGGCCTTGCCGCCAATGGCCTGGTGCAGGATCTGCGCCATGCCCACGGCCAGGGTCGGTGCACCGCCCGCGCGCGCCAGGATGGTGTTCTCGCCCACGTCCTTGGCGGTCTGGATCAGCATTTCGGGCGTGATGACAAAGCCCCAGGTCGAGAGCGTGGCGGCCACGGCCTCGGGCGTCTTGCCCACCAGGGCGGCCGGGCTGTTCATGGCGAAGTACACACCCGGCTCGATGCAGGAGGCGGCCACCAGGGCCATCACCGCCACAAAGCTCTCGGCCAGCATGCCGCCGTAGCCGATGAAGCGCGCGTGGGTTTCGTTCTCCAGCATCTTGGGCGTGGTGCCCGAAGAGATCAGCGCATGGAAGCCCGAGACGGCACCGCAGGCGATGGTGATGAACAGGAAGGGGAAGAGATCACCCGACCAGACGGGGCCATTGCCGGCGGCGAACTGGGTGATGGCCGGCATCTGCATTGTCGGTGCGACGAAGACGATGCCGATGGCCAGGGCCACGATGGTGCCGATCTTCAGGAAGGTGGACAGGTAGTCACGCGGCGCCAGCAGCAGCCACACGGGGATGGAGGCGGCGACGAAACCGTAGCCGATCAGCATCCAGGTCAGCGTCGTGCCCTCGAAGGTGAACATCGGGCCCCAGACCGGGCTCTCATGCACCCACTGGCCGCCGACGATGGACAGCATCAGCAGCACAAAGCCGATGATGGAGATCTCGCCGATGCGGCCCGGGCGCAGGTAGCGCAGGTACACACCCATGAACAGCGCCACCGGGATGGTGGCCGCCACGGTGAAGGTGCCCCAGGGCGAATGCGCCAGGGCTTTGACCACGATCAGCGCCAGCACGGCCAGGATGATGATCATGATCATGAAGGCGCCGAACAGCGCGATCAGACCGGGCACTAGGCCCATCTCCTGCTTGACCAGATCGCCCAGCGAGCGACCGTCGCGGCGGGTGCTGATGAAGAGGACGATGAAGTCCTGCACCGCGCCGGCAAACACCACGCCGGCCAGCAGCCACAGCAAGCCGGGCAGATAGCCCATCTGCGCGGCCAGCACCGGGCCGACCAAGGGGCCGGCGCCCGCGATGGCGGCGAAGTGGTGGCCGTAGAGCACGTATTGGTTGGTCGGCACATAGTCCAGACCGTCGTTGTGCCGCCAGGCGGGCGTTTGGCGCCGCGGGTCCAGCTCCAGCACGCGACTGGCGATGAAGAGGCTGTAGTAGCGGTAGGCGATCAAGTAGACGCAGATTGCGGCCACCACCACCCATAGAGCACTGACCGCTTCGCCGCGGCCCAGGGCCACGGTGGCCAGCGCAAACGCGCCCAGCACCGCGACCAGAAGCCACCCGAGGTGGCGCCTGATGTTCGAGGACATGAGTTTTGTCTCCTGATCCGCGCGGTCTTGGCTGTGGGAACGAGAGAGAGAGAGAGAGAAAAAAACGAGGAAAAACGAGGGGGACCGCTGCGTGGCCGCAGTCTCGGCCAGCGGCCGGCTGCGCGCATCCGTCAGACCACGCGCGGCGGCGCGTGGCATCACTTAAGGGTCAACCCTGATGATCTGGTTTGAAGCACCCGGGTTCAACTCACGCGCTCACCCGTTCAGCTGTTCACGCCTGCCCTGAATGCTCGACGGCATACTTGATCAACTCCGCCTGTCCCTCGAGATTGAGCTTGCGCTTGATGTTCTGGCGGTGCGCCTCCACCGTGCGCACGCTCAGGTCCATGGCAGCGGCGATCTGCTTGCTCGACTCGCCGCGGCCCAGCGCGGCCAGCACCTCGCTTTCGCGCGGCGAGAGCAGGGGGCGAGGCGTCTGGGCGCGGAACAGGCGGCGCGACACCGCCGGGCTCAAAAACGTGCCCCCACCCGCCACGGCCTGGATGGCGGCCACGATCTCGGTGGCTGGCGCGTCCTTGAGCACATAGCCCTGGGCGCCGGCCTGCAGGGCACGCTGCACATACTCGGGGTTGTCGTACATGCTCAGCATCAGCACGCGCAGGCCCGGCTGGCGCTGCAGCAAGTCGGCGGCCAGCTCGATGCCGTTGACCTCCTTCATGCCCACATCCATCAGCACGATGTCCACCGCCGTGTGCGCCAGCAGGGCCAGGGCCTCGCGCGCATCGCCGGCCTCGCCCACCACCGCGAATTCCGGCACCGCGCCCAGGCGCAGGCGCAGGCCGTCGCGCACCAGCGGGTGGTCGTCCACCAGGGCAATGCGAATCGGGGCGGAGGCGGGAGCGGTGTTCATGTGGGTACAGCAGAAGGACTGGAGGAATTCAAAGAGAGCGGCACCTCGGCCCTGACCTCGGTGCCCGCGCCGGGCTGCGAGCGGATCTGCAAGCGCCCGCCGATGGAGGCTAGGCGCTCGCGCATATTGCGCAGGCCGATGCCTTGGCGCGGATGCTCTTGCACGGCGGCTTCGTCAAAGCCGGCGCCATCATCGCTGATCTGCAGCCGCACCCGGCCGGCCTCGAAGCTCAGGTCCAGCTGCAGATGCGCAGCGGCCGCATGCTTGGCCGCATTGGTCAGCGCCTCTTGCGCCACGCGGAACAGCACGGTCTTGACCAACTCGGGCAGCTCCACCGGCTCGCCCTGCACGCTGACCGCCACCACACCCGCGCCGCCATCGTCCTCGAACTCACGGCCCAGGGTTTGCAGCGCAGCCGGCAAGCCCAGGCTGTCATCCAGCATGGCCGGGCGCAGGCGGTGCGAAATGCGCCGCACCTCGTCCAGGCAGGCCTTGAGCCGCTCCAGTGCCGTGGCCAGCACCCGCGCCGGCAGCGGCCGCCCGGCTTCCAGCGCATCGACGGCCGATTCCACCAGCAGCTTGGTCGCCACCAGGGTCTGGCTGGTGCCATCGTGCAGCTCGCGCGCCAGATGGGCGCGCTCATCCTCTTGCGACTGCACCACCTGGTGGGCCAGCAAGCGCAGTTTGGCATCGGCCACGCGCTGCTCACTGACGTTGAGCAAGAGCCCCGTGCTGCTGATCAAGGCCACGCCGAAAACAGCGATGCCGGCAATCCACAGCAAGGTGGTGGCGATATTGCTGCTGGCCTGGGCGTCCAGCTGCTCCATGGTGGCGTGCAGGTCGCCGAGGTAGAGCCCCGTGCCAATCATCCAGCCCCAGCGCTCCAGCGGCACCACATAACCGAGCTTGGCCTCGACCTGGCCATTGGACGGCCGGCGCCAGAGGTAGTCGACAAAGCCTCCGCCCTGGCGCGCCTGCGCGATCAGCTCCTGGATGGTCGGCCGGCCTTGCGGATCGCGCATGTCCCACAAATTGCGGCCCACCAACTCGGGCTGGCGCGAGTGCATCAGGGAGTTGCCGTCCAGGTCGTAGACGAAGAAGTAACCGTCCGGCCCATAGTCCAGCGAGGCCAGCAGCTTCAGCGCCTGCGCCCGCTGCGCCAGCGGGTCCCCCGGCGCCTCGTACAACGGCTTCACCGTGCTGACCGCCAGCGCCACATAGGACTTCAACTCCGCCCGCCGCGCCTCCATATACGCCCGCTCCACCAGCGCATGTTCGCGCTGCACCAGCTCCCTCTCCTGATGCCGCACCGCCAGCGCGATCAGCAAAAGGCTGGCCACCAGGGGCAGGACGGCGAGGAGGATGAATTTGGTGCGGAGTTGCAGAGCCATGCGGCATTGTCGGGTTTGTGGCCTTTGTCGGCTGTGCCGGGTTCTTCAGGCTCGGCCCGCCTGCTCCGCAGCCAACACCCGCAATCGCTGGTGCCCCTCATCGCCCTCATCCGCCGGCAGGCTTTGCTTGGCGCGCAGGTAGCGGCTGCTGAAGACATCGAGATACGCCTCCAGCGTCTGCGCCGCCGTCTCATCGCCGGCCAGGGCCAGGCACAGGGCGGCCACTTCCGATGTGCAGAAATGGTGCTCGTGGTGCGAGCGGCGCAGGCGGTAACGCGAGAGTTGCTCGGGCTGCAGACTCAGCACCGACAGACGGGCCAGGTAGGGGCTCTTACGGAACATCTTGCGTGCCTCCGACCAGGTGCCGTCGAGCAGGATGAAAAGCGGGCGCTTGACCCGACTTGCAGGCGGCTGGGAGGCATCAGCCAGGATCGGCGCCAGCTCGGTCACCACCTCACGCCCCGGATCGGCAAACTCGCCCGGGAAGACCACAAAGGGCTGCCACTGCGGATCGGCCAGCAGCGCCAGCAGCCCCGGCTCCACCTGCACGCGCGACCAGACGAAAGCCTGCGTCTCGGGCAGCACATCGGCGATCAGCCAACCGGTGTTGCTGGGCTTGAGCGCCTCAAAAGGCGCCATGATCAGGCACACCGCCGCCGGCCGATGGCCTTGCGGCGGCACGCTCAGCACCGGACGCAGATGGCACATGCAGTGGCTGGGGATCAGGCGGCAGCGCGCGCAGCGCTCGATGCGCGGCTCGCCCCGGTCCAGGCGCGGCCGGGTGTTGGCGGTGTCCGTCAGCAGGCAGGCCGCGCGCAGGCGGGCGACCGCATGGTCAGCGGGCGGCAGATCCAGAGCGGGCTCCGGATCAAAGGGGGACACAAAAGACATAGACCCGGAGTCTAGGGCCAGCCCCAAGTCGCCCCTCGCGGGCGCACACCGCGCATCTGCGGGTTATGCCGGGAGGGTGCACCGGCTGCGCTGCTTCATACTGGACCGAACCCTCTGCCCGCCGATGCAGGCGGATCCCGGCTCAGAGCACGACTCTTTCGGCATGAATGATGCATCGCAACCCTCGGCCGCCCGAGGCCAGGCCTCGCGCAAGTTGGCAACACCACCACCGCCCCGACCGCCGGTGCTGCGCTCCGTCCAGTTCGCCTCGCGCCCGGGCATCGAACACTATTTCGCCGAGCTGAACGCACGCGCGCCCTCGGCGCATCGCGAGATTGCTTCCTGGGGCCGGGACCGGGCCGCGCGCCTGAACTTGGAGCTGGTGCAGGCGCCCAGCGCCCTGCAAGCCGGCGCGGCGCCCCAGCTGTTTCTGACCGAATCGCGCAACAGCTTTGTCCTGAACGTGCGTTCTCAAGACTGCAGCGCGCCAGCTGAGCGCGCGCCGCATCTGCTGGTAGGTCTGGTGCTGTCCGGCTCGGTGCGCCTGCAGATGCTGAACGAGGGCGAATGCCTGGCGCGCGCCGGTGAAGGCCTGGTCTTCAACCCGGCCGAGGTGGAGCAGGCCCAGTTCGCAGCCGATTCGCATTTTGTGGAGATCGCCCTGCCGCGCGAGCCCCTGCTGCGGCTGGGCTCCGCCCTGTGGGCCGTGCCGGGCGCAGAGGCGGCGCCTGCACGCTTGCAGCCCAAGCTCGCCCCCGGCCTGGCGCAGAAGCTGCACTTCATGGCCCAGCAGGCCAGTGGCCTGCTGCAGCAGGGCGATGGCGCCGCGCCGCCCCTGCTGATCGAGCGCTGGGTGGAGATGATGGGACTGAGCTTGCTGCATGAGCAGGCGGCTCTCGGCAACGCTGCCGCGACCCAGCCCAAGCGCCGCGAAGAACCCCTGCTGCCGCGCAGCCTGAGCCGCGCGCTGGACTACCTCGACGCCCATGCCCAGAGCGAGGTCCTGCTGAGCGATATCGCCGCAGCCGCCTGTGTCAGCGTCAGCAGCCTGCTGCGCCATTTCAACGAGCATCTGGGCCTGACGCCCATGGCCTACTTGCGCCAGCTGCGCCTGGACCGCGCCCGTGCCGAGCTGCGCCAGGGGCAGGCCGGCCGCATTGCTGAGCTGGCGCAGCGCTGGGGTTTTCAAAGCGCCGGCAAGTTCAGCCAGGCGTACTTGCGCCGCTTTGGCGAGCGGCCGAGCGAGAGCCGCTGATTCAGCCCCGCCTCACGCAGGCCCCAGCCCACTGACCCGAAATCGTCAGGCCTGTCCCGCCATCGTCAATCTGCGCGGCGCTGCGGCCAAACCCGGTTCCAGCGCCCAGGCCGCGCTGCTAAGGTGAAAACCGTTCGCCAGACCTAACCCCGCCGCATCGCGGTATCGGGTGGCCTTCACTTGCTTTTCTGGCCCCTGGTTTTTCCACCTTTCTCTCTCAGCACAGCCCACGCCGTATGAATCCCAACATGCCCACCTCCTCGAACCGCAAGCACCGCCTTCTGATCCAGGCCCTGACCCTCAGTGCCGCGGCCGCCTTCGCCAGCGGCGCACAGGCCGATGCGCCCAGCTACACCATCGTCGACCTCGGCGTCATCGGCAATGGCGAGTTCTCGCAAGCCTTTGGCAGCTCGCGCAACGGCAGCTTTGTGGTCGGCCGCTCGTCCGACAGCCACGACCAGGCCTATCGCTGGAGCGCTCAGGGCGGCATGCAGGCGCTGGGCAATATCGACGGCCGCCAGTTCGCCACCGCCCACGGTGTCAACAACGCCGGCCTCACGGTTGGCGTGTCGGCCACCACCTGGTTCGGCACCGCCCCCCTGCCGGTGATGTGGAACCCGAACGGCAGCGTCACAGCCCTGACCCTGCCCGAGGGCTATGGCTGGGGCGCCGCGAACGCCGTCAACAACAGCGGCCTCATCGTCGGCCGCGCCGGCTCGCAGGACGGCGACCGCGCTGTGCTCTTCAATGCCGCCACCGGCAGCAGCCAGATCATCAACGCCACCACGGCCAACGGCAGTTTCATGACCGAGGCCTTTGGCGTCAACGACGCCGGCCTCGTGGTGGGCATCGGCACCGATCCCAGCGATCTCGCCCTGGTCGTGGGCATGGTCTACAACTCGGCCACCGGCGAGATGAGCAGCCTCGGCGCCCTGCCCGGCCACAACTCGGCCATCAATTTCGGCGTCAGCAACAACGGCTATGTGGTCGGCTCCAGCAGCCTCTACAGCAGCGGCGGCAGCCCCTTCATCTGGTCGGCCAGCCAGGGGATGAAAGCCATCAGCTTGCCACCCAACACCTCCAACGGCTCGGGCAGCGGCGTCAACGACAAAGGCTGGGTGGTCGGCAACGCTGGCGGCGAGTTCTCCATCCCTTTTCTCTACGCCGACGGCGCCACCTACACCCTCCAAAGCCTGCTGCCCGCCGGCAGCGATTGGGACTTCAGCACCAACACCAGCGCCTCTGCCATGGCCATCGCCGACAACGGCAGCATCGTCGGCACCGCCGTCCACAACGGCCAGGTCCATGCCTACCAAATGACCCTGGTGTCCAGCGTGCCGGAGCCGCAGAGTTGGGTGCTGACCCTGGCGGGGCTGATGGCGGTGGGCGGTGTAGCGGCGCAGGAGCGACGCAGGAATTTCAAAGTTCTGAACAAGGCTTGACCCGAAGAGACAGAACCGCGTCGTACCTCCGGCCAAATTGAAGTTGGCATCTACGCCACTGCACGTTCACGAATCTGCGTCAATACACCGACCAAATGGGTGACCTTGGCCGGCGCAAAGATGCCCAGCGGTCCTTGCGCGTTCACATCGGTGAACGGCGATTCGAACAGCCTCCCCGGCTCCATCACGCCGGTCTGGGTCAGTTCCTGCACCACGAGGTTGATGAACTCAATCTGGTTCGGAGTGGCCGTTGTGCCGTTGATGAACTCGCTGAAGGCCTGCATGGCGGCATCAAAGCCCAAGCCCACCAACGAGCGCACAAACAGGCCCAGACCATGGCTCTGTTCTTTCGCTTCGGTGATGAGTGCCGGGGTGCCGCCAGCCTCCAGCAGCATCTTCTCCAACTCTTCCAAATCAGTCGCAGTCAGCGGCTGATTGCGTCTGAGCCGCTGCAGAGAAAGATGTGCCTCGTGGGCCCTCAGGAAGACACGGGCCTTCTCCTTGAACCTGTTCATGTTCAAGCCGGCCGTCACTTGCGGCAGTTCAATCACCGAGCTCTCACCCAATTCATCCTGGAAGTCGGTGTATACGATCTTCTTCTGGCCCTTGGGGATGAGCTTGATGAGCGCCCGCAGCCGCCTGCGTACGGTCTCCAGCATGGGCAGGGTCACGCCTTCCCACCACTCATCACTGGTCAGCGCCTGAACCAGCACCGCCTCGGCCTTGATGGCAGGAATGGCCATCTGACCTTCCAATTCGACGGCAATGCGCTGGATGCGCTCCTTCAGGACTCCGAACTCGGGCTTGGCCTGCAGGATGGATTGAATCGCCCCGGGTTTCGAGGAGGCTCCAACTCTGGAGAATGGAGCCATGAAGAAGTCCCCGAAGTTTTCGCCCG
>NZ_JBXAGJ010000042.1:0-6409 GCF_058794035.1 Roseateles sp. GW835-FHT13E02
TCGACCACCGGCGTCTTGCCGTTCTTGATCAGGTCCAGCTTGGCCGGCTCGATGTCCACGCCCACCACATCATGGCCATCCCGCGACAAACACGCCAGCGACACCGCGCCCACATAGCCCAATCCAAAAATGCTGATCTTCATTGCTCAAAGTCTCCGAAATCTTGATGCAGCTCCGGGGCGCGAACGCCCCGGAATCCAGCTGAGCCCGCCGTCAGAAAAAGCCAGGCGGGCAGACCCTACTCAGGCGGGGACGCCGTCCCGGCTGTGAACGGCCAAAGGCAACTCTTCATCCACCACCTGGCGCAGGAAGGCCTCGAACATCAGCAGCGTCCACAGCGGCGCGCTGTAGTCGCGGGCGCCGCTTTGATGGGCCTCGACCAGGTGTTGCAGGTACTCGCGGTTGAACCAGCCGGTGGCGGCCAGGCGCGGGCCGAGCACGGCGTCCTGCACCCGTTGCTTGAGCGGGCCACGGAACCAGCGCGCCAGCGGCACGGCGAAGCCCATCTTGGGCCGGTACAGCACCTCGTCGGGCAGCAGTGGCTCCATGGACTTCTTCAGCAGGTACTTGCCTTCCTGACCGCGAATCTTGAGGTCCGACGGCAGGCTGGCCACCCACTCGACCAGCTCATGGTCCATCAGCGGCTCACGCACTTCCAGCGAATGCGCCATGCTGGCGCGGTCCACCTTGGTGTTGATGTCGCCGACCAGATAGGTCTTGGTGTCCAGGTACTGGATCAGGGCCAGCGGATCGTCGGTCTGGGCCTTGGCCGCATGGCGGTCGAACACCTCCTGGGCCTCGTAACCGCTGAGCTGGGCCTTGAACTGCGGGCTGAAGAGTTGCTCCCGCATGGGGCCGCGCAAGATGGACACCGAGTGGAAGTAGGCCTCGACGGCATTGCGCGACAGGCCTTCGAACGTGGTCTTGGCGCGGAACACGCGCGGCGCCCAATCGGCCTTCGGATACAGACGTCCCAGCGTGCCGAACAGCGGCTTGCGCAGGCCGGCCGGCATCATGGAGCGCATGCGCTCTTCCATCAAATGCATGCGGTAGCGGCGGTAGCCGCCGAAGGTCTCGTCACCGCCATCGCCCGACAGGGCCACGGTCACATGCTTGCGCGCCAGCTGGCAGACCCGGTAGGTCGGGATGGCCGAGCTGTCGGCATAGGGCTCGTCGTAGAGCCGAGCCAGGGTGTCGAGCAGGTCGAAGTCGTCGGACTTGACGGTCTCAACCTTGTGCTCGGTGCGGTAGCGGTCGGCCACCAGTTTGGCGAACTCAGATTCGTTGAAAGCCGGGTCGTCGAAGGCGATCGAGCAGGTGTTGACCGCGTCCGAGCTGATGCCGGCCATGGTGGCCACCACGGCGCTGGAATCCACGCCACCGGACAGGAACGCGCCCAGCGGCACCTCGGCAATCATGCGCAGGCGCACCGATTCCTTGAGACGTTCCTGCAGTTCCAGACAGGCTTCCTCGACGCCGATCTGGCGGTCGAGCGTGAAGCGCACATCCCAGAACTGCTTGGGTTCGGGAATCGACTGGCCGCGACGGATGCACAGGCTGTAGCCCGGCTCCAGCTTGCGCGCCTGCTTGAAGATGCAGCGCGGCTCGGCCACATAGCCGAGCGCGAAATACTCTTCGACCGCCAGCGGGTCGATGTCGCGGCGCATCTGGCCATGGGCCAGCAGGGACTTCAGCTCCGAGCCGAACAGCAGCTGGCCATCATCCAGCACGCTGTAGAACAGGGGCTTCACGCCCATGCGGTCGCGGGCCATGAAGAAGGTCTGCTTGTTGCGGTCCCAGAGCGCAAAGGCAAACATGCCGCGGAAGCGTTGAACGCAGTCCTCACCCCAGGCTTCCCAGGCATGGACGATGCACTCGGTGTCGCTCTTGGTGTGAAACACATGACCCAGGGCCTGCAGTTCGGGGATCAGCGACTGGTAGTTGTAGATCTCGCCATTGAAGACCACGACCACCGAACCATCCTCGTTGAACAGCGGCTGCTGGCCGGTGGAGATGTCGATGATGGACAGCCGGCGATGCCCCATGCCCAGGCCGGGTTCGGTGTGCAGGCTGCCTTCATCGGGGCCGCGGTGGTGCTGCGACTCGTTCATCCGATGCAGGCGCGCCGCATCGATCTCGCGGGCCGCGCGCGTGTCAAAGATTCCAGTGATTCCGCACATATCTTGTTCTACTTTGTGGTCCGCAGACCGTGTTCGAGATCGAGTGGGGGCCGCCCCAGCGCCTGGCTGTACAAAGCATCATATGCCGCGACCATGGCACGCAAGCTGAAGCGCTGCTCCACCCGCTGACGCCCGGCTTGGCCGAAATCGGCCCGCAATGCCGCGTCCTGCGCCAGGCGGATCAGGCCTGCAGCCATGGCCGGTACATCGGCTGAGGGCACCAAGAGTCCGGTACGCCCCTCTTCCACCAGCTCGGCATTGCCACCGACGCGGGTGGCCAGCACCGGCAGGCCGCAGGCCATGGCCTCCAGTATGGTGTTCGAAACACCTTCCGCCAGCGACGGCAGGGCAAACACATCCAGCCCGCGCATCAGCTCTGCCACATCGCGCCGCTCGCCTGGCAGGTAGGCCAGATCGCTCATGCCGGCTTCGGCCAAGACCTGGGCCACCTGAGCGCGCAGGGGGCCATCGCCCGCCATCACCAGCCGCAGGCGCTCGCGCAAGCCAGGCTGCTGCTGCAAGGCCAGGACAAAGGCGCGGGCCAGGGTCAGCTGGTCCTTGACCGACTGCATGCGCCCCACCGTCCCCACCAGCAGCTGTGGGCCGGATTGGAAGGGGCATCCTTCTATCGAGGCCACCGCCGCGCCGCGCGGGAGGAACTTGTCGGTGTCCACCCCGTTGTAGATCTGGTGGATGCGGTGCGGCGCAATACCGACGGCATTCTCCAGATAGCCGCCCAGGTCGCGCGACAGCGCCACATAGCGTTGCACAAAAGGGCTGTAGAAGCGTCGGGTCAGCCGGTTGCGACGATTGAGGCCATCCACATCGTCCATGTCTCGGCCATGCTCACCGTGGATGCGCGCCGGCACACGGGCCAGCCACGCCGGCAGCTGGCCTTCGAGCGCCGCCAGATTGCGGCTGTGAACGATGTCGGGCCGCAGCTCACGGCACATGCGATACAGCGTGCCCCACTGCAAAACGCCCGGCCCCGGTGGCTTGTTCAAGGCCAGGAACTGCACATCGTCGCGTTGGATGCGGCGCCGGAACTCGGTGACCTCGGTCATGGCCACCACCGCATGGCGCCAGCGGCTGGCGTCCATGTGGTTGATCAGATTGACCACCCCGTTCTCCAACCCTCCGGTGTCGAAGCGGAACAGCAGGTGGACGACCAGGGGCCGGCGATCGTTCATGCTGTCGCTTGGCAAGCCGGGCGCGGAATCAGAGGCGCCAGACGCGGAAGCCGGCAGCTTCCAGCGCAGACTGATCGAAGGCCGCCTTCACATCGATGAAAGCACCGCCCTTGACCAGCTTTTGGCCCAGGTCTTCCGCGCTCAGCTTGGCGTATTCCTTGTGCGCCACGGCGGCCACCACGGCGTCGGCGCGCGGCAGGTCTGCGAAGGGCAGCAGGCGCACGCCGTACTCGTGCATGGCTTCCTCAGCCTCGGCCTGGGCATCGGTCACGAACACTTCCACGCCGTAGCTGCGCAGTTCGTTGATGATGTCGATGACCTTGGAATTGCGCAGATCGCCGCAGTCTTCCTTGAAGGTCAGGCCCAGCACATTGACGCGGGCACCCTTGATGTAGGAGCCCGAAGCAATCATGTGCTTGATGGTCTGCTCGGCAATGAACTTGCCCATGCTGTCGTTGATGCGACGGCCGGCCAGGATGACTTGCGGGTGGTAGCCCAGCATGTCGGCCTTGTGGGTCAGGTAGTACGGGTCCACGCCGATGCAGTGGCCACCAACCAGGCCCGGCTTGAACTTCAGGAAGTTCCATTTGGTGCCGGCCGCGGCCAGCACCTCGGAGGTGTCGATGCCGATCTTGTCGAAGATGATGGCCAGCTCGTTCATCAGCGCGATGTTCAGGTCGCGCTGGGTGTTCTCGATCACCTTGGCAGCCTCGGCGGCCTTGATGCTGGAGGCGCGGTGCACGCCGGGGATGATGATCTTCTCGTAGAGCTCGGCCACCTTGTTGAGCGTCTCGGGCGTGTCGCCGGAGACGATCTTCAGGATCTTGGTCAGCGTGTGCTCCTTGTCGCCCGGATTGATCCGCTCGGGGCTGTAGCCGACGAAGAAATCCTGCTTCCACTTCAGGCCCGACTCGCGTTCCAGCACGGGGATGCAGACCTCTTCCGTGGCGCCGGGGTAGACGGTGCTCTCATACACGACGATGGCGCCCTTCTTCATGTGGCGGCCGACGCTGGTGCTGGAGCCGATCAGGGGCTTGAAGTCAGGGATATGGGCCTCGTCCACCGGCGTGGGCACGGCGACGATGATGATGTCGGCCTCGGCCAGCATCTCGGGCTTGTCGGTGTAGACCGCATGGGTGGCAGCCTGCACCTGCTCGTCAGTCAGCTCGCGCGAGGGGTCGACGCCACGCTGGCAGGACTCGACCTTGGCGGTCGAAATATCAAAACCAATGGTCCGGATCTGCTTGCCGAACTCCACCACCAAAGGCAGGCCCACATAGCCCAGGCCGATCACCGCTAAGGTCGTCATCTTGTTTCCCTTGTCAGTCCAAAACTCAAAGTCGATCGTTCAAAAACAGCTGTTCAGCCGGGCACCGCTGGTGCCGCGGCCTGCGCGTCCCGGGTCTTGCGCAGGGCCGCATCGAATGCGGCCCAATTCTCTTGCACAAACTCACGCAGGACAGCCTCACCCGCCCCCTCATCTCCGCGGTCTGTGTAAAAGACCAAAGAGGCAGCATCGTCACCGCGGCCCATCAGGCGATGCCAAAGGGCCAGCAGCTTGGCCTGCCAGTCACGGCTGGTGGCGTCACCATTGATCCAATACACCTGCCAGACATCGAGGCGCCGCGGCCACGGGCTGTCCGTGCCACGCAGATTGAGCAGTTCAACGCGACGCACGGCCAAAGAGGCTTGAGGCAAGTCAAGCCGCCCCTGCGACACCACGGACCATTGACGGTCCTCGCTGGCGACCAAGGTGTTGACCGAGCTGATCAGCTTGCTGCGGTAGCTTTGCTGGCGGTAGTAGGCCACGTGCACGCCCAGCTCTTGATTGCCTTTGCGGAAAACAGCCGCCGCCTGCGCAGCAGGAGACTGGAACACGGGCTTCAACATCGGCGCTGTGGCCGGCATCGACGTCCAAGCGCCCAACGACCCCGTGGGCAGTGCCAAACGAAGCTCGGTCTGACTCGCTGGTACGGCGAGGTGCTGGGACCAGGCAAATGGCGCCAGCAAGACGAGCAAGCCGGCACCCAGGGTTGTCGGCACAACGGCAGGCGCCCGAGAGGGCAAGGCCGCGCCGTTCGCAGCCGGTGGTGTGTCAAGGCCTTGCGCATCGGCCTCGGCCCAACGGCCACCGACCATGAACATGGCCAGCATGATGATGCCGAAGAACACCCAGCCGTAGAGCAAATGGTCAGCCCCGGTCGCCAATTCATTGCCGGACACATGGCCGAGCAGCACGGTCAGATAGGCTCGCACCCAGTTGGCCACCACCGGCAGCATCGTGGCGAAGATCACAAAGATCACGCGCCGCTTGAGGGAACGGTAGTTCAGGTAGGCAAACAAAGCGCCCACCATGACCGAAGCCATCAGGTAACGGATGCCACTGCAGGCTTCGACCACTGACCAGTTGCCGCTCGGGATCACGAACTGCAGACCTTCGCGGTAGACCGGAATGCCGCTCAGTCGCAGGGCGCTGACCGTGAAGTCCGCCGTCCAGTTCATGAACAGCGGCATCAGAAACTCACCGATGGGTACGGCGAAGAAGAAGAAAGCGAGCGGGAAGGCCATCACACGCGCCACCGCTGCCCCCAGGCACAGCGGTACGGCGCACACCAACATGCCCACCAAGGCCAGCTGGGTGGCCGCGTTGACTGCCGCCAAGTCGCCGAGCAACCACAACAGGCCGCAAGCTGCCATGGGCAACAAGAACCAGGGCGACGGCCGCGGCTCGAGCACGGCGATGGAGGCTCGGAGTCGCCAAATCAACCACAAGGCAATTGGCGGCACCGTGAAAGCATGTGCAAAGGTCTCCGACCGGTTCCAGATTTGCACCATGGCCCAGGCGGTCTGGTGGTACAGGCCCAAAACCACGAGCAAGAGCAGCACAAGCCCCGCGAGCGCACGTGGCCAGCCTGCGCCGCCGGGCGCGCCGCTCTTCACTGGCGTCGGGCTGATCGGGCTCATCACCAGCACAGCCCCTGCACCCGGGCCTTGAAGTCCGCCTTGTTGGGCAGGTTCACCAGGTCCAGCAGGTCCTGG
>NZ_JBXAGJ010000043.1:0-5524 GCF_058794035.1 Roseateles sp. GW835-FHT13E02
ATATTAGCCTGACGATGACCTACTTTCACACGGGAACCCGCACTATCATCGGCGCTGAGGCATTTCACTGTCCTGTTCGGGATGGGAAGGAGTGGGACCGCCTCGCTATGGTCATCAGGCTTAACTGGTTGGCTTGCTGAAGTCTCGCTTGAGATTTTCAACAGGCCCAATTTGTAGAGCTGCGCATTATACATGAGTTTGTCATGTATTGCACTTCGAATCAGCTGGTTTTGATTGCGTTCACACGTTGGATCATTTCGTTGAATGATCTGACTTCTGAAGAACGGTATAACTTGTGTCCTCAATAATCCTTGATCAGATCGGCTGATGTTTCCATCGCCTGAACTGTCAAAGTTATAGGGTCAAGCCTCACGGGCAATTAGTACTGGTTAGCTTAACGCATTACTGCGCTTCCACACCCAGCCTATCAACGTCCTGGTCTCGAACGACCCTTCAGGGGGCTCAAGGCCCCGGCAAGACTCATCTTGAGACGAGTTTCCCGCTTAGATGCTTTCAGCGGTTATCTCTTCCGCACTTAGCTACTCGGCGATGCCACTGGCGTGACAACCGATACACCAGAGGTGCGTCCACTCCGGTCCTCTCGTACTAGGAGCAGGCTCTCTCAATCTTGCAGCGCCCACGGAAGATAGGGACCAAACTGTCTCACGACGTTTTAAACCCAGCTCACGTACCTCTTTAAATGGCGAACAGCCATACCCTTGGGACCGGCTACAGCCCCAGGATGAGATGAGCCGACATCGAGGTGCCAAACACCGCCGTCGATATGAACTCTTGGGCGGTATCAGCCTGTTATCCCCAGAGTACCTTTTATCCGTTGAGCGATGGCCCTTCCATACAGAACCACCGGATCACTTTGTCCTACTTTCGTACCTGCTCGACTTGTCAGTCTCGCAGTCAAGCACGCTTATGCCAATGCACTATCAACACGATTTCCGACCGTATTTAGCGTACCTTCGAACTCCTCCGTTACACTTTGGGAGGAGACCGCCCCAGTCAAACTGCCCACCATACACTGTCCCCAATCCCGATAAGGGACCAAGGTTAGAACCTCAAACACACCAGGGTGGTATTTCAACGTTGGCTCCATGAGAACTAGCGTCCTCACTTCAAAGCCTCCCACCTATCCTACACAGATCTGTTCAAAGTCCAATGTAAAGCTACAGTAAAGGTTCATGGGGTCTTTCCGTCTTTCCGCGGGGAGATTGCATCATCACAAACATTTCAACTTCGCTGAGTCTCTGGAGGAGACAGTGTGGCCATCATTACTCCATTCGTGCAGGTCGGAACTTACCCGACAAGGAATTTCGCTACCTTAGGACCGTTATAGTTACGGCCGCCGTTTACTGGGACTTCAGTCAAGAGCTTGCACCCCATCATTTAATCTTCCAGCACCGGGCAGGAGTCACACCCTATACGTCGACTTTCGTCTTTGCAGAGTGCTGTGTTTTTAATAAACAGTTGCAGCCACCGATTCTCTGCGGCCCCATTCTGCTTCGAGAGTAAATCTCTACACATACTAGAGGCACACCTTCTTCCGAAGTTACGGTGTCAATTTGCCGAGTTCCTTCTCCAGAGTTCTCTCAAGCGCCTTAGAATACTCATCTCGCGCACCAGTGTCGGTTTGCGGTACGGTCGTCAATAGCTGAAGCTTAGTGGCTTTTCCTGGAAGCAGGGTATCACTCACTTCGTCTGCAAGCAGACTCGTTATCACGCCTCATCTAAGCTCTCCGGATTTGCCTAAAGAGCACGACTACACGCTTGAACCAACTATTCCAACAGTTGGCTGAGCTAACCTTCTCCGTCCCCACATCGCACTATTGATCGGTACAGGAATATTTACCTGTTTCCCATCAGCTACGCATCTCTGCCTCGCCTTAGGGGCCGACTCACCCTACGCCGATGAACGTTGCGTAGGAAACCTTGCGCTTTCGGCGAGGGGGCTTTTCACCCCCTTTAACGCTACTCATGTCAGCATTCGCACTTCTGATACCTCCAGCAGGCTTCACAACCCACCTTCACAGGCTTACAGAACGCTCTCCTACCACGTGCAATAAATTGCACATCCGCAGCTTCGGTAACTGGCTTAGCCCCGTTACATCTTCCGCGCAGGACGACTCGATCAGTGAGCTATTACGCTTTCTTTAAATGATGGCTGCTTCTAAGCCAACATCCTGACTGTTTTAGCCTTCCCACTTCGTTTCCCACTTAGCCAATTTTGGGGACCTTAGCTGGCGGTCTGGGTTGTTTCCCTCTTGAGTCCGGACGTTAGCACCCGGTGCTCTGTCTCCCAAGCTGTACTCATCGGTATTCGGAGTTTGCAATGGTTTGGTAAGTCGCCATGACCCCCTAGCCATAACAGTGCTCTACCCCCGATGGTAATACTTGAGGCACTACCTAAATAGTTTTCGGAGAGAACCAGCTATTTCCAAGTTTGTTTAGCCTTTCACCCCTATCCACAGCTCATCCGCTAATTTTGCAACATTAGTCGGTTCGGACCTCCAGCACCTGTTACGGTACCTTCATCCTGGCCATGGATAGATCACTTGGTTTCGGGTCTACACCCAGCGACTAATTCGCCCTATTCGGACTCGATTTCTCTACGGCTTCCCTATTCGGTTAACCTCGCCACTGAATGTAAGTCGCTGACCCATTATACAAAAGGTACGCAGTCACCCTTGCGGGCTCCTACTTTTTGTATGCATGCGGTTTCAGGATCTATTTCACTCCCCTCCCGGGGTTCTTTTCGCCTTTCCCTCACGGTACTAGTTCACTATCGGTCGATTACGAGTATTTAGCCTTGGAGGATGGTCCCCCCATATTCAGACAGGATTTCTCGTGTCCCGCCCTACTTGTCTTACGCTTAGTTCCACACCGCAGCATTTCTCATACGGGGCTATCACCCGCTATGGCCGGACTTTCCATTCCGTTCTGATATACACGATGCTAAAACGTAAAGGCTACTCCAATTTCGCTCGCCGCTACTTTCGGAATCTCGGTTGATGTCTTTTCCTCGAGCTACTGAGATGTTTCAGTTCACCCGGTTCGCCACAATGACCTATGTATTCAGTCAGAGTTACCCCTCGCGGGGTGGGTTTCCCCATTCGGAAATCTCCGGATCAAAGCTAATTTGCCAGCTCCCCGAAGCTTATCGCAGGCTATCACGTCCTTCGTCGCCTGTAATCGCCAAGGCATCCACCACATGCACTTAGTCACTTGACCCTATAACTTTGACAGCGCTGACTGCACTGTCGTCAAGGACTCGTACAGAGCCGTTCGCTCCATACGTTTATTGAGTATTCACGCGTTACGCCGTTCTTCATACCTAAACAATTTCTTGCTCAGTTGAAGTCTTGTGTTTGACGCAATCAAAAGCTACTAGCGGCACGGTACGCTCACCCCCTTTACGAGATGGCGCTTTCCGCTAGCAGCGCTGATTCGACTCTACAAATTGTTAAAGAACAACAGCCGACTCTTTCGAGCCTTATGACTGACAAACCAGAACAACCGCTCACGCTTTCGCGCAACGGATGCTTTGGTTTGTCAACCATGGCACAGAGTAATTGGTGGAGGATGACGGGATCGAACCGACGACCCCCTGCTTGCAAAGCAGGTGCTCTCCCAGCTGAGCTAATCCCCCGGGATCTCTTCAAATCCGTGGTGGGTCTGGCTGGATTCGAACCAGCGACCCCCGCCTTATCAAGACGGTGCTCTAACCGACTGAGCTACAGACCCACGCGTTTCTTGCGTGCACTGCCTCTCAGTAACGCTCGCCTGTTGAGGCCAGCTCGGCAGGCTCACGCTATTACTCTGATGTTGTATTCACAGCCGATAAGTGTGGGCGCTTAAAAATGAGTCATGTGGATCTCGCTGGTCATCTGCTGCATGCAGCAAACAACTGCTCGACCATTTTCTAGAAAGGAGGTGATCCAGCCGCACCTTCCGATACGGCTACCTTGTTACGACTTCACCCCAGTCACGAACCCTGCCGTGGTAATCGCCCCCCTTGCGGTTAGGCTAACTACTTCTGGCAGAACCCGCTCCCATGGTGTGACGGGCGGTGTGTACAAGACCCGGGAACGTATTCACCGCGGCAAGCTGATCCGCGATTACTAGCGATTCCGACTTCACGCAGTCGAGTTGCAGACTACGATCCGGACTACGACCGGTTTTCTGGGATTAGCTCCCCCTCGCGGGTTGGCAGCCCTCTGTACCGGCCATTGTATGACGTGTGTAGCCCTACCCATAAGGGCCATGATGACCTGACGTCATCCCCACCTTCCTCCGGTTTGTCACCGGCAGTCTCATTAGAGTGCCCTTTCGTAGCAACTAATGACAAGGGTTGCGCTCGTTGCGGGACTTAACCCAACATCTCACGACACGAGCTGACGACGGCCATGCAGCACCTGTGTCCAGGTTCTCTTTCGAGCACTCCCACATCTCTGCAGGATTCCTGGCATGTCAAGGGTAGGTAAGGTTTTTCGCGTTGCATCGAATTAAACCACATCATCCACCGCTTGTGCGGGTCCCCGTCAATTCCTTTGAGTTTCAACCTTGCGGCCGTACTCCCCAGGCGGTCAACTTCACGCGTTAGCTACGTTACTGAGAAGAAACCCTCCCAACAACCAGTTGACATCGTTTAGGGCGTGGACTACCAGGGTATCTAATCCTGTTTGCTCCCCACGCTTTCGTGCATGAGCGTCAGTACAGGCCCAGGGGATTGCCTTCGCCATCGGTGTTCCTCCGCATATCTACGCATTTCACTGCTACACGCGGAATTCCATCCCCCTCTGCCGTACTCTAGCTATGCAGTCACAAAGGCAGTTCCCAGGTTGAGCCCGGGGATTTCACCTCTGTCTTGCATAACCGCCTGCGCACGCTTTACGCCCAGTAATTCCGATTAACGCTTGCACCCTACGTATTACCGCGGCTGCTGGCACGTAGTTAGCCGGTGCTTATTCTTCAGGTACCGTCATTAAGTCTCTGTATTAGAGAAACTCGTTTCTTCCCTGACAAAAGCGGTTTACAACCCGAAGGCCTTCTTCCCGCACGCGGCATGGCTGGATCAGACTTGCGTCCATTGTCCAAAATTCCCCACTGCTGCCTCCCGTAGGAGTCTGGGCCGTGTCTCAGTCCCAGTGTGGCTGGTCGTCCTCTCAGACCAGCTACAGATCGTCGCCTTGGTGGGCTTTTACCCCACCAACTAGCTAATCTGATATCGGCCGCTCCAATCGCGCGAGGCCTTACGGTCCCCCGCTTTCACCCTCAGGTCGTATGCGGTATTAGCCACTCTTTCGAGTAGTTATCCCCCACGACTGGGCACGTTCCGATACATTACTCACCCGTTCGCCACTCGTCAGCTTAACCTGTTACCGTTCGACTTGCATGTGTAAGGCATGCCGCCAGCGTTCAATCTGAGCCAGGATCAAACTCTACAGTTCGATCTTGATTTACTCAACGGAATCGACAAAACCATTTACATGATTCCATCTAATTTCCGTGAGCG
>NZ_JBXAGJ010000044.1:0-4502 GCF_058794035.1 Roseateles sp. GW835-FHT13E02
CAATCCAGATCAATCGGGGTCAGGTCTTGCGGGGGGATTCAATGAGACGGTGTTGACGCGGTGGGAAGTCCCTGTAAATGGTTAGCCCTCATTTCTCACAGCAAGCGCTACAACCTTGCCATTGAACAGCTTCAGGTCAACCATCATTCCGTCCTCAAGGCGAAACGATCGACCAACTGGCAGAACATATCCGCAGTCGCAGCTTGGTCCGGCTTCATAAGTTCGCATACTTCTCTCGCCCACCAAAAACTCGACGTAACCATATCCAGGCTTAGAAAACCGCTTGATGATGTGCAGTCGCCCGCTGATGGCTTCATAGTTCCCGGCTGCCTCGGCATTCCGGCACAACCGTGTTTCCTTGATGTCTCCAACTATGGACCAAAGCGCGGCCCCGAAGAACAACAGGCCAACAGGGATTTGCACCAGCAGCATCAACTTGGACGAGGCTCCTCGAATGATGACTCTTCCTCGAAGTCCGTACAGTAAAAATACAGACCCGATGACCGTGTGCGGAATGAAAAATATGAGCGCCCCAATCGAAAGCGACGCAGCAGCTGCAGAGTACATGCGGGCTAACGTGAAAGTGAGCGGACGCCGAAGGCGGTCCGCTCGAATGACAGGTTGTGCAGAGCCACTTCGGAGGCACTGCCTTGAAACAGGCCCACAGCATGCCGAAGCGGTACCCATGCGGCGAACGCCCGAGGCGCCAAGCGCCTTGTCCGCCTGCCCTCTGGCGGAGAACCAAAAAACGACGAACAAGCGGCGGAGGCAAAGCAGGCAAGATCACGGCGACCAGGGAATGACAGTGCTTGAACTGCGCCCGACTCGAGCAAGCGCGATGCGGACTGGCCAGCGAGACCGTGGCGAGCGACGGGCCGAAGGCGGATCTTCATGCGTTGCCTAGCTTGCTGCACAACGTAAAGGTCAGCGGACGCCGCAGGCGGTCCGCTGCAACGACCGGCTATGCAGAGCCACCTTCGGAGGCACTGCCGTGGAAGTGGCCGAGAGCATACCGAGGCGGTACCCACGCCGCGGGCGCCCGAGGCGACAGGCTACATCCGTACCATGCGGCTGGCCGCGAACCGAGGAATGCAAACGAACGGCTTGGCTTACCCAGGCAAGATCACGGCGACCGAAAGCGGGAGTTGTTTGCGCCCAGCCCGAACCCGAGAAAGCCTCGGCCCGTTGCGCCGCTTGATCGCCGCGAACGCGGAACCGAAAACGAACCTTCGAGATTTGCTTAGCCTGCTGCATAGCGTAAAGGTCAGCGGACGCCGCAGGCGGTCCGCTGCAACGACCGGCTATGCAGAGCCACCTTCGGAGGCACTGCGGTGGAAGTGGCCGAGAGCATACCGAAGCGGTACCAACGCCGCAGGCGCCCGAGGCGACAGGCTGCCTCCTCACCATGCGGCGGGCGGCGAACTGAGGAAAGCGAAAGGCCAGCTTGGCTAGAACCGGCGAGATCACGGCGACCGAAAGCGGGAGCTATTTGCGGCCAGCCCGAACCCGAGAAAGCCTCGGCCCGTTGCGTAGCGCGATCGCCGCGAGCGCCCAACCGAACACGGATCGTCGAAGTTCTCTTAGCCTGCTGCATAGCGTTTGAGCTAACCGGCCTGCAGCGGCGTGACGCGGCTGGCCGAGAATGAAATGACGGCCAGCCGTGGCATGCCGTTGCGGGTCCGGTTGAGCGATGGGTTAGCCCTGTGTTCGCAGCGCATGCCATCCACCTACAGCGTGTCCGCGACAAATACCTTGTGGGCGGCTCCTCGATCATCCGTGGCTTCGACGATGACCTCTGGGCCTTTCCGGGTAAGACGATAGCGCAGTACGACTGGACCAAGGCTTGCCGGACTCACCTTTTGGCTTTCCAGCAATTTCGGCAACCAAGCCTGCCAATAGTCAACTGACTTGTTCAATTGAGGCGGACTTGCCGGCGGAAGACTCGAGGAGCCGACAGAGAAATCGATCCGCAGCTCGTTCTCCGGAAGATCCCACGCCATGGCCCGCATGAGATCGCAGACGTACAAGTCATCGACGTAGTTCATGAGGCTCACGAACGAATGGCCGAAGTTGTGCAGCGCGGAATCGATGTGCTTGTACTTCACAGGGCTAACGTGAAAGTGAGCGGACGCCGAAGGCGGTCCGCTCGAATGACAGGTTGTGCAGAGCCAATTCGGAGGCACTGCCGTGGAACCGGCCCACAGCATACCGAAGCGGTACCCATGCGGCGAACGCCCGAGGCGCCAAGCGCCCCGTTCGCCGGCCTGCTGGCGGCGAAAGACGAAATGAAAGAAAAGCGGCCGTGCTCAGCCAGGCAAGATCACGGCGGCCAGGGACTGACAGAGCTTGAACTTCGCCCGACTCGAACAAGCGCAATGGGGATTCCCCCGCGAGATCGCGGCGAACGACGGACCGAAGGCGGATCTTCATGCGTTGCTTAGCTTGCTGCACAACGTTTGAGCTCAGCGGGCGGCGGAGCCGTCCGCTGCAGCGAAGGGTTGAACCGGACCCTCTGCTACGGCAGATAGCCTCTGTGAAAAGCTCTCCCCGCACAAGCGATCGACTGACGCGATTGCCGCCACAGCCTCCGCTGTACTGAATGACCTTCCCTCAAGGATGGCCAGCGCTTGGTTGTGCAAGGCATATGCGAGATGTGCCGCCGCTCGAAGCGCGGGATCGGCCGTTGCATTACTACCGAGATGGCCCGCAAGCAGCAGACGCAGCTCATAGACGGCGAACGCCAGAATTTTTGTCTCGTCGAGGTTGGAAGGCATGGCTGCAGGTGCGGTTCAACGTTCGAGCTAACCGGCACGCAGCGGCATGCCTCCGCTGGGCCAGAATGAAATGAGGCCCTGCGGAGGCATGCCGTTTCGTGTCCGGTTGAGCGACTGGTTAGACGTCACCGCTGGGCAGACCTTCTTCCGAGTGTGGGGGGTGTGGAAACAGTTCGACCAACTCAAGTGGCTCCCTAGATTCCGCATACATGAACTTGGTGCCCTTCTCTGCGAGGTAACCAAGCAGTTGGTGCTGCAAGCTGAAGGCGAGCTGGATAGCTTGCCATGCGTCAACACCATGGATTGGTCCCAGGTTCTCGTGATACCCATCCATCGTGCACGCGCAGACCCATTCATCTGAAGAGACTTCGAACGGGATCCCGACACGAAGCGTGATCACCCGCTCCGTGCTGTTTGGCTCGATAGCGATGATGGTCCGGGCAGCGAGCCACTGTGGCCTAGTATTCATGGGGTCAACGTGAGGTGGCCGAAGTCTGTGACGTCTAACGTGAAGGTGAGCGGACGCCGAAGGCGGTCCGCTCGAACGACAGGTTGTGCAGAGCCAATTCGAAGGCACGGCGGTGGAAGTGGCCGAAAGCATAACGAAGCTGTACCCATGCGGCGAACGGCTGAGGCGGCAAGCGTCTTGTCCGCCTGCCCGCTGGCGGCAAAACAAGAATAGGAGAACAAGCGCCATTGCCCAACCCGGCAAGATCACGGCAGTCGGAGGTCGACCGAGCTTGAAGTACGCCCGACTCGAACAAGCGCGATGCGAACTGCCCCGCGAGATCGCGGCGAGCGACAGACCGAAAGCGGATCTTCATGCGTGGCCTAGCTTGCTGCACAACGTAAAAGTGAGCGGACGCCGAAGGCGGTCCGCTCCAATGACAGGTTATGGCGCAGCAAGCAGCTTTGCATAGATTTCTTCCTTCGCCTGAGGCGAACTTGAATTGTCGAACCTCTCGAAAAGCCCAAAGTGAAAGAGCCGCTCGTTCATATTCATTCCGCCGATGCGATCAATCGCCGTCTCGCGGAACGCCGACCAAAGGCCAAAAACGGCTGAATGCGTCGAATCGTCGGCAATCCAACTATTGCCAATGTAGCGCTCGACCTGAACTCGCAGTTCATCCACGTTGTCCGCATTGAGCTTCCAATCGGCCAACAAACTAGCCAACCCTTGAACAGCAACATCCGGCGATATGCGACCGATCGCCAACGTCATCTCGTCAATCGTCATTTGCGCCATAACGTGAAAGTGAGCGGCCGCAGAAGGCGGTCCGCTCGAATGACAGGTTAAACCTCATCGACGAGATCCTTCCGAAATGCGCGCAGCAATACTGCCAACATCGGAATTGCAGCGACGACAAACACGATGAGCGGAATCTTGTAAGGCGGGAGCAACAGCAATAGCGGTTCCGAGCTAGGAATCTCGCCGGGCTGTCGAATGGAGACCATGTAACCGGCAGGTGCGGGGCCTAGCAGCCACATTGACACAGCGTAAACAAGATACAGAACTACCGTGGCAACCACGAGGAAAACCACTGGCCGCGACAAAGCCCCCCAGGTCAGGCAAGTGACGCAAGCGGCGAACAGAAGCGGTAGGCCCGCCAGGATGAGAAGTTCGACTATGAACATGCCTTGCCTGAGGTTTAACGTTGAAGCTGAGCCGCAAGCGGCGTCTGGGCACGCAAGGCCCAGAATGAAATGAGGGCCTGAAGTGACCAGCCG
>NZ_JBXAGJ010000045.1:0-4328 GCF_058794035.1 Roseateles sp. GW835-FHT13E02
GGGAGTCGGCTCGAAGAGCCGACCCGCGAACCATGAGCCCGGCGGCGGGCCGAGACACCGCAGCGAGAACGACAAACACAACATAGGTCCGCAATGTGCCGCTTGCCACTGCCGCCCACCGTCTTCGCGCGAGCAACAAAAAACCCGCCGCAGCGGGTTTCTTTCCGGAGTGTCTGGGAGCCCTGGGTTTCAGAAGCCCAGGCTGGCCAGCAGATCGTCCACCTCGCCCTGGTCGGCGACGATGTCGGTGCGACCTTCGGGGTTCACGACCGGGCCTTGCAGGATGCTGGGGTCGACCTTCTCGCGCTGCTCGGGCGGGACGATGGACACCAGCAGCTTGACCAGGCTGTCTTCCAGGTCATTGGCCAGGGTCACCACCTTGGCCACGACCTGGCCGGTCAGGTCATGGAAATCCTGGGCCATCATGATGTCGGTCAGGTGGCCGTCGATGCGCGCCGTGCGGTCTTCGACTTCCTTGACGAAGTTAAGCACCGCACCGCTGGCCACGGCCTTGACCGGGTCGGCCACGATGGCGGCGGCCATGGCATTGGTGGCGGCCGTGATGTGGGCGTGGTCTTCCTTGGCCTGGTCGACCGAGTTCAAGACCTTGTTGGCGGCGGCAGCCGTCTTGGTGGCGATGTAGCTCAGGCGGCTGCGAGCGTCGGGCAGGCCGTCGGTCGCGACCTGGAGCTTGGGCATGACACCGAGTTGCTGCATGGTGTCGTGCAGCACGCGGGTGATGGTACCGATCTGCTGAAAGACTTCAGGAGAGACGGTCAGCGGATCGGTACCGCTGGTGAGTTTGCTCAGTTCTTCCATCTGCATGGTCGTCTCCCGGGGCTCAGGCCGAAGCGGCCAGTTTCTGCATGATCTTGACGACCTTCTCTTCCAGCGTGGCCTTGGTGAAAGGCTTGACGATGTAGCCGGCGGCACCGCTCTGGGCGGCCAGCACGATGTCTTCCTTGCGGGCTTCGGCGGTCACCATCAGCACCGGCAGATGCTTGAGGTTGGGATCTTCCTTGATGGCCTTGAGCAACTCGAAGCCGGTCATGTTCGGCATGTTGATGTCACTGACGACGAAGTCGTACTTGGCCAGCTTGAGCTTGCTCAGGGCGTCGACCCCGTCTTCCGCTTCTTCGCAGTTGTTGTAGCCGATTTCCTTCAGCAGGCCCCGCACGATGCGGCGCATGGTGGAGAAATCGTCGACAACCAAAAATTTCATGTCAGTGCTCATGGCTTTCCTCGCAGGGGCTAGAGAGACTTATCGGGGTTTGGGGTTGGAACTTGAGGGGTTTTTCGGTGCCCCAGGCGGGTCTGCAGCGCCAGCCTCTTCGCCGTCTTCTTCCGGGGGCACATTCTTCAAGACCGCATCCTCGGCATCGCGATTCATCACGATGATGCTGATGCGGCGATTGATCGGGCTTTCGGGTTGCTTGGGGTCGAGCAGCTTGCTGGAGGCCAGGCCCTGCACCCGCAGCGTACGCGATTCCGGCAGGCCGCCGGCGATCAACTCGCGCCGGGAGGAATTGGCACGATCGGCCGACAGCTCCCAGTTGCTGTAGCCACGCTCACCACCGGCAAATCCCAAAGCATCGGTGTGTCCCTCCAGGGTCAAACGGTTGGGCACCTCCTTGAGCACGGAGCCGAGCTCCTGCAACAAGGCCCGCATATAGGGTTTCACAACTGCGCTGCCGCTGTCAAACATGGGGCGGTTGTTTTCATCCACTATTTGAATGCGCAAGCCTTCCTTGGTCATGTCGAGGCGGATCTGCCCACCCAGCGAGGCCAGTTGCGGGTTGTTGGCCAGCACCTCTTCGACCTTGTCCTTCAGCTCCTCCAGCCGGGCCTTCTCGGCCTTGCGTTGCTCTTCCTTGAGTGCGCGCAGGCTGAAGGTGCGCTGGCGCGCCTCGACATCGCCGGCCTTGACCTGGCCCGACTCACGCGTCAGGTCCTTGCCGCCGCCTTTGACGATGTGGGAGGAATCGCCCGAACCCGAGCCGCCCTGCATGGCCACCTTGAGCGGCGAGCCGAAGTAGTCGGCAATGCCTTTTTTGTCGCCCTCGGTGGTGGAGCCGAGCAGCCACATCAGCAGGAAGAAGGCCATCATGGCCGTCACGAAGTCGGCGTAGGCAATTTTCCAGGCGCCGCCATGGGCGGCATGGCCGCCCTTTTTGACGCGCTTGATGATGATGGGTTGAAGCTTTTTGGCGTCACCAGCCATAACGAGCCCCCACGTCGCCGATTACGGCTCCTGCCCCCCGAGGGGGTGCGGCCCGCCTTGGGAGCGGCCCGGCGGCGGGCCAGGCCCCCACCTCGCCGAATACGGCTCCTGCCCCCCGAGGGGGCGCGGCCCGCCTTGGGAGCGGCCCGGCGGCGAGCCCGACCACTTCGACCAAACGACTGGCCTTGCTGTGGGTCATGGTGCTCACTTCTTCTTCACATGAGCTTCAAGCTCGGCGAAGGTGGGGCGGTCGCCCGAGTACAGCACCTTGCGGCCGAATTCGATGGCCACCTGCGGGGCGTAGCCCTGCATGCTGGCGAGCAAGGTGGTCTTGATGCATTGCAGTTCTTTGCCTGCGTCTTCGACCTTCTGCTCCAGCAGGCCGGCGAGCGGCTCGGCGAAACCGTAGGCCATCAGAATGCCGAGGAAGGTACCGACCAGGGCGGAACCGATCATGCCGCCCAGCACGGCCGGGGGCTGGCCCACCGAGCCCATGGTATTCACCACACCCAGCACGGCGGCCACGATGCCGAAAGCCGGCAAGCCGCCCGCTATGCGCTGCAAGGCGGCCACGGCGGCATGCTCTTCCTGATGGTGGGTGTCGATTTCAGCGTCCATCAGCGACTCGATCTCGTGGGCATTGAGATTGCCCGAGACCATCATGCGCAGGTAATCGGTAATGAACTCGGTGACATGGTGGTCATTGCCGACCACCGGGTATTTCTGGAACAGCGGCGAGCTGTGCGGGTCTTCGACGTCTTTTTCAATCGACATCAGCCCTTCCTTGCGGGCCTTTTGCAAGATGTCGTACATCAGGGCCAGCAGCTCCATATAGCGGGCCTTGCTGAACTTGCTGCCCTTGAAGCAGCGGCCCAAGCCGGCCACGGCGCCCTTGACCACCTTCATCTGGTTGTTGGCCAGGAAAGCGCCGATGGCGGCCCCCAGAATGGTGGTCACCTCAAACGGCAAGGCGTGCAAGATGACGCTGATATTGCCGCCGTGGGCAATATAGACGCCGAAGATGCAAGCCATGGAAACGGCCCAACCGATGATGACAAACATGGTGTTTTCTTTGGAAGCTCTCCGGTCCTTATCGGCCGGAGCTTGATGCGCTTGAGTGTGCCCGGGGCACGCTTCGCGCACTCCATGCAACTGGCCGGTTTTGACCGCCCAAACTGCAGCTGTGCCTCACCGAGAACCACAGCATCAGCGCACCGCACCTGGCAGCTGGTACAGCCAGACCCGGTGCCGGCCACCCAGCTCCAGACAGGCCAAGGCGCCCTGCCCCACGATCTCGAAATCCAGGCTGACCAGCCAGCTGCCGGGGCGCATCTCCGCACGGGCTTTGGCCCAGACCCGGGCCATGGACTCCGGCCGCTGGAACACATAGACCATGCCGAACGGCGCCCAGGACTGCGCCCACATATCACCACGCTCGACCCGTGCCCAAGGGCAAAGCCAGCGGGCCAGGCGCGCCAACAAGGGGCTCCACTCGATGCCCTGCAGCTGCACCTGCGGGTAGCAGCGACGCAGCTCACGCAGGCCGTGACCGAGGCCACATCCGGCATCCAGCACCACCTCGCCAGGCGCCAGGGGGGCCAGCGCGGGCAAGTCCTTCAGGGCACCCACGGGGGTTGGAAAGAGCGGCGCATCACCCCAGCTGCGGCGCGGGTAAGCCAGCAGCAGCAAGACCAGGGGCAGCAGCCAGGACCAAGCCGGCCAAGCGGACGCACCGCCGGCCAGAAGAATTGACAGAGGAAAGCCCAGGGCCACCATCAGGCGCCGCCAACGGGCGCTGTGGAAGAAGGCCAGGCCGGCACCCAGCGCCGCGGCGGCCAGCAAGGCCGGCCACGCGGTGAAGCCCACACGCTGCAGCTGCATGAACAGCAGCCAGGCAGCACCCCAGCTGAGCAGGGCAGGCAGCGGCCAGCGCATCCAGGGCATGAAGGGGCGGGAAAGAAGACTGAAGAGGAAAGCGTCGGCAAGGACTCAGCAGAGCACGGCCAGCAACCGAAGCGCTGAAGCTTGCAGAGCGGCTCAGTGCATCTGGATCGCGCCCTGGGCGCGGCCCTTGCCCGCACGGGCCGGCGGGTTGCACATGCCGCAG
>NZ_JBXAGJ010000046.1:0-2731 GCF_058794035.1 Roseateles sp. GW835-FHT13E02
TCAGCCCCGCAACATCAGCCCAAATCCAGCTCTTGAGTCCCGGTTCTTCCCAGAACCTTGTCAGGCAACTTCCTACAAGCCCGCTGCAGACCGTGAAATATCTGGCTTTTCCTGCCCATGGCGGACGGCAGCTTAGCGCTGTCAGGCGCCCTACCCTGGCCCGAGCTCGGCTCAGAGCAACAGGGTCGCCAGCACTTCCAGGCGCAGGGCACCGCGCTCCTGCAAAAGCTGCATCACACCCGGCATGAAACGCCGGTTGTGCTCGATATTGCGGGCCACACCGTAGACCGCACGGATGACGTCATTCACCCCAAAAGCCGGGCCACGCAGGGCCGCGAGTCCGACGAGGTAGAAGCGAATCAAGGCAAGGCGAACGGCCAGATCCATGTACTCCGTCTGCAGCTCGGCCGTGCCTCGACGCGGGAACACCGCGGCCTGCAAGGCATTGAGCGTGTAGTTCTTGAGCAAATGGGGATGCTGCGCCAGGAAGGGGCGCAGCACCTGCTGATCGGCATCTTGGTAACGGGCCAGGCACACTTCCATGGACTCGCCCAGCAGCAGGCCCTGGCTGACCTCGTCCATCAGCGCGCGGAAGGAAGCCCTTCCACCATGCTCGCGCATGAAGCGCTGACAGGCGCCCAGCAAGAGGCTGAACTGAGCCTCCTTGGGCACAGGCAGGCCTTGCACCAGCTCGGCCGCGCGCGACAGGGAATCGGGGCGCAAGAACTGATCAAGCACCTGCTCCAGCGCCGCATCGCTCGCCGCGGCTGAGCCCGGCTCCCCCAGGGCCGCGATACGGCGCCAGAGCAGACCGCCATACACCAGGGCCTGTTCTGCCGTGAGCGAATCCAGGCGCACCAGGGCATCCATGAGCGTGGCCAGCATGGGCGCATGACGGCGCACCAGATCGGGTTCTTCGGCCGACGGGAAGGGGTCGCGCCGGCGATGCAAGGCCGGGGCAAGTTCGGGATTGATGTCCAGCGAGACTTCGCTCAAGTCCAGGGCCGAGGCATCGCTGAGCGCAAGGCGTGCAGCCTCGGGGCAGCTCAGGCTGGCACACAGGCCCAGATGCTGGCCGTCATGGACATACATGCGCGGGTAGTCGTTGCAGGTGCCGGACAAGGCCTCGGCGCCCAAGGACTTCTGGATGCTGCAGAGGCGGTCGCTGTCGAGCATGGGACACATTTCGTCCATCTTGAGCGAAATGCTGGCGTACGCGCCATGGGCCGACGCAGGATCGGCATGTCGCTGCACATGGTGCCGAAGCTGGCTCGCCAGAGGCTCGATGCGGATGGTTTGGTAGCGTTTGTAGGTGCGCTCATCGATGGCGATGCTCCAGCTTCCGCAGCAGCTCTCCACACAGTCAGCCCCCACACAACGAAAGGTCTGCATGTAACGCGGCGCCATCGCCTGGATGCGGCGGGCCTGGGGATGGGCGGGTGTTTTCATGCCGGGGCTGCTCTTCGCTGTGAATCGCGCGCGGATGTGCGCGTCAGAGCATTGGATACCGCAGGCCCATCCGGCCATCGCCAGAAAAGCTGCGAACGCACCCAGCAGATCCAGAGCGAGCTCGAAGGCCGGCTCGCGAGCCCTCAGGCGGCCAGGGCGAAGCGCTGCCGCAAGGCCTGGGCCTCGTCCGGGCGGCCGGTGCCATCCAGCACCAGGGCCAGGTTGTGGGCGGCCAGATGGCTGCCGCGCCCGGCCACCGCGCCACTGAGCTCGGGCCGCTCACCGATCTCCAGGCAGCGCCGCCAGGCGTCTTCGATCATGGGCAGCAAGGCCGGCGCCTGCTCGGGCAGATCGGCGGCACAGTCGAGCAAAAGGTCGCCGAGGGCGAAAAAGAAATCGGGCGACTCGGCGCAAACGTCCAGCTGGCTCTGCGCGAAATCCATGCCGGCATCGTGGCGTTTGAGCTGCTTGAGGCCATACAGCCGCCGCGCGACCAGATCCATCCACCATCCGGGCAGCGTGGGCGACAGGGCCGCCGCCTGGGCAAAGCTGGTCTCGGCCGCCGCATAGTCTTCGTAGACCGACTGGTCCTTGCCGAGCTGGTACCAGAGGTAGGCATCGTCCGGGCGCTGCTGCAGCTCCTGTCGCAACAGCGCTTCATTGCGACCGCGCTTGGCCTGCAGGCGATCGGGCAGATAGCCATCGTGGCCGATTTGCACGGCCAGGGCGCGCAGCGGCAGCTGATGCTGGGGCTGCTCGTGGATGCGGCCGGCATAGCGCACGGCAGCCGGCAAGACGCGGCTCAGCCGGGCGTGCGCCTCGCGCTGCGCGCCATCGTGAAAATGGTCGACCAGCTCGATGCTTGCGACATGGTCCGGGGCTTGATGGCGCAAAGCCTGCAGGGCCGGGCCACCGGCGATCAGCCATTCATCGGCATCGAGCACCAGATGCCAGTCCGCCCCGCCCGCTTGCGCGGCGTCCAGTGCCGCGTTGCGAGCCGCGGAAAAATCGTCGCACCAGGCGAAGTGCTGCACGCGCGCGCCTGCCGCCTGGGCCAGCGCCGGCGTGGCGTCGCTGGAGCCGGTGTCCAGCACCAGCATCTCATCGACCCAGGGCCGGACGCTGTCCAGCAGGCGGGCGATCGTCGCCGCCTCATCGCGAGCGATGACGACCAGACAAACGCGGTACATGAGGCTTCGGTCTCTGAGCGGCTCAGTGCATCTGGATCGCGCCCTGGGCGCGGCCCTTGCCCGCACGGGCCGGCGGGTTGCACATGCCGCAG
>NZ_JBXAGJ010000047.1:0-2718 GCF_058794035.1 Roseateles sp. GW835-FHT13E02
CCCAAGCCCTTCCCGCTGCTGCTGCCGACCACGCCGATCGATCTGGGCGGGCCGGTGATCACGGTGACGCAGTGCGTGATCCTGGGCGCCACGGTGATGATTCTGGCCACGCTGATGTGGCTGGTGAATCACACGAAGCTGGGCCGCGCGATGCGGGCCACGGCCGAGAACCCCAAGGTGGCGGGCCTGATGGGCGTGAAGCCGGACTTCATCATCTCGACCACCTTTGTGATCGGTGCGGCGCTGGCCGCGGTGGCCGGCCTGATGTGGGCGGCCAACTACGGCACGGTGCAGCACACCATGGGCTTCATGCCGGGGCTGAAGGCCTTCACGGCGGCGGTGCTGGGCGGCATTGGCAACCTGGCCGGGGCCATGGTGGGCGGCGTGCTGCTGGGCCTGATCGAGGCCATCGGTGCGGGCTATCTGGGTGACCTGACCGGTGGCGTGCTGGGCAGCCACTATGCCGACATCTTTGCCTTCATTGCGCTGATCCTGGTGCTGACGCTGCGGCCCTCGGGCCTGCTGGGCGAGCGCGTGGCGGATCGGGCTTGAGGCCCCAAGGAGACACAGACCATGCAACAACAAAACAAACTCTTCGTCTTCCTGCTCTCGGCCCTGGGCCTGCTGGTGGTGCCGCTGATTGCGCAGCAGTTCGGCAACGGGCCGGTGCGCATCATCGACCTGGCGCTGCTGTACGTGATGCTGGCCCTGGGCCTGAACATCGTGGTGGGCTACGCCGGTCTGCTGGACCTGGGCTATGTGGCCTTCTACGCGGTGGGCGCCTACATGTTCGCGCTGCTGTCGAGCCCGCACCTGAGCGAGAACTTCGAGGCCTTCCGCATGGCCTTCCCCAACGGGCTGCACTCGCCGCTGTGGCTGGTGATCCCGCTGGCGGCGGGGCTGGCGGCCTTCTTCGGCGTCATGCTGGGCGCGCCCACGCTGAAGCTGCGGGGCGACTACCTGGCCATCGTGACCCTGGGCTTCGGTGAAATCATCCGCGTGTTCCTGAACAACCTGGAGTACCCGGTCAACATCACCAACGGCCCGCGCGGCATCGGCCAGATCGACTCCTTCCACTTCTTCGGCCTGGACCTGGGCAAGGGCACCGAGCTGTTCGGCTTCGCCATCCCTTCGGTGACGCTGTACTACTACCTCTTCCTGGTGCTGGTGGTGTTCAGTGTGCTGATCTGCTATCGCCTGGAGAACAGCCGCATCGGCCGCGCCTGGATGGCCATCCGTGAGGACGAGATCGCCGCCAAGGCCATGGGCATCAACACCCGCAACCTGAAGCTGCTGGCCTTCGGCATGGGCGCCACCTTCGGCGGGGTGTCGGGCTCCATGTTCGGCGCCTTCCAGGGCTTTGTGAGCCCCGAGTCCTTCAGCCTGCAAGAGAGCGTGATGATCGTGGCCATGGTGGTGCTGGGCGGCATCGGCCACATCCCTGGCGTGATCCTGGGCGCGCTGCTGCTGTCGGCCCTGCCCGAGGTGCTGCGCTACGCGGCCGGCCCGCTGCAGGAGATGACGGGTGGGCGTCTGGACGCCTCCATCCTGCGCCAGCTGCTGGTGGCCCTGGCCATGATCGGCATCATGCTGGTGCGTCCGCGCGGCCTGTGGCCGGCGCCCGAGCACGGCCGCGCCGCGCCGGTGCCGCAGAAGTGAACACCGGGTCTGCAAAGGAAAACAAGCCATGACAAGCAACAACAACAGCAACGCAGAGGTGGTGCTCAAAGTCGCCGGTGTGTCCAAGCGCTTCGGCGGCCTGCAAGCCCTCTCCGACGTGGGCATCCAGATCAACAAAGGCCAGGTCTACGGCCTGATCGGCCCCAACGGTGCGGGCAAGACCACCTTCTTCAACGTCATCACGGGCCTGTACACCCCGGACGGCGGCACGTTCGAGCTCGGCGGCAAGCCCTATGCCCCGACCGCCGTGCACGAAGTGGCCAAGACCGGCATCGCGCGCACCTTCCAGAACATCCGCCTCTTCGCTGAAATGACGGCGCTGGAGAACGTGATGGTGGGCCGCCATGTGCGCTCCGGCTCGGGCCTGATCGGCGCCATCTTCCGCACCCCCGGCTTCAAGGCCGAAGAAGCGGCGATTGCCAAGCGTGCCCAGGAACTGCTCGATTACGTGGGCATCGGCAAGTACGCCGAGTACAAGGCCCGCACGCTCAGCTACGGCGACCAGCGCCGGCTGGAGATCGCGCGCGCCCTGGCCACCGACCCCAAGCTGATCGCCCTGGACGAGCCCGCCGCCGGCATGAACGCCACCGAGAAGGTGGTGTTGCGCGAGCTGATCGACCGCATCCGCAAGGACGGCCGCACCATCCTCCTGATCGAACACGATGTGAAGCTGGTGATGGGTCTGTGCGACCGCGTCACGGTGCTGGACTACGGCAAGCAGATTGCCGAAGGCACGCCCTACGACGTGCAGCGCAACGAGAAAGTGATCGAAGCCTATCTGGGCGCCGGGCATGCAGCCCACTGATCGCGGCCCCAGGATCACCAGCAACAAGGCGACACCCACATGAACCCACAACAAGACATCCTGCTCGAAGTCAGCGGACTCAAGGTCGCCTACGGCGGCATCCAGGCCGTCAAAGGCGTGCACTTCGAAGTGCGCCAAGGCGAACTCGTCAGCCTGATCGGCGCCAACGGCGCGGGCAAGACCACCACGCTCAAAGCCGTGACCGGCCTGCAGCCGGTGGCCGACGGCGACGT
>NZ_JBXAGJ010000048.1:0-2436 GCF_058794035.1 Roseateles sp. GW835-FHT13E02
CGGCCGGCGGGCAGCACGGCGTATATCTACCTCGGCGGCAAGCAGATCGCCGAGTGGGCCAGCGCCGGCAACCAGACGCAGTATGTGCACACCGATGCGCTGGGCAGCCCGGTGGCGCACACGAACACCGCCGCTCAGCCGGTGGTGATGAACCGCACGCGGTATGAGCCTTATGGCTTCACGGCGGCGGGCACGAAACCGGGGCCGGCGACCAGCAGCATTGGGTTCACGGGGCATGTGAATGATCCGGAGACGGATCTGGTGTACATGCAGCAGCGGTATTACGACCCGATTGCGGGGAGGTTCCTGAGCGTTGATCCAGTCGTCACGGATGCGGCCTCTGGGAAGAGCTTTGGGCGGTATCACTACGCCGAGAATAATCCATACAAGTATCTTGATCCCACTGGCAGGTATTCTTGTGTTGGTTCTGGTTCAGAGTGCGCTGAAATTGATAGCGCCGTTGTTGCGATTCGGGAGGCGTCACGTAGCAGAAAGTTATCCAGTTCTGAGCGCGCTCTCGTGAGAGAGGTTAGTGAATACATAGGCGAGAGTGGTAGCGCGGGCCCAACGATTACGGCCACTTCTCTCGATGGCAATACGAAGGCGAGAACCGATCAGGCAGGGAATATTGAAATTGATCTCAAAAAAGGGCTGGGGGAGGATCCACGTGTAGCTAACGCTTCAAGCTTGGCTCATGAGGGTCGACATGATTTGGATGCCAAAAAAGAAGGTCCAGTATCAGCAAGGATTCATGGGCGAGAGGCTATATTGAAACGTGAGCATTCTGCTTACTCGACGGAGGCCCTTGTCTCGAAGGCGCATGGCATTTTATATGATGAAAAAGATTTAAAAGATGCTATTGAGAAATCAACTGATAATGCAATGAAGAAATGAGTAAATCTATAGTTCGAATTGTTGTCTATTTGGCTTTTGTGTTCCATTCTCCGCATGCTATTGCTGACCTAGCCGATGGCGATGGGGTTAGGCCTGTTCGATCTTTTGATGAGGCTATTTCAATCTCGTTGACTGACTCAGGCGTTAAGTATCGAATGGTTGGGAAATATAACTTTGTTGCTCGTCATGAAGAGTACGTTTCCGATGTTGTGCAGCCCGATGGTGGTCGGGCTTTAGATGTGTATGGATATGCAGATGGCGAGCGGAATAATTTGTTTAGAAAGGAGAAAGATAAGCGATGTGTTGGGCGTGGGTTGTGTGTTTTGACTGCAAATATTGAATTTGTTTTTACAATCGTTAATTCAAAATCAAGTGATAAGCCAATGCTTAGAATAGAAGATGTATTTTATGTGAAATTCGAGTAGAAAATTAGAAGCTAGAGAAAATTCGCGAATTCGGGGTCAAGTCTTAAATCTAAAGGCAAGACCTTACCCTCCGCCGTTCTGAGTTTCCAAACTGACAGACCAGCGAGCAGACAAGCAAGCGCCGTGAGCCAGGTCGCCGACCTTGTATGCATGCATTCATGCATGCCTATCACCAGACTGAACAATTAAGTAAATGCGCGGCAAGAGCGGCAAGAGGGTCAGGCCTTAAATCTAAAGGCAAGACCTGACCCTCCTCCGTTCTAAGTTTCCAAGAAGTCCAGCGAGCAGACAAACAAGCGCCGTGAGCCAGGTCGCCGACCTTGCATTCATGCATGCCTATCGCCAGACTGAATGATTAAGTAAATAGTTAGATAGCTAGACAGACACAAAGATAAACAAATCGAGCGCCACGCGAAGAAGAAGAAAAGTGACCCAGCAGCAAGCGCGTCCCAAGCCCATGTCGGGAGGAGTTTTTCCAATGCATTCGCAATCGCAATCGCGAGCGCACACGCAAGATCAAAGCAGGGCCAGGCTTCGCATCGGGGGGCGTTTGGTCCTGCTCGTCGCGCTGCTGAGCTCTGCTTTGGTGTCGGGTGCAGCGATGGCGAAGGCTCAGGCGCCGGTGCAAACCGAGTACCGTTATGACGCGGCCGGGAACCTCAAATCGGTTTCGATTCAGCCTGCGAAACACTCCCCTGGCGACGCGGGCGCTCAGCCTCTCCTATGGGCCCTGGACAACCCCTCTGAGTCGCAGCTCAGCGCCATCGAGGTGCCCGCCGGTGACGGCCTGCCTGGCGGCATGAGCATCAGCATCGAGCGTGATGACTTTGGCAAGCCCACCAGCATCACGCGGGGCGGCCACGGTGTCAGCGTCACCCGCAGTTACGTCTACGACGAGGGCCAGCGCCTGTGCAAGACCGTGGAGCCTGAAACCGGCGCCACCATCCAAGACTACGACGCCGCCGGCAACATCGCTTGGCGCGCACCCGGCCAGACCCACACCGGGCTGGGCGGCTGCGATCGCGACCTGGTGCCCGCCGCCGCGCGCATCACGCACCAGCACGACAAGGTCAACCAGCTGGAACTCACCCGCTACGGCGACGGCAGCCCCTCGGTC
>NZ_JBXAGJ010000049.1:0-2415 GCF_058794035.1 Roseateles sp. GW835-FHT13E02
TGATGACCAACACCACCAATCTTGGCGCTTTGACGCCGTTGCCTGAAGGTGGGAAGTCCCTTCGTATTCCGCTCGAGCCGACTCGCGTCGGCGTGCCGCCGCTCGCGGCTCAGCTTCAACGTTAAACCGCATGGCTCCCAAGACTGACCTCGGTGCGTTTGCTTTTTACTGCGCTCCATCAGAGCTTCGCGCCGCGTTGCGAGCCGGGGCGAATCCGAATGAAGCCGATCCAGATACGGGTACAACGCCACTAATGTGGTTGTGCGAAATGCTGGACAAGCACACCAGAACCAGAAAGCGTATGTTTCGCTATCTGGTTGAAGCGGGAGCCTCGCTCACTACTCTGGACATTCACGGACAAACCGCCTGGCACTATGCGGCGTATGGCTCTAGCAAATCGTTTCGCAAGTTCGTGCGAGAACAGTATTGCCGTAAGCTTGGCTCGTTGCCTGTCAGAGGCCGGGCACAGCCGGGTAGTAAGTGCTTTGTCGCAGAGAAGGAAGAGGTCGGCGTTCATCGTGCGGTTTAACCCTGCGCTCAACTGGACCCGCAGCGGCACGCCACGGCTGGCCGTCATTTCATTCTCGGCCAGCCGCGCCCTGCCGCTGCGAGCCGGTTAGCTTCAACGTTATAGCGCTCGCCATGAATGAAGAGTCTTTCCCTTGCCCAAGCTGCGGATTTCTCGTCTTCGGCGAGCCGCCTGGCAGCTATGAGATTTGCGAACTGTGCGGCTGGGAAGATGATCACGTGCAACTCGCAAACCCAACAATGGGCGGCGGGGCGAACAAGCGGAGCCTGGTCCAAAGCCAGTTACTTGCTCTTCAGAGATTTCCCGTAGGCGTTTCCGTTTTCGGCAGCATTCTTCGCGCCCCAGGGTGGCGACCGTTGAGGCCCGAAGAAGTCGAGCCCGCGAGATCACCAGCGAATGGTTCCGAATACTTCGACGCCGCTGCGGGCGACGCCCCCAGCTACTACTGGACTCTCGATGCAGCGCTATAACATTTTGGTCAAGCGGACCTGCGCCAGCTATGCTGGCTGGCCCGCTTACCGCACACGTTGAGCGTCAAGCATGCAGTCGCTTTCAGAACTACTTCCGCGCTGGACGGCAGAGGCCGCTGAACCACTGCCGCCGCCACCTGCGGCGTCGGTGAGACAAGCCTTCGCCAAACTTGGCTCCATTGCAACCGGAGACGTTCTTTCCCTATACGGCGCGCTTGGTGGCATGCGCATGATGGACAACGAGTACTGGCGCTTGTGGTCGTTGGACGAAATTGAAGGACAAACGCCTTCCGAATTCGGTGTGCTGTTCTCCGACTACTGCATCTCGTGCTGGGTGTACCGGCTCAAACCAGTGAATTTGGAGCAGAGCGCGGTGTACGTTGATTACTTCGACGGCTGCGCTCCCAAGCTGGTAGCAGCGACGCTTGAGGAGTTCTTTGAACGCTACACAACTTCAGCTCGGGCGCTCCTGGATGAAGGCTCGATCAGGGCAGAAGATGCCGCTCAACCCGTTGCTGCAGCGGACGGCTTCGCCGCCCGCTGAGCGCGAACGTTAGGCCTCTCAATGAATATGTCATCTCTCTTCACAGTCGAGGATCCGAACGAGCTATTGGCGCTATGGCGTCTTGTTGCGGAGGCGAAGTTTCAATCAGCACCCGACGACACAGATCTTTGGGGCAGTCCATACGTTCATGCCCTTGCTCAGCGCATTTCCGACGCGCTTCTCCGCTCACGCGCAGCTGCGGGAAAGTTGGATGCAGTGGAGACTCATAAGCGGTGGGTGGAATCGCTGCCAAACAATGTTGTCCTGCCTGTGATCCAAGCGAAGCTGAAAATCGATGCGGAAACTTCATGGTGGCTTGGCGCAACCCACGAACAGAAGTTGGCATATGTCCGAGGCTGCGTTGCCCCGTTTCAGCCCAGCCCCGACTTCCTCGAAGGCTTGCTTCGTGATGCCGAGGCCTAACCATTCGCTCAACTGGACCCACAACGGCATGCCGCCTACGGTCCTCATTTCATTCTGGCCCTTCGGCGTCCTGCCGTCGCGGGCCAGTTAGCTCAAACGTTAGACCACAGCATTTTTAGGGGAGAGCGAGATGCCTTTGATCACTAGCGATCCAGTTGGCTGGACTCGATCCTCATTGGGAACGGTTCCAAGACTTGTCGCCACGTCTCTAGCCTTTGTCGCGCTCACTCTATGGCTTGTCTCCATGGAGAACCCGGCCACGACGCGACTGCTGGTGGGAATTCTTTTGGTCAACCTACTTTGCTGCTTCTATGCGCTTTGGAGACTGCAGCGGTCTCTAGGCAATGCGCTCTCGAGGGTGCGAGATGCGGTCTAACCAGTTACAGGGACTTCCCACCGCGTCAACACCGTCTCATTGAATCCCCCTGCAAGACCTGCCCCCGATTGAT
>NZ_JBXAGJ010000050.1:0-1549 GCF_058794035.1 Roseateles sp. GW835-FHT13E02
GGCGACAGCTACGACAACGCACTGGCCGAGACCATCAACGGGCTGTACAAGGCCGAGGTCATTCACCGGCGCGGGCCTTGGAAGACCAAGCAAGCGGTGGAACTGGCGACCCTGGAATGGGTGGCTTGGTTCAATCATCACCGGCTGATGGGACCACTGGGCTACGTCCCGCCAGCGGAGTTCGAAGCCAACTACCATCGTCAACGCGCTGGTCAGGCCGCGACCGCCTGACTTAAACCAACAGGCCTCCTCGGAACCCGGGGCGATTCATTCAGCCAGGAAACCCACTTCTCGCATAGCGCCAACATTGCATCTACTTGGAATTTCTCTAGAGGCAACTGAACCGATGAGAACGAGGAAAAGCCTATTGCCCCAGTTTTAGCCTCTGGCGAACCATCAAGGATTACGTACAGAGCGTGAACTTCCTGCTTGTTGATCGGATGCGCGATATGCCAGTCGCGTATGCCGCGCAATCTCTCGTGAAGCTCAATGTCTTCGGCCGTTGCTGTTGGAAGTTCTTCGATGGATAAGCGCGCTCTAATTCCGCTTGTGAAGCAGCGGCTGTAGCGTACTAGCGCCGCAGTTGAGAGCGCATCTAGAAGAACGGGATCTGAAGTCTCAGAGTCGAGTTCATTCAAGAGGCGAGTGGCCAGCTCGTGAGAAGAGTGAATGTCCTGCAGCCAGCCGTGAATGTCTGGTACGCGTGTCTCTACCGTCGGGATCCATCTGCGGTAGATAGGATTCTCAGTCGCCATCTGATGCTCAACGTTGAAGCTGAGGGGCCGGAGCCAGCTGGCCGCATGGAGCTGAAAATATGCAGGCAGCGTAGCGCGGCCAGCTGGCGGAGGTCCACTCGAGCGACGGGTTAGGCGTCAGGTTCTGCGAGAACCCGAGCCAAGAACGAAAGATGCTGTTCATAGAGAGTATGGGCCGTTGTGCCCGCCTCGTGCCCTTGGATCTTGACCGATGTGCGCGAATGCTGATCCTGAAGCAACTGACGAACCCTTAGCAGGCGCGCGGACTCCTTTGCGAGGGCTTTGTGCTGAGACATGCCCCACTCGTGGTTCTGCTTGGCAAGGCGTTCAAAATCATTTTCGTCGTATTGACCTTCCATGACCGTCACTCTGACGCCGCGCAGGACGATCTCGTTGCCATGATCGGTGGTGAGCACTGCTTCCGTACCAGAATTCAGGGCGAAGTAGCAACCGTCATCGAGGTCCTTGGCACGGAGAAGCTCTGCATAGAGAGCCTCCACTTCAACTGGCTCCTCCACCGTGACAAGGAGCACCGGATGGATATCGGGTTTTGGATCGAAACCGCCAGTAACGATGCGGGCGACGATAGTGCCGCCATCGCGTCGGACGCGGTCAAGGAAGCCTTCGAAGGGGTGCATGCTTTTTGACGCCTAACGTTTGACATGAGTGGCGGCCAAAGGCGCTAGCCTTTGGACGTCCCTCTCGATGGAATACGACGGGACTTCCCACCTTCAGGCAACGGCGTCAAAGCGCCAAGATTGGTGGTGTTGGTCATCAATCTGCAGCCATTTCGA
>NZ_JBXAGJ010000051.1:0-1490 GCF_058794035.1 Roseateles sp. GW835-FHT13E02
GCTGCGGGCGCGCACCTGGGCCTCCAGCTCGTCGTGGGCTTTTTGCAAGGCGGCCTCGGCGGCGGCGCGGATGCTGGTCTCGGCCTGCACCTTGGCCAGGGCATGGCTGAGCTCCTGGTTGCGCTGGGCCAGAGACTGTTCGAGCGCGAAACCCTGTTCCATCAAGCGGTCTTTCTCCTGGCGCAGACGTGGCAACTCAAGTGCAACGCTCAAGGTGTCAGACATGTTCTGGGCCAGGGCTTGCCGGGCTTGAAGCTGTTGGTCGAGCAAGGTCTCCATGGCCCATAACGCATCGTCCAGACGATTGCGCTGGCGGCCCAGGTGGTTGATGGTGCGCAGCGCGGCTTCGGCGGCTGCGGCGTGGTTCAGGCCGCCGTCGAGCAGACGGCGTGCGGTGGCGAGCAGGCCGCCCCAGGCAGCCTCTTCTTGGGCCGCGTTGTTGCGAGGTTCGTGCAGTTCGATCAAGGCCTGGGCCAGGCCAAACCAGGCCTCCCAGCCGGGGCGGTGTGCGTCCAGATGCGTCAGCGCCCCGATGCGATCGAGGTAGGCCCGCGCTGCCGGCACCTGGCCCAGACTGGCTTCCACCACGGCCAGGTTGAGCAAACTGATCGCCTCCATCATGGTTTGCTGCAGCGTTTGGCTCAGCGCCAAGGCTTCCAGATGAAGCTCTCGTGCTTGCCGCCACCATTCCTCACGCTGCTGCAACTGCGGGCAACGCATGCCCAAGGTGTAGGCTGCACTGGCCGCGCCCCAAATCAGCCGGCAGCAAAAAACGTTGCGGCTTTGGCGCGCGCGGGGCAGCTGGGACTGGCAGGACGCGTAGAGCTCTTCGTACATCTGCGCATGGAAGAGCACGTAGTTGTGCGACTCCAGCATCATCTGCTCAAGCTCATGCTCCCCCGCGTCGGCGTACAGCTTGGCGGCCATGCCTGCGCTGTGCAGAGCGGCGGGGTGCAGCATCAAAAAGCTCTGCAGCAGCTGCATCACCCGCCAGACCGCAGCTTCGCACAGCGGGTGCTGCAGGGCCTGGGCCAGGTTCAGCAACTCCTGGCAGCGCTGCAGGGCGCGCAAAGCCTTCGGGGCTTCGGTATTGAGGTCCAGCAGGAGGGTGTAAGCCTCGATCTCGACCGCTTCAGAGCTGCTGGGTGATTGGCGCAGCAAGTCCTGCAGCTCGGCCAGGGCTTGCAGATCCAGCCAGCCCACCATGCTGTGCCGAAGCTGCTTCAGACGTTCAGCGATCTGAGCTGGGCGAGACGGCGGGCTTGCATTCACGGCTTGGGCTCCGGGGGGGCGAGGCAGGGTGCTGAGGAGAGCGCTGAACGCCCGCCCATCCCTGCCGCTGTTGGGCTGCCGCCGATTGACGGCCGGCTGAGCGAGAGCGGCAGGGTGATGCGCACCTGGCAACCCTGGCCGGGCGGGCTTTGCAGCTCCAGACGCCCGCCCATCAGTTCGCAGACCAGGCTGTGGGCCGTGCTCAGGCCCAGGCCGCT
>NZ_JBXAGJ010000052.1:0-1028 GCF_058794035.1 Roseateles sp. GW835-FHT13E02
ACCATGAACGCAGACCAAATCCTCGCCGAGATCCGTGAAGCCAATCTGAACTACCTGATGCTGGCGCAGAACCTGATCCGCACGGACCGCGAGCAGGCGCTGTACCGCCTGGGCATCTCGGAAGACACGGCCACCCTGATCTCGACGCTGAGCCCGGCGCAGCTGATGAAGATCTCCTCGGGCAACACCTTGCTGTGCCGCTTCCGCATGGACGACGACCTGGTCTGGGGCCTGCTGACCAGCCACAGCAAGACGGCGGCCAACGACGGCGTCGGCCGCCTGCACGCCAGCATCCTGATGGCGGGCCGGCACCAAGAAGCGGCCTGAATGTAGACCCCCGGCTGCGCGGGACCGCGCAGCCACCCCCCGAGGGGGTTCGAATCAAGGCCGGGCAGGGCCCGCCGTTGATTCGCTCCGCGGGGCGCTTGGGAGCGGCCCGGCGCTGCCCCGCAAACACCAACACCAAATTTCGAGAGACTCCATCATGCGCAACAAGAGCATCCTGACCGAAGCCCGCCAGATCGAACGTGCGGTGACCCTGATCAATCTGGGTGCGCGCCTGCAAGTGCTGGAGTCGGAGACGGATCTGTCCTACGAGCGACTGCTGCGCCTGTACAAGGAAGTCTCGGGCAAGAGCCCCAGCAAGGGTCAGCTGCCGTTCTCGACCGACTGGTTCATGACCTGGCAGCCCAATATCCACGCCTCGCTGTTCCTGAACGTGCACGAGTACCTGAACAAGGTGTCGGAGCTGGACGAGATTGACGCGGTGATCAAGGCCTACCAGCTGTATCAAGAGCAGACGCAGGCGCAAGGCCTGGAGGCCATGTTGTCCATCACCCGCGCCTGGCGCCTGGTGAAGTTCATCGACAACGGCATGCTGACCATGACCAAGTGCTCGAGCTGCGGCGGCCACTTCGTGACCCACCCGCATGAGATTGCCCGCCACTATGTCTGCGGCATGTGCAACCCGCCGGCCCGTGCGGGCAAGGGCCGCGCCCAGGGCGCGATCCAGATGCACTGAGCCGCTC
>NZ_JBXAGJ010000053.1:0-906 GCF_058794035.1 Roseateles sp. GW835-FHT13E02
GGCCCGCGCCGGTGAATGACCTCGGCCTTGTACAGCCCGTTGATGGTCTCGGCCAGTGCGTTGTCGTAGCTGTCGCCCTTGGAGCCCACTGAGGGCTCGATTCCGGCCTCGGCCAGCCGCTCGCTGTAGCGGATCGACAGGTATTGCGAGCCGCGGTCGGAGTGATGCACCAGGCTATCGGACGGCTTGCGGTCGTACAGCGCCTGCTCCAATGCGTCTAGTACGAACTCGGTGTGCATCGAACTGCTCTGACGCCAACCCACGATGCGCCGGCTGAACACGTCGATGACGAACGCCACATACACCCAGCCCTGCCAGGTTGAGACATAGGTGAAGTCCGAGACCCACAGCTGGTTCGGCCGCTCGGCCCGGAACTGCCGATTGACGCGGTCCAACGGGCATGGCGCCTTGAGATCGGGAATGGTGGTGCGCACGGCCTTGCCTCGGCGCACACCCTGCAGCCCGAGCTGGCGCATCAGCCGCTCGACGGTGCAGCGCGCCACGGCGACGCCTTCGCGGTTGAGCTGGCGCCAGACCTTCTCGGCGCCGTAGACCTGATGGTTGGCCTGCCAGACGCGCTGCACCTGCGGTAGCAGTTGCACGTCGCGCTGAGCTCGCAAAGAGCGCAAGGCCGGGCTGCGCTGGCACGCGACGTGGCGCCAGTACGCCGATGGGGCAATCTGCAGGACGCGGCAGATCGGCTCGACCCCAAGCTGCTGGCGGTGCTGGTCGATGAACGCCTTCAAGACTTGATGCGGCGGTCGAGCTCCGCCTGGGCGAAAAACGCGCTGGCCAGCTTCAGAATCTCGTTGGCCTTGCGCAGCTCGCGCACCTCTCGTTCCAGTTCCTTGATGCGCTGAGCCTCCGCAGTCGAGACACCGTCTCGCTGGCCGGCATCGACCTCGT
>NZ_JBXAGJ010000054.1:0-739 GCF_058794035.1 Roseateles sp. GW835-FHT13E02
ACCTAGCCTGGTGCGACGAGCGACTGGCCGCGCATGAGCAGGAGAACCCGGAGGTGCGTCGCGCCGGGCAGCTCATGGGCATCGGCCCCGTTGGCGCATCAGCGGCCGTCGCCACAGTCGGGGACTTCAAACAATTCAAGAGCGGAGCCCAGTTCGGCGCCTGGCTGGGTCTGGTGCCCAAGCAGCACTCCAGCGGTGGCAAGCCTCACCTGGGCACCATCACCAAGCGCGGCGATGCCTATCTGAGGACCTTGCTGATCCAGGGCGCCAAATCCGTGGTCAACACCGCCCACACGCGTAGCGATCCGATCTCGCGTTGGGTCTTGGCCCTCAAGGAGCGCTCGGGCTGGCAGAAGGCGGTCGTCGCCCTGGCCAACAAGAACGCCCGCATCCTCTGGGCCGTCATGACCCGCGGCGAGCGCTTCGATCCCCATCACATCAGCATCAAGCCCGGCGCCGCCATACCGAGCTGAGTCTCCAACTTCCATGCACGACGACACACAGAAGATGCACTGACAGGTCAGACCGGCAGCAGGCAAGCTCGACTAACCAGTGGTGGCGCGCGGTCTTCGGACCCAGTCCACGCGAATGGAATGGAGCCCTGCTGAGCGGTTCGTATCTGGGTCCGCAGCGCCAGGGCACCTGCCAGCGACTGCAACAAGGCCGTCTGTAGAGTGGCAGTCTGTTCTCTGTTCAGCCCTTCGTCCGAGTCGGCGTGTGCAATCCAGATCAATCGGGG
>NZ_JBXAGJ010000055.1:0-695 GCF_058794035.1 Roseateles sp. GW835-FHT13E02
CTCGTCCAGCTCACGCCACTGCGCCTGCGCCCGGCGAAGCGTCATGCGGGCCAAGCCATTCATCTCGTTGGCGCCGTCCTCCAGCAGCTCGTCCAGAACCAGGCGCAGGGCTCTGGATCCATTGGGCACGGCGACACCGAACTCCAGCAGCAGGCCGCGAATGCGATTGATGCAGGCCGTGCGGTCCGCCTTGAGGCCTTCGCGCAAGCGATGCACGCACAGCAAGCTCTGCTGCTCGACGCTCTTGACCGGAACAAAGCGCATGTGAGGGCGGCTCGCCGCCTCGCAGATGGCCGCAGCGTCGTTGGCGTCGTTCTTGCCGCAATGGCCCTCGGCGCGATAGGGGGCGGCCAGGTGAGCCGAGATGATGCGAGCATCCAGCCCCATCGCGCGCAGGGCCCGGGCCCAGTGATGTGCGCTGGAGCTGACCTCCATCACCACCATGCAGCCGGCCTGCAACAGCGCACACCAAGCCAGGAACTTGTCGCGGGCCAGCGCCCGGTTCGTCAGCACGCGGCCACCGCCGTCAACGGCGTGCACTTGGATGACTCGCTTAGAGAGATCCACGCCTACGCGCACCGCTGGAACTTGGGTATTCTTGTCCATGGACTTCCCCTTTCGAAATGGCTGCAGATTGATGACCAACACCACCAATCTTGGCGCTTTGACGCCGTTGCCTGAAGGTGGGAAGTCCC
>NZ_JBXAGJ010000056.1:0-615 GCF_058794035.1 Roseateles sp. GW835-FHT13E02
CAGGAAAGCACCGTCCACAGCGCGCTCAGGCGTGGGGATGTAGCTGTCCAGAGCGTCAGCCAGGCGCATGATGGCTTGCTCGCCCAGATCGCCGGTGTCGCCTTCCAGAGCCAGCTTGGCCGAACCCTTGATGATGGGGGTGTCGTCGCCGGGGAAGTCGTACTTGCTCAGCAGCTCGCGCACTTCCATTTCCACCAGTTCCAGCAGCTCGGCGTCATCCACCATGTCGCACTTGTTCAGGAACACGATGATGTACTTCACACCCACTTGGCGAGCCAGCAGGATGTGCTCGCGGGTCTGGGGCATCGGGCCGTCAGCGGCCGAGCACACCAGGATCGCGCCGTCCATCTGTGCGGCGCCGGTGATCATGTTCTTCACATAGTCAGCGTGGCCGGGGCAGTCCACGTGGGCGTAGTGACGGCCAGCGGTTTCGTACTCGACGTGAGCGGTGTTGATGGTGATGCCGCGAGCCTTTTCTTCAGGCGCAGCGTCGATCTGGTCGTAGGCCTTGGCCTCGCCGCCGAACTTCTTCGACAGCACGGTCGCGATCGCAGCCGTCAGGGTCGTCTTGCCATGGTCCACGTGACCGATGGTGCCGACGTTGACGTGCGGCTT
>NZ_JBXAGJ010000057.1:0-553 GCF_058794035.1 Roseateles sp. GW835-FHT13E02
GCCGGTCTGGGTGATGCTGCCGGTGCTGGCCGTGGCGATGAGCTTGCCACCGATGCTGCTGGCGGCGAACTTGAGCGTGTCGGCGGTGATGGTGGTGTCGGCGCTGCTGGTGAGCGCCACGGTCTTGCCGTTCAGGACATTGGCGCTGCCCAGCGTGATGGCCTGGGCCGAGCTGAAGCTGCTGCCGTCCGCGCCGAGGTTCAGGGCGCCGGTCTGGGTGATGCTGCCGGAGTTGCTGGTGGCGACGAGCTTGCCGCCGATCGTGCTGGCCGCGAACTTGAGTGCGTCGGCGCTGATGGTGGCATCGCCGCCGCTGTTGAGCGCGACGGTCTTGTTGTTGAGCTGATTGGCGCTGCCCAGCGTGATGGCCTGGCCGGCGGCGGTCGAGAAACTGTTGCCATCGGCACCGAGGTTCAAGGCCCCGGTTTGGGTGATGCTGCCGGTGCTCGCCGTGGCGACCAGCTTGCCGCTGATGGTGCTGGCGGCGAACTTGAGCGTGTCGGCGGTGATGCTGGCGTCGGCGCTGCTGTTGAGTGCGACCGTCTTGCCGGCG
>NZ_JBXAGJ010000058.1:0-539 GCF_058794035.1 Roseateles sp. GW835-FHT13E02
GTCTGGTTGCCGGCGCTGGCCCACTCGGCGATCTGCTTGCCGCCGAGGTAGATATACGCCGTGCTGCCCGCCGGCCGGGGCCCACCGCTGCTGGTGGCCCAGAGGATCTGCCCGGCCTGGCTGTACAACTGCAAGCGGGTGCTGCCGTCGCTGCTGTGAACACGGATGCGCCGGCCGTGGCCGTCATACAGGTAGCCGCCGCCCAGGCTGGAGCTTCTGAGGCGGTTGCCCAGGTCAAAGTCAAAGCTCTGGGTGGCCAGGGTGCTGCTGGCCGTGCCGCCGGTCGTGACGGCACGGCTCAGGCGGTTTTTCTCGTCGTAGCTGAAGACGCTGCTGCGGCTGCCCACCGTGGCGCTCTTGAGGTTGTCCACCGCGTCATAGCTGTAGCTGGCATTGCCCCAGACGCCGGGGGCGTTGGCCGTCCAGAGGCGGTCCAGCTCGTCATACGTCATGGCCCGGCTGAAGAGGCCGGCTTCCTGCTGGTCGGTGATGGCGGTGACGTTGCCGTTGGGGTCGTAGCTGTACTGGTCTTGCATGAC
>NZ_JBXAGJ010000059.1:0-538 GCF_058794035.1 Roseateles sp. GW835-FHT13E02
AACGTTGAAGCTGAGCCGCAAGCGGCGTCTGGGCACGCAAGGCCCAGAATGAAATGAGGGCCTGAAGTGACCAGCCGTCGCGAGTCGGATCCAGCGACCAGTTAGGCCGCATTCTGCGCATGCTCCGGTGACAGCGCCCAGGCAGCGTAGCGCTTGATGTATGGTTTATTGCTGCTGAGGCACTTGCGACTTGCTGCAAGCACCTGCGGAAGATTGAGGTGCATAGCTAGGCGCAACTGATCTTTGAACTGCTCAGAGAACGAACCGTTTGAGAGGCGATCAAGAATGCATGCGAGTAGCTTCTCTTTTTGAGTGCGGCCAAGATCGCAATGTTTTAGGCGGCGGCACATCATGGCTCTGGCTCGGCCATGCCAGAGGCCCTGCGTCTCTGCCAGTACAAACTCAACACAACGCTCAACGACCCAAGGTTCGGGCTCAAGTAGACCGTCTGCAAGCGCGTGCAACTCGGCCTTCGAGAGTAGCGCCAAAGAAGCGTAGGCATTCGGGATCGACGTGCGCTCCATGTGCGGCCTAACGT
>NZ_JBXAGJ010000060.1:0-538 GCF_058794035.1 Roseateles sp. GW835-FHT13E02
CGGGTGTAGCTCAGTTGGTAGAGCGCAACCTTGCCAAGGTTGAGGTCACGAGTTCGAGCCTCGTTACCCGCTCCAAACAGGCGATTGGCCGGTGTTTGAAGAAACTGCTTCATGCAGAGACTAAGAAACCAGGCGCCGTTGGAACTAAAGAAGGGAAGCCTGATGGCTTCCCTTTTTGTTTTGCGCCGTGCAATCAGCGTTGCAGACTGGAGCTGTGGGCGCCCAATGTTCAATGACCTGCGCAACTGAGGCTGGCGGTGGCAGCTGGGCCTGAACAGAGTTCGCGTCAAATCAAAATCTCGCGAGAAGGCTTGCGAGAAGCCAAATATTCGGTATAGAATACAAGACTTCGCTGATAACGCATTTGATGATTTGAATGCAAAAACAGCGGAGCGAAAACAAGATGGACACAGTGTCATCACTTCGGAAGCTGGTTTGCTCGGCAAGCTGGTGGAAGAAAACGATGCGGGTGTAGCTCAGTTGGTAGAGCGCAACCTTGCCAAGGTTGAGGTCACGAGTTCGAGCCTCGTTACCCGCT
>NZ_JBXAGJ010000061.1:0-518 GCF_058794035.1 Roseateles sp. GW835-FHT13E02
CCGATGTGCGGCAGGTGCTTCTGAACAAAGCTGCGGTTCGCGCCCAGCAGACTGGCCAGATGCACCTCGGGGTCATAGATCGACAGCTGCATGCCCTTGCCGATCAGCTGCTCGGCCAGGGTCACCAGCGGGCTTTCGCGCAGATCGTCCGTGCCGGTCTTGAAGGACAGGCCGATGAAGCCGATCTTGCGCTTGCCCAGGGCCAGCAGCTTGTCCAGCGCCAGGTCCAGGTGCTGGCGGTTGGAGGCCAGGATGCCCGAGAGCATGGGCAGCTCCAGATCGTGCGTCTTGGCCAGATACGTGGTCGCGCGCAGGTCCTTGGGCAGGCAGGAGCCGCCGAAGGCGAAGCCCGGCTTCAGATAGGCCTTGGAGATGTTGAGCTGCGTGTCCTGGCAGACCAGGTCCATCACTTCGAAGGCGTCCACGCCCAATGCACCGCACAGGCGCGCGGTCTCGTTGGCGAAGGTGATCTTGAGCGCGTGGAAGTTGTTGCAGCAGTACTTCATCATCTCGGCCGC
>NZ_JBXAGJ010000062.1:0-501 GCF_058794035.1 Roseateles sp. GW835-FHT13E02
CTGATGCGGCAGGAGAAGCAGCTGGCCCTCTCGCGCATGGTGGTGGGCGTGGCGCACGAGATGAACACGCCGCTGGGCAATGCCCGCATGGCCGCCAGCACCATGCAGGACCAGTGCCAGGACTTGCGCGCCCAGACCCAGCTCGGCCAGCTGCGCCGCAGCGAGCTCGACCAGGCCCTGAACCGCTTGCAAGAAGGCAGCGAGCTGGTGGACCGCAACCTGGCCCGTGCCGGCCAGTTGGTCGAGCGTTTCAAGGCCCTGGCCATCAGCCAGCATCAGGAAGCGCCGCAACAGCTGGACCTGGCCGCGCAACTGCGCCAATGGGCCCAGGCCTGGCAGGCCCGCCTGCCAGGCCCAGACTTCCGCCTCGACATCTCGGGCCTGCCCGAGCGGCTGGCCTGGCAGGGCTTTCCGCGTGCCTTGCATGAGGTGCTGGACCAGCTGTTCGACAACAGCCTGCAGCATGGCTGGGCCGGTCGCACCCAAGGCTGGGCCGGGCTG